>NZ_BAAAQX010000045.1:0-111650 GCF_039531895.1 Nonomuraea monospora
AACACGCCCTGTTCGAACGCATCCGCCACCACGCCGACGGCCGCACCGTCCTGCTCATCACCCACCGCCTGGCCAGCGTCCGCTACGCCGACCGCATCTACGTCCTCGACCACGGCAAGGTCACCGAACAGGGCGACCACGCCACCCTGATGGCCCTCGACGGCCTCTACGCCGACCTCTACACCCTCCAGGCCACCGCCTACCGCTGAGGATCGTCAGCGCAGCGCGGCCTCGATGACGGCCCGCGCGATGGTGGCCACCGCGTTCACCCGCCGCCCGGGCCGCTCCAGCACCACCCCGACGGCCACCTCGGGCGCCTCCGCGGGCGCGAACGCCGTGATCACGGCGTTCTCCCCCGGCACCGCCTCCGACGCGGCGGTCTTGGCCGCCATCCGCACCCCGGGCAGCACGGCCCCCGTCCCCGAGGCGGGCGAGACGGCCGTCATCATGGCCGCCAGGTACCGCGCCAGCATCGGCGGCACGGCGGTCCTGTAGGGCACGGGCGCGGCCCGGCTCATCACCGCCCCGTCCGGCAGCCGCACCTCCTCCACCAGGTAGGGCCGCATCAACACCCCGTTGTTGGCCACGGCCGCCGACAACATCGCCACCATCAGCGGCGTCACCCGGTTGTCGTGGTGCCCGACGGCCGCCAGCGCCATCTGCGTCCTGTCCACGACGGACGGGTACCGGCTCGGCGTGGCGAGCAGCGGGATCCGCAACTGCCCGGCGTTGAACCCGAACGCCTCCGCCTGGTCCCGCAGCAGGTCCTGCCCGAGCGCCAGCCCGATGGCCGCGAAGGCCGTGTCGCAGGACGCCTGGAAGGCGTAGGCGAGCGTCGGCCGCCCGTTCCCGCACCGCCCGGCCTCCAGGTACGCGGGCGCCCCCGGCAGCCGCAGCCGGGCGGGCGCGTGCACGGCCCCGGAGGGCGTGTACTCGCCGGAGGCCAGCGCCGCCGCCGCGGTGACCAGCTTGAACGTGGACCCGGGCGGATAGAGCTGGTTGAGCGCCCGGTTGAGCAGCGGCTGGGCGGGCGCCTGCCTGAGCTGCCGCGCCGTCCGCGCCAGCAGCCCCCGGTCGAAGGTGGTCAGCGTGTTCGGGTCGTACGTCGGGTACGTGGCCAGCCCCAGCACGGCCCCGGTCGCCGGATCGAGGGCCACCACCGCCCCCGGGATGCCCGCCGCCCGCAGCCCCTGGTGTGCCGCCCGCTGCACCCGGTCGCGGATCGTCAGCCGCACGTCGGCGCCCTCGACGGCGCCGTCCCCGACCAGCGACCTGACCTTGACCTTGGGGTCCTCGCCCGACAGCACGGCCTCCTGCGCCTGCTCGATGCCGGTCGAGCGGTGCAGCGAGACGTGGCCGGTGAGGGCGGCGTACTCCTCGCCCCTCGGGTAGGCGCGCCGGTACCGGTAGGGGCCGCCGGCGTTGAGCCTGCTCACCGCGATGGGGGTGCCGTCGTAGGTGCGGATGTCGCCGCGCGGCCGGCCGTACCTGTCGATCAGCGTCCGCTCGTTCCTGCGGTCGGCGTTGAGCGCGTGCGAGCCGAACGCCTGGATGAGCGTGACGTGCGCGAGCAGGGCGAACAGCAGCACGGCGCACAGCTTCGCGACCCGGCTCAGCGGGACGTCGAGCCACCTCCCCCTCGATCCAGCCATGGATCGAGATGTAGCAACCGGGCCGCAAAGGCCGGGCTAGAGGAGGCTGCGGTAGTAGGAAATCTTGTGATGGATGTAGCTCTGGCGCTCGGCGAGGTTCGCGATCTGGGCCTGGACCTGCCGGTCGTGCTCCTCCAGGAGCTTGATGCGGTCGGGGACGGTGTGGTCGCCCGCGCGGACCAGCTCGGCGAAGCGCAGCATGGTGGCGATGGGCATGCCCGTGTCGCGCAGGCAGCGGACCATGCCGAGCCAGCCGATGTCCTCCTGGCTGAACCTGCGCTGCCCGGCCGCGTTGCGGTCGACGCGCTCCAGCAGGCCGATCTTCTCGTAGTAGCGCAGGGTGTCGATGCTGAAGCCGGTCTCCTCGACGACCTCCGCCGGTGTGTACACGCTCACAAGGGTCAAGAATCTCACCTGGAGTGCACTCCAGGTCAACCGGTTTGACATGGAGTGCGCTCCAGGTCTCAGAGTTCCGGCCATGGACATCGCACTGGGCACGATCCCGTTCGGCACCGCCGTGGACCTGGACACGACCTTCGCCATCCTGGACCGGTTCGCGGAGGCCGGCGGCACCAGGATCGACACGGCCAACAACTACCCGTTCTGGGTGGAGGGCCGCACGGGTGACGAGAGCGAGCTGGCCGTCGGGGCGTGGCTGGCCGCCCGGGGCAACCGGGACGAGGTCGTGATCAGCACGAAGGTCGGCGCCCGCCCCACCGTGCCGGGCGACCTCACCCTCGACTCGGCGGAGGGCCTGTCGGCCGCGGCCGTCGCCAAGGGCGCGGAAGGCAGCCTCACGAGGTTGCGGACGGACTACATCGATGTGTATTGGTCGCACATCGAGGATCGTTCCGTCCCGATCGAGGAGACTCTGGGGGCGTTCGAGGAGCTGGCGCAGGCCGGCAAGGTCCGGGCCGTCGGCGCCAGCAACATGCCCGCCTGGCGGCTGGAGCGGGCCAGGAACGTCTCGGCGGCGCGCGGCTGGATCCCCTACACCCACGTCCAGCAGCGCCACACCTACCTGCGTCCGCGCCCGGACACGAAGCTGCCCGAGTCGGGGCACCGGCTGGTGTCGGACGACCTGCTCGGCTACCTGGCCGCCGAGCCGGACCTGACGCTGTGGGCGTACAACACGCTGATGTTCGGCGCCTACACGCGGGCGGACCGGCCGCTCCCCGAGATCTACGACCACCCGGGCACCACGCGCCGCCTGGCCGTCCTGCACGAGGTCGCCGGCGAGCTGGGCGCGACGCCGAACCAGGTCGTGCTGGCCTGGCTGATGGCGGGCGGGATCGTGCCGATCGTCGGCGTCTCCACGCTGGAGCAGCTCGAAGAGGCGATCGGGGCGGCGGACCTGAAGCTGGACGCCGAGCTGCGCGAGCGCATGGACGCCGCCGCCTGACCGTCAGGGCAGGTGGTCGGCCAGGTAGCGGCGGACCAGTTGCTTGCACTCGGCGATCAGTTGAGGGTCGCCGTCGGGGTCGGCGCGGAAGGCCAGCTTGAGCACGGCGTCGGTGGCCTCCACCGCCACCAGCAGCGCCCGGTCGAGCCCCGGGCCGACGGGGGCGTCGAGCAGCTCCATCGACAGGGCGCGCAGGCGCTCGGCCACGACGACGTTGTTCTCCTGCGTCTCGTCGAGCGCCCGCTTGCCGTCGTCGCCGGGGGCGCCGAGCACCTCGCCGAAGTCCACGACGGCGAAGCCGGGGGTGGTGCGCTTCATGTCCACGAACTCGTCGATGGCCAGATCGGCCAGGTCGGTCCAGTGGGTGAGGTCGGCGGCGGGGATCAGCTCGATGATCCGCTGCAGGAACGCCTCCAGGTTGCGCCGCGCCAGCGCCCGCACCAGCCCCTGCTTGTCGTGGAAGAACTGGTAGAAGGTGCCGATGGGCACCTCGGCCCGGCGCGCGACCTCCTTCGTGGTCAGCGCCTCGTAGCCGACCTCGTCGAGCAGGAGCGCGCACTCGTCGAGCATCCGCTCCACGCGCTCGACGCTCCGGCGCTGTGCGGGTCGGCGGCGCAGGGTACTGGTCATGCCTCCATCCTTGCGCATGACCGCCGTCATGAGTCAGAGTCTTTGACCTCAGATAACATGAGCCACCCTCGCGTAGGAGGCGGGAATGTTCTTGTGGGGCACGGCGACGGCGGCCTACCAGATCGAGGGCGCCACCGGCGAGGACGGCAGGGGCGCGTCCGTCTGGGACACCTTCTCCCACGAGCCGGGCCGCACCAGGGGCGGGCAGACCGGGGACGTGGCCTGCGACCACTACCACCGCTGGCCGGAGGACGTCGCCCTGATGGCGGGGCTCGGCGTGAACGCCTACCGCTTCTCGATCGCCTGGCCCCGCGTGCTGCCCCAGGGCTCGGGGCAGGTGAACGCGCCCGGCCTGGACTTCTACGACCGGCTGGTGGACGCGCTGCTGGCGGAAGGCATCCAGCCGGTGCCGACGCTGTTCCACTGGGACCTGCCCCAGGCGCTGGAGGAGCGCGGCGGCTGGCTGGACCGCGACGTCTGCGCGCTCTTCGCCGACTACGCCGCCGTGGTCGCCGGGCGGCTGGCCGACCGCGTCCCGCTGTGGATCACGCTGAACGAGCCGTTCGTGCACATGGCCTACGGCTACGCCATGGGCCTGCACGCGCCCGGCCGGACGCTCATGACCGGCGCCCTGCCCGCCGCCCACCACCAGCTCCTCGCCCACGGGCTCGCCGTCCAGGCGCTCAGGGCGGCCGGCGCCCGCCAGGTGGCGCTCACGAACAACTGCACGCCCGTCTGGCCCGCCTCGCGGGAGGAGGCGGACGTGCGCGCCGCCGACGCCTACGACGTGCTGCACAACCGCCTGTTCAACGACCCCGTGCTGCTCGGCGAGTATCCGGACCTGTCGGCGTACACGCCAGACCTCGGCTTCGTCCGCGACGGCGACCTGAAGACCATCGCCGCCCCGCTGGACGCCCTCGGCGTCAACTACTACAACCCCACCCGCATCGCCGCCCCGACCGGCGACGGGCTCCCGTTCGACGACGCGGGCGTCACCGGCTTCCCCACCACGGCCTTCGGCTGGCCGGTGGTGCCCGACGGCCTGCGCGAGCTGCTCACGGGCCTCAAGGCCAGGTACGGCGCCGCCCTCCCACCGATCATGATCACCGAGAACGGCTGCTCACAGGAGGACACCCCGGCCGCCGACGGCACGATCGACGACGCCGCCCGCGTCGACTTCCTCGACCGGCACATCGCGGCCATGCGCCGGGCCATGGCCGAGGGTGTGGACGTGCGCGGCTACTTCGTCTGGTCGCTGCTGGACAACTTCGAGTGGGCCGAGGGCTACGACCAGCGCTTCGGCCTGGTGCACGTCGACTTCGAGACGCAGCGCCGCACGCCGAAGCGCTCCTACCACTGGTTCGCGCGGTTCCTGAAGGATCAGAACACCGACACGTGAACGTGGTCGTAGTGGTTGGCGGTCACCCCGCCGCGATCAGACATCGGGTCCCAGCCGCCGCCTGAGCGGATGTCGTAGTAGCGCTGCTTCCAGATGATGTACATGACGCCCAGCCGGGAGCCGTTCGCGATCAGCCAGGCGGCCAGCGCGTCGCCGTTGGCCGCGTCGGAGCCGCCGGCCATCCTGCCGCCGCTCGACATCATGAAGTCGCAGGCCCGGCCCTTGCCGTGCTCGCCGGGGTCGCCGGGGCGCAGGCAGCCGACGCCGTACTTCATGGGGAAGTTGGCCATGATCTCCGCGCGCACGTTGATCATGCGCGGGGTCAGGCCCTCGGCGCCGCCGGGCTGCTGGAAGCCGTACTTCTGCAGCAGCTTCTGGATGTCGTCCTTCTTGTTCTGGAGCGCCTTGATCTCCTTGCGGAGCTTCTCGATCTTCTCGCTCGCGTTGACCTTGGCGTCGTCGGACTTGGCGATCAGCTTCTTGATGCTCTCGACGCGCTGGGTCCGCTCGTTGGCCATGTAGGCCAGGTTGGCGGCGCCGCCGAGCATCGCGTACGGGTCGCCGCTGGGCGTCAGGAGGCGGGTGCCGTCGAGCGGCCCGACCATGTAGGAGGTCTGGGCGATCCTGCTCACCTCGGCCTGGGCCGCCGCGAGCTGGGCCTCCAGGTCACCGGAGGTGTCGGTGGCCTTCTTGGCCTGGATCCTGATCTCCTCCAGGCTCTGGATCTGGCCCCGGTAGAGCTCGTTCAGCCGGGCGGCCTGCTTGGTGAGCTTGCGCAGCTCGGCGGGGCTGGGGTCGGCCATGGCCGGCGAGGGGGCCGGCAGCCCGAGCAGCCCGGAGAGTACGGCGACGAGAACGGCGAGCCGCCAGATTCTCACACCCGTCCCCTCCCCTCATAGACGGACCGAAACTATAGAAGATGATCTTGATTTCTGTCATCCGAACGACCGAACTGCTGCACCTTTGGTGAAATTTATACAGCTTTGTCCGATCCGGTGAGCGGCGCGGCGCGGCCCTCTTGCGTGCGCGGACAGAACATGATTCGGTCGCCTTGGGACATGCCGAAGACAAGCAAGCATTCGGTCAAGCAGGAGGCTCACGACATGCGCCAGCATGACAAGCTGTTCATCGGGGGCGAATGGGTGACCCCCGCGGGCACCGGGACGATCGACGTCATCTCCCCCCACACGGAGGAGATCGTCGGCCGGGTGCCGGACGGCACGGCCGAGGACATGGAGCGCGCGGTCGCCGCCGCCAGGCAGGCCTTCGACCACGGGCCGTGGCCGCGGATGACGTTCGCCGAGCGGGCCGAAGTGATCGGCCGGCTGGCCGCCATCTACAACGAGCGGCAGGGCGAGATGGCCCAGCTCATCACCGAGGAGATGGGCTCGCCGATCACCTTCTCCAACCTCGCGCAGGCGCCGCAGCCGCTCGGCATGCTGCAGTACTACGCCGAGCTGGGCCAGACGTTCGTGCAGGAGGAGCAGCGGCCGGGCCTGTTCGGCCCGATCACCGTACGCAGGGAGCCGGTGGGCGTCGTGGCGGCCGTGGTGCCGTGGAACGTCCCCCAGTTCGTCACCATGACCAAGGTCGCGCCCGCGCTGCTGGCGGGCTGCACGATCGTGCTCAAGCCGGCTCCTGAGACGCCGCTGGACGCGTACCTGCTGGCCGAGTGGGCGGCCGAGGCCGGCGTGCCCGCGGGCGTGCTCAACATCGTCGTCGCGGGCCGCGAGGTGGGCGAGCACCTGATCTCGCACCAGGGCGTCGACAAGGTCGCCTTCACCGGCTCGACCGCGGCCGGCCGCCGCATCGCCGCCGTCTGCGGCGAGCAGCTCAAGCGGGTCAGCCTGGAGCTGGGCGGCAAGTCGGCCGCGATCATCCTGGACGACGCCGACCTGGCCGCCAGCATGGGCTTCCTGTCCATGGCCTCCCTGATGAACAACGGGCAGGCGTGCGTGGCGCAGACCCGCATCCTGGCCTCGCGCAGCCGCTACGACGAGGTCGTGGACGCCATCGCCGGCATGGTCAGCTCGCAGCCCGTCGGCGACCCCGCCGACGCCACGACCGGCATCGGCCCGCTGGTGGCCAAGCGCCAGCAGGAGCGGGTGGAGAGCTACATCAAGCTCGGCATGGACGAGGGCGCCAAGATCGTGGTAGGCGGCCTCGACCGGCCCTACGACAGGGGCTGGTACGTCGCGCCCACCGTCTTCTCCGGCGTCAGCAACGACATGCGCATCGCCCGCGAGGAGATCTTCGGCCCGGTCCTGGCCGTGATCCCGTACGAGGACGAGGCCGACGCCGTCCGCATCGCCAACGACAGCGACTACGGCCTGGCGGGCACGGTCTGGACGGCCGACACCGACCACGGCATGGAGGTGGCCCGCCAGGTGCGCACCGGCACGTACGGCGTCAACTGCTTCATGCTGGAGACCAACGCGCCCTTCGGCGGCTACAAGGCCAGCGGCATCGGCCGCGAGCTGGGGCCCGAGGGCCTCAACAGCTACCTGGAGTACAAGACGATCAGCCGCCTCGGCTGATCCCACTCCCGCGAAAGCAGAGGGCCCCGCCACCCATGGCGGGGCCCTCTTCGCGGATGGTTACCCAGCGCGCCCCCGCGACGCTGGGCTACCGCCCGACTACAGCAGTATGTCCCACGTCCACCACCTAGGCGGTTTCCTTCCCCAGGGACTTTCTCCCGGCGGTTTCCTTCCATCCGCCCTAGGTAGACGTGTTTCACTCAGGAAAAGTTCGAGGAGATCCATTTGCCGATCCGGCGGACCAATTCCGGGGTCGCCGCCGACTCCGCATGCCCGAAACCCGGTTCGACCCAGAGCTCCTTCGGCTCCCTGGCGCCTTCGTGGAGCTGCCGCGCGTGATCAAGGGGGAAGAACGTGTCCGCGTCCCCGTGCACGATCAGCAGCGGCGCCGGCGAGATGAGCCCGGCGGCCTCGTGCGGCGGCACCGGGATCGGGTCCCACTGCCCGCGCGCGATCCGCGTGCGCTTGGCCACCCGCGCCACCCACCGCCCGAACGGCTGCTCGATGGCCCAGTGCACCTGCCGCATGGGCTTGGTGCCCCGGTAGTACCAGCGGGCGGGCCCGCTCACGGCCACCACCGCGTCCACCCCGCCGCGCAGCCCCGCGTGCCGTACGGCGACCGCCGCGCCCATCGAGAACCCCACGACGGCCACCTTGGGATAGCCGATCACGCGGGCGTGCCTGACCGCCGCCTCCACGTCGAGGATCTCCAGGTCGCCCACCGTGGTCTCGCCGCCGGACCTGCCGTGGCCGCGGAAGTCGAACGCGATCACGCCGCCGTACCCGCTCAGCACGTGCGCGATGCGGCGGGCGGTGCGGTCCCGCCAGGACCCGGTGAAGCCGTGCGCCATCACGATCCCCACGTCCGTACGGGCGGAGGGCGTGTGCGCGGCATCGATGCGGACCCCGTCCTCGGTCCTGAGCATGACGGGGAAGTTCGGCGCGAGAGGCATGAACATGAGGTTATGTCCGCTGCGCGTCGCTCCCGCGCTCGGTCGCCCACACCGCGATCTGCGAGCGGGCGTCGAAGCCCAGCTTGTCCATGATGTTGGCGATGTGCCGGGCCACGGTGGCCGAGCTGATCACCAGCTCCCCGGCGATCGCCCGGTTGCTCAGGCCCTTGGTGAGCAGCACGGCGATCTCGCGCTCCCTCGGCGTCAGCCCGGCGTAGCGCGGGCCCGTTCCCAGGCCCGAGGGCAGCGGCCCCTGCCCCGCCTCGCTGTCGAGCACCCGCCTGGCCACCTCGTCGGGCGGCCACTCCATGCCCCTGGCCCACAGCAGCGTCACCCGGCCCTCGCCCAGCTCGGCGCGGGCCAGCGCCAGCAGCTCCTGCACCCGCTTCGGCGTGCCGAACTGCCCGATCGACTCGCGCAGTGCGGTGGCCGCCGCACTGGCCAGCACCGCGCCCTCCAGGTCGCCCTGCGCCTGCGCCAGCGCCGACAGCGCGGACAGCGCCCGCACGATGCCCCTGCGCTGCCCGGCCCTCCTGCTCAGCTCCAGGCCCGCGGCCACGTGCTTCTTGGCCGCGACGTGGTCGCCCAGCCGCGCGGCCACCCGGCCGAGCTGGGCGTGGCAGCGCGCCAGCTCGACCTGGTTGTCCATGCCCTCCAGCAGCGGCAGCGCCCCTGCGTGGTGCGACACGGCCGCCTCCAGGTCGCCCGCCGCCTCGGCCACCGCGCCGAGATGGGTCAGCGCCCTGGCCTGTGTCCAGTGGTGGCTCGCCTCCCTGCCCAGCGCGAGCGCCTCCTCGCCGTAGCGCTGCGCCTGCCGCAGCCGCCCCTGGAACAGCGCCAGGTTGAGCTGGGCGATCCGCACCGTGGCCAGGTTGAACGGGTCGTCGTGCGCGGTCGCCGCCGCCTCCAGCTCCTCCAGGTACCGCAGCGCCCGCTCGGTCTGCCCCGTGCGGAAGAACACGGTCAGCGCCACGCTGTAGGTGATGCCCAGCCAGTGCGTGTACGGATGCCGCTTCTGCTCCTCCACCCCCTGCACGATCAGCTCCTCGGCCCGCGTCAGCTCGTCGGCCAGCTCCAGCCCGTACGCCAGCCCGCCCGCCGCCACCGCGACGACGTGGTCGGGCACCTCGGCCAGGTCCAGCGCCAGCAGCCGCTCGTGCCAGCCGACGCTCTCGCCCAGATCGCCCCGGACGGCCAGGATCGCCAGCGCCGCCCGCGCCAGCCGCAGCCCGGCCACCGGCTGCCGCGACTCCACCGCCCAGTCGATGGCGACCCTGCAGTCGTCGAGCAGCGTGCCCCCCCTGCTGAAGTACGCGAACCGCTGCGGCCACGGCATCCGGGGCTCCAGCGAGCCGCCCTCGTAGCAGCGTTCCAGCTCCTCGCACATCACCAGCAGGTGCTTGTCACGCAGCCGGACGCCCTCGCCCACCTCCTCCAGGCGGTCGGCGGCGTACTGGCGGATCGTCTCCAGCAGGCGGTAACGGCCCGAGCCGCCCTGGTGCAGCACCAGCGACTTGTCCACCAGCCCGCCGAGCAGGTCGAGCAGCTCCACCCTGCGCACGATCCCGCCGTCGGCGCACACCCGCTCGGCCAGCCCCAGGTCGAACAGCCCCGCGAACACCGACAGCCGCCGCAGCAGCACCCGCTCCTTGGGCCTGAGCAGGTCGTGGCTCCACTCCACCGTGGCCAGCAGCGTGCGCTGCCGGGCGGGAGCCGTGCGGGGGCCCTTGGTGAGCAGCGTGAACCGGTCGCCGATCCGGTCGGCGATGCGGCCGGGGCTCAGCAGGCTCGTACGGGCCGCCGCCAGCTCCAGGGCCAGCGGCAGGCCGTCGAGCGCCCGGCACAGGCGTACGACGTCGGGCATGCGTTCCGTCACCCCGCGCGCCCCGACCGCCAGCGCCCGCTCCACGAACAGCAGCACCGACTCGGCGTCGGGATGCCGCTCGTCGGGCAGCTCCAGCGGCGGCACCCGCCAGACCAGCTCCCCCTGGATGCGCAGCGGCTCCCGGCTGGTGAGCAGGAAGCGCACGCCGGGGCACTCGGCGACGAGCGCGGCCACCACCTCGGCGCAGCGCTCCACCAGATGCTCGCAGTTGTCCAGGACGATCAGCGTGCCGGAGTCGCGCAGGCGCAGCCGCAGGCCGTCGAGCAGCCGCCCCGGGATCTCGTCGCGGACGCCCAGCACGCCCGCCAATTCGCTCTCCACCAGGGCGGGATCGCCGATGCGGGCCAGCTCCACCAGCCACACGCCGTCGGCGAACCAGGGCCGCGCCTGCGCCGCCACGCGCAGCGCCAGCCGGGTCTTGCCGATGCCGCCCACACCGCTCAGCGTGATCACGCGTTCCGCGCGGACCAGCGCGCTCAGCTCCGAGACGTCACGTTCGCGGCCGATGAAGCGGTTGGGCTCTACAGGAAGGTTGTGCGGGGCTTGCACAGTCATGATCGGGGCCCAGGTTGGTCGCGGGAGGCTCTGCTACGAGCCAAGTCTCCCTCTCACCGGCCCTCTGTGCGATCACTTTGCGTGCAGAGTCAGCAACCCGTCGGATACGAATGTGAGTCGCTCAGGTCTGCGACGCTCATGACGATCCGCACGCGGGACTCCTCGGCCGCGTCGAGGGCCTGGCGCACGTTGGAGATCATCACCCGCGCGCCGCTCTCCTGGATGCGGTCCCGCAGCGTGGCGGTGTCGAGATCGGGCGGCAGCGGCCAGACGACGCCGCCCGCCGCGATCACCGCGTTGGTCGACACCAGCAGGTCGGGCCCCACGCTCAGGCAGATGAGCACGGTGTCTCCAGCGCGCACTCCCCTGCGTCGCAACTGGACGGTCGCGACCGCGGACCTCTCGTCCAGTTGCTCCTCGGTGAGCTTCAGGCCCGTGCCCGAGTCCACCATCACGATGCGCTCATCCATGTCGCCCACCGTAGGGAGGGCGTCTCATGCACACATGGGGCGGAATATGCAGATCCCTATGCAGAACTCGGCGTGCTCAAGGGGGGTTCTGCTGGTGTTCGGTGGCCCACACCGCGATCTGCGCCCGTGAGGTGTAGCCGAGCTTCTCCATGATGTTGGCGATGTGCCGGGCCACCGTCGCCGGGCTGATCACCAGCTCCTCGGCGATCGCCCGGTTGGACAGCCCGCGCGTGAGCAGCCCGGCGATCTCCTGCTCGCGCGCGGTCAGCAGCGAGTGCTTGACCGGCTCGGCCGGCACCGGTGCCTTCGGCGTGAGCCGCTCGCCCGCCAGCACGTGCCGGGCGGCGTCGTCCGGGCTCATCGCCCGGCCGCGCGACCACAACGAGGTCGTGCGCCCCTCGCCCAGCTTGGTGCGGGCCCGTACGAGCAGCTCCTCGATCCTGGTCGTGGCCGAATGCTGCCCGATCGACTCGCGCAGCCCTGCCGCCGCCGCGGCGGTCAGCACCGCGCCCTCCAGGTCGCCCTCGCACTCGGCCAGCACCGACAGCCCGACCAGGCAGCGGGCCACGCCCTGCCGCTGCCCGGTGGCCCGCGCCAGCTCCAGGCTGGCGGCCAGTTGCTCGCGGGCGGCGCCGAACTCGTGCAGCATCGCCGCCACCCTGCCGATCCGCGCCAGGCACCGGGTCAGCTCGGGGTCGGCGCCCAGCTCGCTCAGCCAGGGCACCGCCATCTCGTACTGGGACCTGGCGGTCACCAGGTCGCCGCGCGCCTCGGCCACCGAGCCGAGCTGCACCGCCGTCCTGCCCATCAGCCAGCGGTGGCCGTGCTCGCGCGCCCGCGCCAGCGCCTCCTCGCCGTGCCGCTGCGCCTCCCGCAGCCGGCCGCGCACCAGCGCCACCGCCGACAGGCCGAGCATCCCCGTCGCCTGGTTCCAGGTGTCGCCCGCGCGGGTGGCCAGGGCCAGGCCGTCCTCCGCGTGGTGCAGCGCGTCGTCGGTGCGGCCCATCCGCAGCAGCACCATGACGACGAGGCTGTGCATGACGCAGCGCGGGAACAGGTCGCCCGGCGCCATCGCGGCCAGGCTGTCCTCGGCCACCTCCAGCGACCTGCTCAGCTCGTCGCGCGCCTCCAGCCCGTACGCGAGGTACGCCCTGGCGTGCGCCACCTGGTCGGCGGGCACCCCGCCGGAGCCGAGCGCGAGCAGCCGCTCGATCCAGCCGACGATCTCCGTCACGTTGCCGCCCAGCGGCAGCAGGCCCGTGCTGGTCCTGCACAGCCGCAGGCCCGCAGGCACGTTGCCGGACTCCACCGCCCACTCCAGCGCGACCCGCTGGTCGTCGAGCAGGCCGCGGCTGGCGGTCAGCGCGTCCAGCCGCGCCTGCCACGGCACGCCGGGCGCCACCATCTCGGCGGTGAAGTGCCGCTCCTGCAGCTCGCACAGCACGTCGAGGTGCCGCTGGCGCAGCACCTCCCGCTCGCCCGCCTGTTCGAGCCGCTCGACGGCGTACCGCTTGATGGTCTCCAGCAGCCAGTAGCGCCTGCGGCTCTCGTCGCACAGCACGAGCGACTTGTCGACCAGCCCGCCGAGCAGATCGACGATCTCGCCCTCGGGGATGGGCCGCTCGGCGCACACCTGCTCGGCCAGGTCGAGGTCGAAATCACCGGCGAACACCGACAGCCGCCGCAGCAGCACCTGCTCCTTGGCCGAGAGCAGGTCGTAGCTCCACTCGACGGCCGCCAGCAGCGTGCGCTGGCGGGGCGGAGCGGTACGGCCGCCGGTGGTCAGCAGCGAGAACCTGTCGTCGATGCGGTCGGCTATCTGGCCGGGGCTCAGCAGGCTCGTACGGGCCGCGGCCAGCTCCAGCGCCAGCGGCAGCCCGTCGAGCGCCCGGCACAGCCGCACCACGTCGGACAGGCTCTCCGGCCCCAGCCTGGTGCCCGCCGCCGCCGCGCGGTCCATGAACAGCTGCACGGACTCGGCGTCGGGCGTGGCCGGGTCGGGCAGGTCGAGCGGCGGCACCCGCCAGATCAGCTCGCTGGCGATGCGCAGCGGCTCGCGGCTGGTGGCCAGGATGCGCAGCCACGGGCAGGCCGAGACCAGCGCGGCGGCCAGCTCCGCGCACTTGTCGACCAGGTGCTCGCAGTTGTCGAGCAGCAGCAGGCAGCGCTGGTCGCGCAGCCGCGCCGTCATGGTGTCGAGCAGCGGCCTGGCGCTCTCCTCGCACAGGCCGAGCACGCGGGCCACCTCCTGCTCGACCAGCTCGGCCCGGCTCAGCCTGGCCAGCTCCACCAGCCACAGCCCGTCCGGGTACGACCGCACCATCCCGGCCGCCACCTGGAGGGCCAGCCGGGTCTTCCCGATGCCGCCGACCCCGCACAGCGTCACCACCCGGGTCTCGCCGAACAGGGCGTGCAGATCGTCGAGGTCGCGCTCGCGGCCGACGAACCGGTTGGGCTCTGCCGGAAGGTTGTGCCGGGGGGTATCTGGCATGTGCTCACCCTGCGTCGCGGAAGGATCACACTCTCCCACAGTGTCGCACTTTTCACAGGCCAAGCGAGCTCACGACCGCCCTTTCGTCCACGACGCGCAGGATGGGGTCGCCGAGCAGCCTCCTGGCCAGGTCGTACGGCGCCACGACCATGGTGGCCCGGCGCTCCTGGGCCAGCACGCGGCAGCCGACGAGGCTCGGTTCGTGGGCGACCACGACGTGGGCGCCGGCCGTCATCGCTAAATCGATCACCCGCAGCCCGCGGAACGGCTCGCTCACCGCGCTGATGACGACGTCGTCCTTGCCGACCACCAGCCGGGTGGCCAGCCTGCGCAGGTCGGTCGCCAGCTCGGTGTTGTCGAACAGGCGCGTGCCGTCGAGGGTGAGCGCGGGCCCGGCCAGCGGCCCGAACTCGACCATGCCCGCGGTCAGCAGCTCCGTGAACGCTCTGGCGCCCGGCGTCGGCCGGAACGCGAAGACCTGGTCCACTTTCACGGCGGCGGGGTCGTAGTGGTCCTGGGCGATCATCAGGCGGGCGCTGCCGGTGGCCGAGAGCACCGCCACGCCGCCGGCCCAGGCGACGGCGTGCACGGCCACGGGCAGGTTCGCGCCGAGCGGCACGTTGATGAGCACGTGGTCGCCGTAGCGCAGGCCCTGCGCCCGCAGCCCGGCGGCGGCGCGGGTGACCCGCCGGGCGAAGGCGGTGTAGGACAGCACCTCGCCGGTCCTGACGTCGCTCACCGCCGGCTGCTCGCCCTGCATCGGTGCCGCCGCCATCACGAGCTCTGTCCAGGTCATGAGCACAATCTAGGTACCGGGACCAAGATTGCCATGCGCACAATTGTGCAACCCCCTATGTATGTAGAGGCTTGTCCCATGGGGGAAGACCGCATTTTGGACGCGGCCTACGCGGGGATGCTGGAGCAGGGGCTGCGAAAGCTGACAATGGACGACGTCGCGCGGCGCGCGGGCCTGGCCCGCATCACCGTCTACCGGCGTTTCGCCCGCAAGAACGACCTCATCCAGGCGGTGATCACCCGCGAGCTGAGGCGTTTCCTGCACGCGTTCGAGCAGGCGCTCGCGCCCCTGCCGTCGCTCGCCGACCAGGTGGCGGAGGGGTTCGCGATCACCTTGCGGCTGGTGCGCGACCACCGGCTGCTGAGCAGGCTGCTGGCCACCGAGCCCGAGACGATCCTGCCGCTGCTGACGCTGGAGGCGGGGCCGTACCTGGCGATGGCGCGCGACTACCTCACGGCGCACGTGGGCGACGCGGAGGTGGCCGAGACGTTCGTCCGGATCTCGCTGTCGTTCGTGCTGGTGCCCGCCAGCGCGATCCCGCTGCGTAACGATGACGACGCCCGCGCGTACGCTCGCCGCCACCTCGTCCCGCTCCTGCCATCAGAGGGGATCAACTAGACTTAGGAGGTCGCGACTTCGCGCGGCGGCCCCCACGACACAGAGCGAGACGTCATCATGCCTTTGAACAGCCGCGACGACCTGCGGAACATCGCGATCATCGCGCACGTCGACCATGGCAAGACCACGCTGGTCGACGCCATGCTCTGGCAGTCCGGGGCATTCCGCGCCAACCAGGACGTCGACGACCGCGTCATGGACTCCAACGACCTGGAGCGCGAGAAGGGCATCACCATTCTCGCGAAGAACACCGCCGTCCAGCACGGCGGCATGACTCTCAACATCATCGACACCCCGGGCCACGCCGACTTCGGCGGCGAGGTCGAGCGCGGCCTGTCGATGGTCGACGGCGTCGTGCTGCTGGTGGACGCCTCGGAGGGGCCGCTGCCGCAGACGCGGTTCGTGCTGCGCAAGGCGTTCGCGGCCAAGATGCCGGTCATCCTGTGCATCAACAAGGTCGACCGGCCCGACGCCCGCATCAAGGAGGTCGTGGACGAGGTCTACGAGCTCTTCATGGACCTCGACGCCACCGAGGAGCAGATCGACTTCCCGATCGTGTACGCCTCGGCGAAGGCGGGCCGGGCCTCCCTGGAGCGCCCCGCCGACGGCGGCATGCCCGACTCGGAGGACCTGGAGCCGCTCTTCGACATCATCAAGTCGACGATCCCGGCGCCCACCTACGACCCCAGCGCCCCGCTGCAGGCCCACGTCACCAACCTCGACGCCTCCTCCTACCTGGGCCGCATCGCGCTGTGCCGGGTGCACCAGGGCGTGCTGCGCAAGGGCCAGCAGGTGGCCTGGTGCCGCACCGACGGCTCGATCCAGCGCGTCAAGATCACTGAGCTGCTCATGACGGAGGCGCTGGAGCGCAAGCCCGCCGAGGAGGCCGGGCCCGGCGACATCATCGCCATCGCCGGCATCCCCGACATCATGATCGGCGAGACGCTGGCCGACCCTGACGACCCGCGCCCGCTGCCGCTCATCACGGTCGACGAGCCGGCCATCTCGATGACCATCGGCACCAACACCTCGCCCCTGGTCGGCAAGGTCAAGGGCTCGAAGGTGACCGCCCGCATGGTGAAGGACCGCCTGGACAAGGAGCTGGTCGGCAACGTCTCGCTGCGGGTGCTGCCCACCGACAGGCCCGACGCCTGGGAGGTGCAGGGCCGCGGTGAGCTGGCGCTGGCCATCCTGGTGGAGCAGATGCGCCGCGAGGGCTACGAGCTGACGGTCGGCAAGCCGCAGGTGGTCACCAAGGTCATCGACGGCAAGGTGCACGAGCCGGTCGAGCGGCTGACGGTCGACTGCCCGGAGGAGTACCTCGGCGCGGTCACCCAGCTCCTGGCCGTGCGCAAGGGCCGCATGGAGCACATGACCAACCACGGCACCGGCTGGATCCGGATGGAGTTCGTGGTGCCGGCGCGCGGCCTGATCGGCTTCCGCACCGAGTTCCTCACCGAGACCCGCGGCACGGGCCTGGTGCACCACGTGTTCGACTCCTACGAGCCGTGGTTCGGCGAGCTGCGCACCCGCAACAACGGCTCCCTGGTGGCCGACCGCTCGGGCCCGGTGACCGCGTTCGCCATGCTCAACCTCCAGGAGCGCGGCACGCTGTTCGTCTCCCCGACGACCGAGGTCTACGAGGGCATGATCATCGGCGAGAACTCCCGCTCCGACGACATGGACGTGAACATCACCAAGGAGAAGAAGCTCACCAACATGCGCTCCTCCACCAGCGAGGAGACGGAGAAGGTGATCCCGCCGCGCATCCTGTCGCTGGAGCAGGCGCTGGAGTTCATCCGCGAGGACGAGTGCGTGGAGATCACGCCGGAGAACGTGCGCATCCGCAAGGTCGTGCTCGACGCCGCCACCCGTGGCCGCGCCGCCGCCCGCGCCAAGCGCGCCTGACGAAAAGTTTCACCCGAAGCCGCGTTTTGCTCGCTTTTCGCGAACAAAACGCGGCTTCGCGGTAAGTGCGGGAAGTAAGTGTCCCGGCTCCGCCACGTGCGATGGATGAACTCTCCCGGGTCAGGTCGTAAAGAAAAGTTGTCATGGGAGCAGCTGTAATCACACCGTGACCCTGCGAGATAGAACAATCGCGTATGCCGGAGAATCATCCAAATTGTGGGAAAGCTCCGGATGGCAATCGCGTTCGGGCTGGCGCTGGTGTCGTTGGGGGCGATCGTTTGGTGCACCGTTGCAGCCAGACCGGTAGCGGAGCCTGCGCAGCCGAAAGGCACCGCAGGACCCAACCCGTGGGTGGCCGCGGCCACCCGCGCCGATCCCGACGTCCAATGGGCCCGCAGGGCCGAGACCAAGGTGATGATCTCCAGGGCGGGCCGGGCCGACCTGGAACCCGTCCCTGACGGCCGGCTCGATCCCCGGCAACGCCACGTCAAGGTGACCATCGAGCACCGCCTGCACCTGGCCCGCAGGGACACCCTCATCGAGGCGCTGCGCCAGGGCAGCGGCTTCCCAGGAACGCTCCAGCAGGTCACCGACGCCGCGTTCGGCGCCATCAAGGTGGACGGCCCAGGGCTGGCGCCCACCACGCGCCTGGCGCCCGTCCTGACCTCCACCGGCGACATGACCACCGCCCAGTTCACGGTGACGGTGCTCCGCCAGCTCAGGCCCGACCAGCTGCTCAAGCTGAACTTCGAGGAGCCCAAGGCCTTCCCCCTCATCGTGACCGGCAGGACCATCTCCGTGCTGCCCGGCGAGTGGAGCGTGCTGCGCCTGGAGGGCATCACGCCCGAGCGGGAGGAGCAGGAGCGGCTGGGGTTCACCGTCGGGGCGTACCCGGTCAGCATGACGCTGGCCCCCGACTCCTTCGGCTTCCCCGACGTGGTCGTGGAGGAGGACTTCTCCTGGGCCACCGCGCTCGGCGTGCTCACCGCGATCGCGCTGCTCGTCTTCCTGGTACGCGCGCTCGGCGCGGGCTGGTGGGCCAGGCTGGCCAACAGGGAGCTGTTCGTCGGGCTCGCCCTGGCCGCGCCCGCCCTGCTGATCCCGCTGTTCGCGGAGGACTGGTCGGCCGTCGCGTACGTGATCCTGTTCATCGCCGTGCCCCTCCTCGCGCTGCGGCACGCCGGCCGGGTGCTGCCCACCAGCCCGCCGTGGGACACCCGCGACCTGCTCATCGTCACCGGCGCGGGCGTGCTGGTCGGGCTCGGCATGCTGAGCTGGTCGTGGCTGCACGGCCAGTTGTCGGGGCAGGCCCTGCTGCTGGGCGGGGCGGTGGCCGCCGTCGCGGCGGCGGCCGCGGCCGTCGCGTTCAGCGTGGACCTCGGCGTGCGGCCGGTCGTCGTGCGGCTGGCCGTCCTGTCGGCCGAGGCCGCGCTCGGGCTGCTGGCGCTGGCGCTGTGGCTGCGCGCGCTGGCCGGCGGGGTGTACCCGCCCGACAGCACCCGGCTGGTGCTCGCGCTGAGCTGGGCGCTGATCCCGATCGCCGCGATGGCCGTGGCGACCAAGCAGTGGAAACGCTCCGCCGTCGTGGGCGCCGTGCTGATCAGCCTGCTCGTGCAGGGCTGGCCCACCGAGTGGCTGGACGCCGGGTCGTGGAGCCTGGCAGTCCCCCAGGACGAGCCGCGGATCGGCAGCCTGGAGCTGACCCCGATCGTGCGCGGCGTGCTGGGGCTGCTGCTGCTCGGCTTCGTGATGCTGGTGCTGCGGCTGCGCCGGCTCGGCGGGCAGCTCTCCGCCGTGGACAACCCGGTGGCCGAGTCCACCATGATCTGCGTGCTGATGGTGCTCTACATCACGCCCAGCGGCAGCACCACGCTGGCCGACATCGACGTGCCGCTGCCCCTGCTGGCCATCACCTCCCTGGTGGCCTGGGGAAGCGCCCAGTGGCTGCTCACGGGCCCGCGCGTGGCCATCCCCGAGCCGATGGACCTGGAGGAGCACCGCGCCCTGGTCAGGGCCGCCCTGCACAAGCGGCTGCTGCTCGTCTCCGAGCAGGAGCTCTACCGGATAGGACGGGCCAGGATCGGCGCGGGCGAGCTGACCATGTCGGACTTCGACCAGCAGCGCAACACCCTAGAAGCGGCCATGAACCTGCACGGCCGCCACCCCGAGACCGCCTTCGCCACCTCCTCCGGCTGCACGCCCTGGTACAACGGCGTGCACGCCTTCACCGTCAGCCTGCTGCTGAGCCTGCCCTTCGCCCTCGTCTACGGCTGGCCCGAGGGGGTGGACCTGACCAGCTTCATCTTCGACGGGCGCTACCTGATCACGCTGCCCGCCTTCGGCTTCCTGTTCGGCTACTTCTACCCGCGCGTGCGCGGCACCCAGCCGATGACCAAGGCCCTGCACCTGACGGCCGCCGCCCTGCTCACCGAGCTGTCCGGCTACCTGTCCACGCTCGCCGAGCCGGACATCGGGGCCTTCGACAAGGCGCAGGTCGTGGCCATCGTGGTGGGGCAGGTCATGATGGTGTGCGTCGGGCTCGGGCTGTTCTGGGAGTGGCGCACCATGCACCTGGCAGGGGAGCCGTGGGCCAGGGTGCGCAACCTGCGCAGCATCCGCAGCCTGGCGGCGCCCACGCTCGCGCTGGTGCTGGCGGCGGGCACCACGGCGGCGTCCTCGGCCGCCGGGCAGACCGTGGACCGCATACTCAAGGGCGACCAGATCGTGACGATCCAGACGCCACGCTGACGAGCCCGGCCATCGGCGGGGCAGCTCGCTCCCCGCTGACGAGCCCGGTCATCTGCGGGGCAGCTCGCTCCCCCGTACGTGCGCGCACAGCCACTCCACCAGCGGCCCGTACGCCCGCCAGGTGCGCTCCACCCGCTCGCGCACCCGCGCCGTGTGCACCCACTCCTGCGGCTCGAATCGCATCCCGGCGTAGAGCGACCTGTGCCGCAGCAGCTCGATGCGCGGATGGTCCTCCTCGAACCCCCGGGGCCGCGTCTTCAGCCGGTCGCCGCGCAGCTCGTACCCCTCGCCGGTCAGCGCGCCCGTGATGGACTCCAGCGGCTTGCCCGACACGTCTTCGTCGACGGCCGCGCGGTAGCGGGCCACCTGGTCGGCGGCCGTGGAGTAGACGCCGCCCGCGGTGGACAGCCCCGCGGCGCTGATCTCCACGTAGAGCCCGATCGCGGGCATGACCTCGACGAACGCCCCTTGGTGCGTCTTGTAGGGCGTCTTGTCCTTGGCGAAGCGCACGTCGCGGTAGGGCCGGAAGAGGTGCGCCGGCCCGAACTCGGCGGCCAGCTCCTCGGTGAGCGCCAGCATGGGCGCACGCACCGCCTCCTCGTAGAGGTGCTTGTGCTGGGCGAAGTAGGTCTTGGAGTTGTCCGCCTCGAGCCCTTCGTAGAAGAGGAACGCCTCGTCGGGAAAGCCGCTGAAACCCATGCCGTCCAGAGTGCCACGCGCCACCGACAGGTCAGCGCGCGGTGTAGGTCCGGCCCGGCGCGGGCGTCCTGCCGTACAGCTCCGAGACGGTGACGAACGTGTACCCCTTCTTGCCGAGGGTGTCGAGCATCGCCGGGACGGCGTCCACCGTGCTGCGGTGGATGTCGTGCAGCAGCACGATCGAGCCGGGTTGCGCGGCGCCCGCCCGCTTGGCCACGGTGGTGGCGACCCGGTCCTGCCAGTCGAGGGTGTCGACGTTCCACAGGATCTGGGCGAGCCCCTCGCGGCGGGTCTCGGCCGCGACGTCGTCGTCGGTGGACCCGTACGGCGGCCGCATCACCCGCATCCGCACCCCGGTGAGCCGCTGCACGATGTTCTCGGTGTGCTTGAGCTCCTTCTTCACCGCCTCGTCCGGCAGCTCGGCCAGCGGCGGGTGGCTCCATGAGTGGTTGCCGATCTCGTGGCCGTCGTCCACGATGCGCCGGGTGGTCAGGCCGCCCTTGTCGGCGGCCACCATCTGCCCGATGACGAAGAACGTGGCCCGCACGCCGCGCTGGCGCAGCAGGTCGAGCAGCCGGACGGTGTGCTCGCCAGGCCCGTCGTCGAAGGTCAGGGCCACGCATCTGAGCCGGGCGCAGTCGAACTTACGGCTGGCCGGCCAGCCCGGCTGCATCGAGCGCAGCCGCTTGGCGAGCACCGCGGGATCGACGACGACCGGTCTCGACGGCATGGTCTGCACCCTGGTCTGCGGCTGGCGACGCGGCACCGACTGCGTCACGCAGCTCACCAGGGCGACAAGGGCCAGCGGCAAGGCCCATACGCGCATGCTTCCCCCCGAAACGCCGCATGCGGGGGCCTACGGATAATCCTGGACCGGTGCCCCCCGCAGCTCCCTGGCCAGGTCATCCCACCAGAGTGGGACATCCGCCTGCAATTCCTGGTAGCGGCGCGCCACGCGCATAGCACATCCGACCGGATCCGTACCCAGATGCCGACGTTTCACCGGCCCTTCCTGCCACCGGTAAAAACCATCCCTGTAACGGACGACCAGGCCGATCCACACCGAGACGGTCTCGTCGTCGCCCAATTCGTAGGCGCTGCTGACGCCGAGACCGTGCAGCTCCGCGTGGAGCTTCTCGGTTGCCGCTCGGGCCTCACTCACACGCCACCCCCTGCCGACGTTCGGAAGCCATGCGGTGATCGCCGAAGGCGTTCACCGCATACAAGGGATGTACCCAACAACGGGCATCAGCCGTCCAAGACATGGAGTAATCATGAAACTCCGGGGGGTGAGCCGGGGGGCTTTCGCGCTTATTCGTCACGCGAGTCCTGCGAGTCCAGAGGATAG
This sequence comes from Nonomuraea monospora, assembly GCF_039531895.1. Lineage (NCBI taxonomy): Bacteria > Bacillati > Actinomycetota > Actinomycetes > Streptosporangiales > Streptosporangiaceae > Nonomuraea > Nonomuraea monospora. The sequence continues at coordinate 22,092 of NZ_BAAAQX010000045.1, forward strand.
CGGGAGTCGTGGGGCTCGCGGGGCTCGGCGACCACCATCACGAACCTCAGCTCCGTCTCGCCCCTGTTCGCGTAGCGGTGGGGGCGGTCGGCGGTGAAGAGCACGGCATCATCTTTCCCTATCACGTGAGTCTTCCCGTACACCGTCAGCGACAGCTCTCCCTCCAGCACCGTGAGCATCTCGCGGGTGCCCGCCGGGTGGGCGTCGCCGTCGTGGTGCTCGCCGGGCGGCAGCCGCCAGTCCCACAGTTCGAGGATCATCGGCATGTCGGCGCCCACCAGCAGCCGCGCCTCGGAGCCGCCCTGGCGGAACGCGACGACGTCCGCCTTGTCCACGATCCGCACCATCGGCACGTCGGCCACCTCGACCAGCCGGGCCACGGTGACGCCCAGCGCGGAGGCGATCCGGGTCAGCGTGGAGACGCTGGGGTTGGTGCGCCCCTGCTCGACCTGCACCAGCATGCCTCTGCTCACGCCCGACCTGGCGGCCAGCGCGTCGAGCGTCAGCCCGCGGTGCGCGCGCTGGGCGCGGACGTTGTTCGCGATGGCCTGCGTGATCAGCTCCGGATCTTCCATGGCAGTGCAGTCTAGTGAAAAGGATTTGCAGTGGAACGTACCCTCTGTGTTGTACTGACAGTGCAGTCCATTGAACCAAGGGAGGCTCACGGTGACGGTGATCCTGGCGACCGCCTGCGCGATCGTGTACGGCACGGCGGACTTCTTCGGCGGCCTGGCCACGCGACGCACCCAGGTCTTCTCCGTCGTCGTGCTCTCCCAGCTCGCCGGCCTGGCCTTCATCCTCGCGCTGCTGCCGCTGCTGCCCGGCGCCTACAGCGGCACGGCGCTGGCCTGGGGCCTGGCCGCCGGGCTGTCCGGAGCGGCGGGAATGGTGCTGTTCTACCGGTCGCTGGCCACCGGCGTCATGTCGGTGGTGGCGCCGACGACCGCCGTCACCTCGGCCGCGCTGCCCGTCGTGTTCGGGCTGGCGACGGGCGACCGGCCGCAGGTCTGGGCGCTGGTGGGCGTGGTGCTCGCGCTCGGCTCCGTGCTGCTCGTCAGCCAGGACTCCTCCAGCGGCGGCCACGGCTCGCTGTCCTCGGTGCTGACCGCGCTGGCCGCGGGCGCCGGGTTCGGCGGCTTCTTCATCCTGCTCGCCATGGCGCCGCACGACGCGGGGCTGTGGCCGCTGGTCGGCGCGCGGCTGTCGTCGGTGTCCGCCGTGGCGCTGCTGGCGCTGCTCACGCGGCGCGCGCTCAAGGCCGGCCCCGGCGCGCTGCCCGTCATCTTCGCCGCCGGCGTGCTCGACATGGCGGCCAACGTGCTCTACCTCCTGGCCCAGCGCGACGGCCTGCTCAGCCTGGTCGCCGTGCTGGTCTCGCTCTACCCGGCCAGCACCCTGCTGCTGGCCAACCGCGTGCTCGGGGAGCGGCTGCGGGCCGTACAGGTGGCCGGCGTGGTATGCGCGCTCGCCGCAGTGGCGCTCATAGCCGTTGCGCAGCACCTCTAGCGCTTGCTACGTTTCGCCCGTGCGCCCTGAGCGGGCACCACCCTCCGATGGCGAGTCGTTCAAGCACGTGGCTGTGCCGTACGACTCGGATGAGTCCTTTCTGGGGCTGACCGTGCCGCGCGTGCGCGCCGCCCTGGACGAGGGCAGGCGGGTGCTGGTGATCACCGCCCCGGCCAAGCTGACCCAGTTGCGCGAGGCGCTCGGGCGTGACGCCGAGCGCATCGACAGCCGCACGCCCGCCGCCTGGTACGAGCACCCGTACCGGATGCTGGCCGCCTACCACGAGTACACCCGCGGCAGGCGCACCTTCGTGATCGGCGAGCCGAGCTGGGCGGGCAGGAGCCGGCGCCAGGTCAGGGAGCTGATCCGCTGCGAGTCCGTGATCAACGCCGCGCTGCGCGCGACGGCGGTCATCATGCTCTGCCTGTACGACCTGCGCCGCGTCCCCGACAGCGTGCTCCACTACGGCCCGGTCAACCACCCTGTGCTGCTCGGCTCCGACGGCGAGAGGAGCAGCAGCAGGTTCGTCGAGCCGCACGAGCTGGTCCTGCACGACGACACGGCCCCGCTCACGGACCCGCCGGGCGGCGCCGACACCTTCCGCTTCACCGCCAGGGAGCTGAAGCGGCTGCGCCAGAGCGTCGGCGACTATGCGCGCACGGCCGGCATGGACCGCAACCTCATCACCTCGCTGGTGATCAGCGTGTCGGAGATCGCCGCGAACAGCGTCGAGCACGGGGCCGGGTACGGCACGATCACGATGTGGGTCGGCGACGGCGAGCTGGTCTGCGAGATCGCCGACCCGGGAGGCGCGCTCGACGACCCGTTACCCGGCTACATACCGCCAGAGCCCGAATCCCCACGGGGATACGGGCTCTGGATCAGCAGGCAGCTCTGCGACCTGGTGGAGTTGCGTGCGGAGGACGGTCTGCTACGCGTCCGCCTGCACCTGAGCATGAGCTCCTGAGGCACGGGCTAGGCGGCGCGCTGCGCGGGCAGGCGCACGGCGCCCTCCTCGCGGGCGTACTCCTCCAGCATGCCCCTGAGCTGGCGGCGGCCACGGTGCAGCCGCGACATCACGGTGCCGATGGGCGTACCCATGCGCTCGGCGATCTCCTTGTAGGCGAACCCCTCGACGTCGGCCAGGTAGACGGCCACGCGGAAGTCCTCCGGCAGGGAGCGGAGCGCGTTCATCACGACGCTGTCGGGCAGCCGGTCGAGCGCCTCGGTCTCGGCGGACCGCAGGCCGGTCGAGCTGTGCGACTCGGCGGCGTGCAGCTGCCAGTCCTCGATGTCCTCTGCGGCGGACAGCTTCGGCGAGCGCTGCTTCTTGCGGTAGTCGTTGATGAAGTTGTTGGTCAGGATCCGGTGGAGCCACGCCTTGAGGTTGGTGCCCTCACGGAACTGGTGGTAGGACGTGTAGGCCTTGGCCACCGTCTCCTGCACCAGGTCCTCCGCGTCGGCTGTGTTACGGGTCAGGCGCATGGCGGAAGCGAAAAGCTGCGACGTCACGGGCACGACATCGCGCTCGAACCAGTCCTGACGCTGCTCATCGGTCATAGTGATCAATTCATTTCCCCCTTGCGCTATCCCCCGTTTCGGCACAAGCCGCCTGACAGCGTCTCCATCTTCGCAAGTCCCAGTTAAGGGACGCGTTAGGGAACTCGCCTTGGTCAGAAGGGGTTGATCGTCCATCTGCTCGCGGCGTGCGTGGTCACGTCCACGGCCGGACAAGTCTCATTATCATAACACTACCCACCCAATATTGCAGGAATAGTGGCGAGAGTCACATGGGATAGCGTATGAGGATGAGATTCGTGGACCGGCACCATTCGGGTACACGCCGCTGGGTGGCGGAGGCCATACGCAAGGTCGAGGCCGACGCCAACCGAAGTTGCGACACACATCTGCACGTCTTTCCGCTGCCCTCGCACTGGGGAGTAAACCTCTACTTGAAAGACGAGTCGGTGCACCCCACGGGTTCACTCAAACACCGCCTGGCCCGGTCCCTGTTCCTGTACGGCCTGGCCAACGGCTGGATCGGGCCGTCCACGACGATCGTGGAGGCCTCCAGCGGCTCCACGGCCGTCAGCGAGGCGTACTTCGCCCGCCTGCTCGGCCTGCCGTTCATCGCGGTCATGCCGGCGGCCACGTCGCCGGAGAAGATCCACCTGATCGAGTTCTACGGCGGCAAGTGTCACCTTGTCGACGACCCCGGCGCCATCTACGACGAGTCGCACCGCCTGGCCGCCGAGACCGGCGGCCACTTCATGGACCAGTTCACCTACGCCGAGCGGGCCACCGACTGGCGCGGCAACAACAACATCGCCGAGTCCATCTTCTCCCAGCTCTCCCTGGAGCCCCATCCGGAACCGGCCTGGATCGTGGTGGGCGCGGGCACCGGCGGCACCTCCTCCACCATCGGCCGCTACATCCGCTACCGCCGCCACGCCACCCGCCTGGCCGTCGTGGACCCGGAGGGCTCGGCCTTCTACCCGGGCTGGGACTCCGGCGACTACTCCGTCACCGCGCCCGGCTCGCGCATCGAGGGCATCGGCCGCCCCCGCGTGGAGCCCTCGTTCCAGCCCACGGTCATCGACCGCATGATCGCCGTCCCGGACGCCCGCTCGATCGCCGCCATGCACTGGACCCGCGAGGTGACCGGCCTGGACGTCGGCGGCTCCACCGGCACCAACATGGCGGCCTGCGTGGACCTCATCCAGGAGATGCGCGAGGCGGGCGAGCAGGGCAGCATCGTGACCCTGGTGTGCGACAGCGGCGACCGGTACAAGGGCACCTACGGCAACCCGCGCTGGCTGGCGGACCAGGGCCTGGACGTCGATCCCCACCTGGCGGACCTGCGCACTTTCCTGACTCCGAATTAGGTAAGGCGAGCCTAAGCTGTCATACTTCAGCCGAACGTGTGAGAGCTGAGGAGGACCTGGGTGAGCGCAGTCGCCGTCGCCCCCCGCCTCCACGGCCTCCGCCGTCGCCGCGTCACCGTCCTGCTCGCCCTGCTCGCCTCCGTGGCGGTCGCGGTGGTGCTGAGCATCACGATCGGCTCCAAGCCCGTGCCGCTCGCCGACGCCTGGCACGGGCTCACCGCCCCGACCGGCACGGAGAACGACATCGTCATCCGCTCCCTGCGCCTGCCCAGGACCGCGCTCGGCGTCCTGGCCGGGGTCGCGTTAGGCGTGGCCGGCGCGCTCATGCAGGGCCACACGCGCAACCCGCTCGCCGACCCCGGCCTGCTCGGCGTCACGCAGGGGGCGGCGTTCGCGATGGTGTCCTCGATCGTCCTGCTCGGCGCCTCCAGCCTGCTGGCCTACATCTGGTACGGCCTGGCGGGCGCGCTGGTCGCCAGCGTGGCCGTCTTCGCGCTCGGCATGACCGGCGGCAGAGGCGGCCCCACCCCGGTCACCCTGGCGCTCGCCGGCACCGCCGTCAGCGCCCTGCTCTACGCCCTGACCTCCACCGTCGTCCTGCTCGACGAGCAGGCGATGGACGTCTTCCGCTTCTGGCAGGCCGGCTCGATCGCCTCCAGGGGCGGCGACGTGGTCTGGCAGGTGCTCCCGTTCGTGCTCGCCGGGCTGGTGCTCGCGCTGGTGAACGCCCCCGGCCTGAACGCGCTCTCCCTCGGCGAGGACGTGGCCCGCGGCCTCGGCCAGAACGTCTCCAGGACCAGGGCCGTCGGCGTGGCCGCCGTCACGCTGCTGTCCGGCGCGGCCGTCGCCGCCTGCGGCTCACTGGCGTTCGTCGGGCTCATCGTGCCGCACCTGGCCCGCCCCCTGTCGGGCACCGACCACCGGTGGCTGCTGCCGTTCTCCGGGCTGATCGGCGCGGCGCTGCTGCTGACCGCCGACGTCGTCGGCCGCGTCGTCGCCCCACCAGGAGAGCTGGAGGTGGGCGTGGTGCTCGCGCTGCTCGGCGCCCCGTTCTTCGTCGCCCTGGTCCGCCGCAGAAAGCCCGTGCGCCTGTGACGACCCTACGGATCCACGCCGTGTCCTGGCGGGTACGGCCACGCGGTGTCACGCTCACCCTGACGGGACTCGTCCTGCTCGCCCTGCTCATGACGCTGAACATGCGCATCGGCGACCTCGCACTGACGCTCCCCGAGGTGATCTCCGGCACCTTCGACGTCAACAGCGCCGCCCACTTCGTCATCATGGAGTTGCGCCTGCCCCGCGCGCTCACCGGCGCCCTGGTCGGGGCCGCGCTCGCGCTGTCTGGCGCGATCATCCAGTCGATCGCCCGCAACCCGCTGGCCAGCCCCGAGATCCTCGGCGTCACCACCGGCGCCTCCGTCACCGTGGTCGCCGGACTCGTGGCGGGCGGCACCGCGTACGGCACCGTCACCGGCCTGCTCGCCACCCTCGGCGTCCCGCTGCTCGCCCTGCTCGGCGGCCTGCTCGGCGCCGCCGTCGTGTACGGCCTGGCGTGGCGGCGCGGCCTGGACGGCTACCGCCTGGTGCTGGTCGGCATCGGCGTGGCCGCCGTGTTCACCAACGTCAAGTTCTGGCTGCTGACCGTCGGCGACGTCAACGACACCGCCCGCGCCATGGTCTGGATCAGCGGCTCGCTCAACGGGCGCGGCTGGGAGCACGTGACGCCCACGGCGCTGGCCCTGGCCGTACTGGTGCCGCTGACCCTGCTCGGCACCCGCTCACTCGACGCCCTGCGCTTCGGCGACGACACCGTCACCGGCCTCGGCGTCCGCATGAACCTGGCCCGCGCCCTGCTCATCCTGGCCGCCGTCCTGCTGGCCGCCGTCGCCACCGCCTCGGCCGGGCCGATCGCGTTCGTCGCCCTGGCCTCGCCGCAGATCGCGCTGCGCCTGGTCCGCTCGGACCGGCCGCCGCTGCTCTGCTCCGCGGTCGTCGGCGCCGTCCTCACCACGGCCGCCGACCTGATCGCCAGGACCGTGTTCTCCCCCATCGAGCTGCCCGTCGGCATCGTCACCGCCGTGCTGGGCGCCCCGTACCTGATCCACCTGATCTGGAGGTCGCGAAAGTGAGACTGCAGGCAGCCGGCGTCAAGCTCGGGTACGGCGACCGCGTCATCGTGGACGGCCTCGACCTCGGCATCGAGGCCGGCACGGTGACCACCATCATCGGCCCGAACGGCTGCGGCAAGTCCACGCTGCTGCGCGCGCTCGGCAGGCTGCTCAAGCCGCAGGGCGGCGAGGTGCTGCTGGACGGCAAGCGCATCGACCGAATCCCCACCCGCGAGGTCGCCAAGGTCCTCGGCGTGCTCCCGCAGGCGCCCTCCGCCCCCGAGGGCCTGACCGTGGCCGACCTGGTGGCGCGCGGGCGGCACCCGCACCAGACGTGGTACCGGCAGTGGTCCTCCGACGACGAGGGCGCGGTCGCGGCGGCCCTCGACATGACGGGCCTGGCCGACCTGGCGGAACGGCCGCTGGAGGAGCTGTCGGGCGGGCAGCGGCAGCGGGCCTGGATCTCCATGGCGCTGGCCCAGGGCACAGACCTGCTGCTCCTCGACGAGCCGACCACGTTCCTGGACCTGGCGCATCAGGTGGAGGTGCTGGAGCTCGTCCGGCACCTGCACGAGGAGGCCGGGCGCACGGTGGTCATGGTCCTGCACGACCTCAACCTGGCCGCCCGCTACGCCGACCGCCTGGTCGCCATGCGCGCCGGGCGGGTGATCGCGTCCGGCACGCCGCACGAGGTGCTGACGGAGGAGCTGCTGCGGGAGGTGTTCGAGCTGGACGCCAAAATCATCGCCGACCCCGTGGCCGGGACTCCGCTGGTCGTCCCGATCGGCCCGCTCGCCCACCGCAAGAACGGCTAGACCACGGCTCTACCACGGCGCTTCTCGCGCAGCCCCAGGCCAGGACGCCACGCGCGAGGCCAGGCCGACGCGCCTCCCGTGGGCCAGGCCAACGCGCCTCGCGCGAGCCAGGCCCAAGTGCCTCGCGTGGGCCAGGCCCAGGCGCCCTGCGCGAGCCAGGCCCAAGCGCCTTGCACGCGCCAAGCCGAAGCGCCTTGCACGCGCCAAGCCGAAGCGCTTTGCGCGGGCCAGTCCCTGGCGTCGCACGCGCGCGCGAGCCTAGGTGAGGGGTCCGCCGTCGGGTGGCCTGGACAGCGGCTTGCCCTGGGGGGCCCGGTGCAGGGCCCGCTGAACGTCCTCGTCCTCGGGAGCCAGCTCGGCGGCCCTCAGCAGATCCTCACGCTCCTGCGCCTCCAGCCCCACCGCCCGGTACACCAGCGACCGGTTGTACAGCAGCTCAGCCGTCTCCACCAGCTTCAGCCCCTGCGTCAGGTCCGCCAGCGCCGCCTCGTGGTCGCCCCGCTCGAACGCCAGCTCCGCCCGCCCCGCCCAGGCCGCCACTAGCTCGGGGTCCAGCTCCAGCGCCTGGTCGAAGGCCATGCGAGCCTCCGGGTAACGCTCCTCGGCCAGCTCCACCTGCCCCAGCACGCACAGCAGGTAGGAGTCGCCGGGCGCCAGTGCCAGGCCGCGCTCCACGTCCCGCCTGGCGCTCGGGTAGTCGCCCGCCGCCACGTGCAGCCCGCAGCGGTTCACGTACGCGGGGGCGAACTCCGGGTCCAGCTCCAGCGTGTGGTCCAGGTCGGCGTGCGCCCCCTCCAGGTCGCCGGCGGCGTAACGCACCTCTGACCGGTTGTAGTACGCCTCGGGGAAGGGCGGGCTGATCCGCATGACCGCCTCGTAGTCGGCCAGCGCCTCCTCGTCGCGGCCCAGCTCGTGCAGCAGGTTGCCCCGGTCGAGGTAGTAGTCGGGGTAGCCGGGGTCGGCCTCGATGGCCCGCGTGTAGTCGGCCAGCGCCGCCTCCCGCAGCCCTGCCATGGCCAGGAGCTGGGCCCGGTTGGCGTGCAGGACGAGCCGGTGGATCGGGTGCTCCCGCGGCAGATGCGTCTCGGCCAGCTCGATGGCCTGCCCCACCAGCTCCATGGCGACGTCGCGGCGGCCTCTGCGCAGCTCCACCAGGGCCTTGCCGTTGAGGTCGAAGCCCAGGTGGAAGGCGCGCTCGCGCGGGTCGGGCAGCAGCGAGGTGATCGTGACCGCCTCGTTGATCCAGGCCAGCGCCTGCTCCGGGTCGCGCAGGGCGGCGTCGTGGTGGCGGACGAGGATCATGGCGGTGGCGTAGGCCGCGGTGGCTCGGTGCTTGGGGTCGGTGCTCAGCCGCCTGACGCGGTCGTACAGCTCGCGGGCCTCGTCCTCGCGTCCGATGGCCTCCAGCGACGCGGCGACCCGCTGCAGCAGCCGCTGCCAGCGCTCGGGGTCGTCCTCGAACGCCAGCCCGCGCAGCACCTCCAGGCCCGACTCGGCCATGGCGTGGTGGAAGCCCTCGTCGCGGTAGCGGTCGAAGTCGCCGGGCAGCGGCCCCGCGCTCTGGCGGGACGGCCCCTCCTCGATGGTCAGCAGGCCGGGATCGACCCTGCGCCGCAGCACGGCCACCAGCTCGGCGTCGGTGTGGTCGGCCTCGCCGAGGTTCGCCACCCGCACGGTGAGCGGCCCCGTGCCGCTCAGGCTGTCGCGGACGAACTCCGCCAGCCCGTTCGCTATTCGCAGGCTGCGGCGGGCGCCGGGCACCAGCACCCGCTGTTCCCTGGGCAGGTCGTCGGCCAGCGATCGCCGCCGGAGTGGCACCAGGTCACGTAACTCCGGCGCCGCCGTCCTGATCTCGATGTCGTGCGCGGCCACCAGCTCGGGGCGGCGTCCCAGCTCCTCAGGAACCAGGTGCCCGAGCAGCGCCGCGGCCAGCGTGTACGGCCCGCCGATCCGGCGATCCGCGTCGATGAAGATCGTGTCCACGCGGCCCCTCTCCCCACAGCGCGCACACCATTCTGGCTCGCCCGCCCCGGCGCCGTCACCCCACGCGAAGCGAACCTGCCGTTCCCCGCGCCGTCAACCCGCGCGGTGCGAGCCCATGTCTTACCCCCGCACCCGGCCCAGGCGCCGTGATCCGGCGGGGCCGACGCACCGTCGTGGAACGCCGGCCTGCGGGCCAGTCCCGTTTCCGCACGTGCCGCCACCGCGGCCCTCGCCAGGCACGTGCCCGTACGGAATCCGGCGGGCTAGGCGTTGTGCCTGGGAGCGGCTCCGGCGGTCGGCTTCACGGTGCCGGGCTTGTGCACGACGATCTTCTTCATGTGCGGCCTTTCACGTTCCAAAGGGGACCGAACGATCAGTGACCGATACATGTCAACACATGAAAAAGTCGCCGATCAAGGTTTCATCTGGTAACGCCTCTTTCACCCGAATTTTGTACGAGCCAAAAACAGCTCAGTCGCCGAGGATCGCGTCCACGAACACCTCGGGATCGAACGGCGCCAGATCGTCGGGCCCCTCGCCCAGCCCCACCAGCTTCACGGGCACCCCCAGCTCCCGCTGCACCGAGATGACGATGCCGCCCTTGGCGGTGCCGTCGAGCTTGGTCAGCGCGATGCCCGTGATGTTGACCACCTCGGCGAACACCTGCGCCTGCCGCATGCCGTTCTGCCCGGTGGTGGCGTCGAGGACCAGCAGCACCTCGTCGACCGTGGCCTTCTTCTCGATGACCCGCTTGACCTTGCCCAGCTCGTCCATGAGCCCGGTCTTGGTGTGCAGCCGACCGGCGGTGTCGACGATGACGGTGTCGGCCTTCTCCTCGATGCCCTTGGCCACCGCGTCGAACGCCACGGACGCCGGGTCGCCGCCCTCGGGCCCGCGCACCGTGTCGGCGCCCACCCGCTCGCCCCACGTCTGGAGCTGGTCGGCGGCGGCGGCGCGGAAGGTGTCGGCCGCGCCGAGCACCACCTTCTTGCCGTCGCCGATCAGGACGCGGGCCAGCTTGCCCGTGGTGGTGGTCTTGCCGGTGCCGTTCACGCCCACGACGAGGACCACCGCGGGCCGCTCACCGTGCTTCTGCACGTGCAGCGTACGGTCGAGGTCGGGGTTGACCTGGGCCAGGAGCTGCTCCTTGAGCAGGGCGCGCACCTCCTGCGGGGTGCGGCTGCCCAGCACCTTCACCTTGGTGCGCAGCTCCTCCACCATGACGCGGGTCGGCGCGACGCCCACGTCGGCGGTGATCAGGCTCTCCTCGATCTCGTCCCACACCTCGTCGTCGAGGCGGTCGCGGGACAGCAGCTCCAGCAGCCCGCGCCCGAGCGCGTTCTGCGAGCGGGCCAGCCGCGAGCGCAGCCGCACCATCCGGCCCGCGGACGGCGGCGGAACCTCGACCTCGGGCTCGACGACCATCGGCTCGGCGGGCTTGACCGGCGGAGGCGGCAGCGTGGTGGTCGCGCCCTCGGCCTCCTCGCCCGCTCCTGCGGGCCGCTTCTCCTCCTCGGGAAGCACGGGGGCCTCTGGCGGCTTGACCGGCGGGGCCGCCTTGCGACCCGGCCTGAACAGCAGGAAGAGACCGCCGGCCGCCAGCAGGGCGACGACGGCCACGATCACGATGACGCCGAGGTAACCATCCACAAGATGTCAGTTTTCCAGATCGACCACCATGGTCACGCCCAAGGCCACACCGATCAGACGAACTCCCGCCCGCCGATCGGGCGATCCCTTGCCCGCCGATCGGACGCTCCGCAGGCGGCGATCGGACGTTCCGCAGGCGGCGATCGGACGTTCCGCAGGCGGCGATCAGGCGGACTCCACCGCGCCGGTCAGGCGATCCGCCGCCCGCCGGTCAGGCGGTCTCGCGTTCCCTGAGCCGCTGGCTGACGACCTGCGTCACGCCGTCGCCGCGCATCGACACGCCGTACAGCGCGTCCGCGATCTCCATCGTGCGCTTGTTGTGCGTGATCACGATGAGCTGTGAACTCTGTCTCAGCTCCTCGAACAGCATGAGCAGCCGCTGCGTGTTGGTGTCGTCGAGAGCCGCCTCGACCTCGTCCATCACGTAGAACGGCGACGGCCGCGCCTTGAAGATCGAGATCAGGAACGCCACCGCCGTCAGCGACCGCTCACCGCCGGACAGCAGCGACAGCCGCTTGACCTTCTTGCCCGGCGGCCTGGCCTCGACCTCGATGCCGGTGGTCAGCATGTCGCCGGGCTCGGTCAGCACCAGCCGGCCGTCACCCCCGGGGAAGACCCGGCCGAAGATCTGCTCGAACTCGCGGGCCACGTCCTCGTACGCCGAGGCGAACATCTGCTCGACCCGGTCGTCGACCTCCTTGACCACGGTCATCAGGTCGCGCCGGGTCTTCTTGAGGTCTTCGAGCTGGGAGTTGAGGAAGGAGTGCCGCTCCTCCAGGGCCGCGAACTCCTCCAGCGCCAGCGGGTTGACCTTGCCGAGCTGGTTCATCTGCCGCTCGGCCGCCCTGGCGCGCTTCTCCTGCTCCTCGCGCACGAACGGCACGGGCGGCTCGCCGGGGACGGGCACCTCGGGGCCGTACTCGGCGATCAGCGACTCGGCCTCGACGCCGTACTCCTCCAGCGCCCGCTGCTCCATCTGCTCCAGCCGCAGCCGCTGCTCGGTGCGCGCCACCTCGTTGCCGTGCACCCGGTTGACCAGCTTGTCGAGCTCCTGGCCCAGCTCGCGGACGCGCAGGCGCACCTGCTTCAGCTCGGCGTCCACGGCCACCCTGGTCAGGTCGGCCTCGTCGCGTTCCCTGGAGGCGAGCTGGACGGAGGCCACGAGTGCCTGGAGCACCTGCTTGGCGCCCTTGCTGACGGCCTCGGCCAGCGCGGCCTGCCGCCTGCGCCTGGCGCGCTGAGCGGCTGCTTGGGCGCGTTCCTCGCGCTCCCGCCTGGCCGCGCGCAGCAGGCCGTCGGCGCGGCCCTCGATGCCTTTGACCCGCTCCTCGGCGGTGCGGACCTGCAGCCGGGTGTCCATCTCGCGCTGCCTGGCGGCCTCCACGGCGCTCGCCAGGTCGTCGCGCACGTCGGTGGTGGGCTCGGACTCCAGCTCCTGGGCGTACTCGGCCTCGGCCAGGCGGATCTCCAGCTCCGCCAGCTCCTCCTGGCGTTCCGTACGGGCCTCCTCCGCCCTGGCCACGCTTCTGGCCAGGCGCTCGGCCTCGTCGCGGGCGGCGTTGGCGGCGGCCTCGATCTGGGCCAGCCGCTTGGCCGCGGCGGCGTTGCGCTGGTCGGCCTCGCGCTGGCGGCCCCTGATCTGGTCGAGTGCGCCCTGCGCCGCGCTCACTCCCGCCTGGGCGGTGGTGACGGCGGTCTGCGCCTCGCTGACGTGCGCCTGGGCTGCCTCCAGCGCCGACTGGGCGGCGTGCTCGGCCTCGATCGCCGCGTCCAGGGCCGTGGCGCTCGCCTCCGCCCTGGCCTCGGCCTCCTCCAGATCGCTGACGGCCTCGTCGAGCGCGGCCCGCACCTGGAGCACCGACGTGCCGCCCTCCGCGCCGCCGACGGCGAGGTGGGCGCCGACCAGGTCGCCCGCCTCGGTGACCGCCCTCAGGTGGGGGTGGCGCTCGGCGACGGCCCTGGCGGTCTCCAGATCGGGTACGAGCACGACGTCGGCCAGCACGTGCTCCAGCGCGGGACGCAGGTGGTCGGCCACCGTCACCAGGTCGGCCACCCACCGGCCGCCGCCGGGGGCCGGTGCCCGCCCGGCCGCGTCGTCGCCGCCGTACCCGTTGCCCGCCACCAGCAGCGTCGCCTGGCCGGACCCCTCGGAGCGCAGCAGCTCCAGCGCCTCGACGGCGGTGTCGAGAGTCTTGACGGCGATGGCCTCGGCGACCGGCCCCAGAACGGCAGCGACCGCGGGCTCGGCACCGGGCGTCACCTGCATCGAGGCCGCCAGGGGCCCCAGCATGCCCGCCAGGTCGGCGGCCAGCACGGCGGCGCCGCCGTCGCCCTTGGCCAGGCCCAGCTCCAGGGCGTCGCGGCGGGCGGCGAGGGCGGCGACCGAGCGCTGCGCCTCCTGGTCGGCGGCGCGGGCGGTGCTCACGCCCGACTTGGCGGCCTGCAGCGCGGCGCGCGGCGCGTCGAGGCCGGACTTGGCCTCCTCGGCCGCCGCTCGCGCCTCGTCGGCGACCTGCCTGGCCTCCTCGACCGCGGCCTGCGCGGTGGCCAGCTCCTCGGCCAGCCCCGGGTCCACGGCGGGCTCCTCCAGGCGCTGCGCCTCCAGGTCTTCCCTGGCCTGGCTCTCGCGGGCGCCTGCGTCGGCCACGGCCTGCTGGAGCCGGCCGATCTCCTCGCCGGCGGCGCGGGCGCGGCTGCGTACGGAATCGACCTGGCCGCGCAGCTTGGCCAGGCCCTCGCGGCGGTCGGCGGCGGCCCTGGCGGCCATCGCGAGCCGCTGCTCCTCGGCGCTCAGCTCGGCGTCGGCCTCGGCGCGCCGCTGGACGGCCTCCTCCAGCAGCTCCTGGGCCTGCTCCAGCTCGGCCCTGAGGATGAGCTCCTGCTCCCGCACCTCGGCGGCCTCGCGTTCGAGGTCTTCGGGATCGCGGCCACGGCGCTCGATGGCGGCGGCGTCGACGGCGTGGCGGTGGCGCTCGGCGGCGAGCTGCTCCAGGCCGGTGATGCGCTCGCGCAGCGAGGACAGCCTGAAGTAGGTCTCCTGGGCGGCGGCCAGCCGCGGCTGGGCCTCGGCCTCCGCGGTCTCCAGCGCGCCCTCACGCTCCTGCGCCTGCGTCAGCTCGGTCTCCACCTGCTGCCGCCTGGCCGTGATCGCGGCCTCGTCGGCGGCCTCGCGCTCCAGCGTGGCGCGCAGGATGCACACGTCGTCGGCCAGCAGGCGCAGCCGCGCGTCGCGCAGGTCGGCCTGGATGACGGCGGCCTTGCGGGCGATCTCGGCCTGGCGGCCCAGCGGCTTGAGCTGGCGGCGCAGCTCGGTGGCGAGGTCCTGGACGCGGGTCAGGTTGGCCTGCATCGCGTCGAGCTTGCGCAGCGCCTTCTCCTTGCGCTTGCGATGCTTCAGTACGCCGGCGGCCTCCTCGATGAAGGCCCGCCGGTCTTCAGGCCCGGCGTGCAGCACGGCGTCGAGCTGGCCCTGCCCGACGATCACGTGCATCTCGCGGCCGATGCCCGAGTCGGACAGCAGCTCCTGGATGTCGAGCAGGCGGCAGGTGTCGCCGTTGATCGCGTACTCGCTCTGCCCCGACCTGAACATCAGCCGGCTGATCGTCACCTCGGTGTAGTCGATCGGCAGCGCGCCGTCGGAGTTGTCGATCGTCAGGGTCACCTCGGCGCGGCCCAGCGGGGGCCGGGAGGAGGTGCCGGCGAAGATGACGTCCTCCATCTTGCCGCCGCGCAGCGACTTGGCGCTGTGCTCGCCCATGACCCAGGCCAGGGCGTCGACGACGTTGGACTTGCCGGAGCCGTTGGGGCCGACGACGCAGGTGATGCCGGGCTCGAAGCGCAGCGCGGTGGCCGAGGCGAAGGACTTGAAGCCGCGCAGGGTGAGGGTCTTCAGGTACAAGCGCGACCCCCTTCTCTCCTACAACCGACCTCGAATAGACCTCGGAAAAGCCTACTGGTCTTGACTGCCCCACGCGGGCATCCGCACTCGGGCCAGGAGATTCAGGGGAAAATAACAAGGGACGCCTCTCCGAGACGTCCCTGGGTCTTGCGCTCCGATCACTCTCAGGTGAGTGCCGGCTCGCGCTCCTGCACGCGGCTTAGCGCCTCGTCGCGGGTTTGCGCTGCAAGAGCGTCATTCGTGGCCTGAAGTCGGATGAGTTCTGCCTCCAGATCCCGGATACGCTGCTGCAGGCGGCGCATCTCCGAGACCATCCGAGGGTCAGGACCGCCGACGTGGCCGAGTAGAGCCTTCGCCATGGTAAAGGGTCCTCCACGCTGAGTGACCAGACTGGTTCGCGCACTTCTATTCCGCGGGAGGGGTGCGCGTGGTACCTAACAAGAGTCGCACCGGCAGTGTGGGCGGTCAAGTCGAACGAACCGCTGAGCCCCACTAATGGGCACTCCCGACATACAACTATACCCTATTTGGGCGGTTTGACGAAACGGGCTACCTCTCCATGAATCCGCCCAAACTACCTCGGGGTTCGCTCCAGCGTTCCACTACTCCATCCACTCTGCCCGGCGTGTCGCAACCTCTGAGCAGCTCCAGGAGTTTGACGCAGGCCTCGCGCTCCCCCTCCGCGACGACCTCGACCCGGCCGTCATCGGTGTTGCGCGCCCAGCCCACCAGGCCGAGCTCCAGCGCCCGCGCCCGCGTCCACCACCGGAAGCCCACCCCCTGGACCCTGCCCCGCGCCCAGGCCGTCAGCCGGACCTGCTCGCCACCCTCCCGCGCCATCCCATCCCCTCTCACACCACCGACCCGCACACCACGCCTTCACGCGACCAGCGCCATGGCTTCACGTGACCGACGCCACGTCTTCACGCGACCAGGGCCATGGCGGACTCGCGCACCGCCGCCTCGTCGAACGCCCTGATCGCGGCCGTCTCCCTGGCCCGAACCCAGGCCAGGCCCAGGATCGACGGAGGCAGCCCGGTGACGGGCACGAAGCTGAGATCAGGGCGGGCGAGCTGCAGCGCCGTGGGCGTGCAGAACAACATGCCACCCCGGTTGAGCGCCACCTGAGTCAAGCCCTCCTGCGTGGTGGCCACCTTACCGGCGCGCGGAATCGGACGTCCGGAAGGAGTTACGGAGGGTGCGATCCGCTCATGCCACGCACGCGGAGCCGGGCCTTCGAGACCGATCAGCGGCACCTCGGCCAGCTCCTCCACCCCGATGCCCGCCCGGCCCGCCAGCGGATGCCGGACGGAGACGCCCAGCAGGTGCGAGACGCGGTTCAGCCCCTCGCCCGTCACCAGGTCGGGCTCGTCCACCGGCAGCAGCGTGAACGCCACGTCCACCAGCCCCGCCCGCAGCTTGCTGAAGGGGTCGGACAGCGGGATCTCCACCAGCTCCACCACGCAGCCCGGGTTGCGCCGCTCGAAGGCCCGCACGCTGCCCGTCACCACGTCCGTCGGCGTGGCCAGGAACCCGACCCTGATCACCCCTGTCACCTCGCGTGCCGCCGCCTTCGCGCTGGTCACGGCCTGCGCCATGCCGTCGTAGGCGGGCCGCAGGTCGGCCAGGAACCGCTCGCCCAGCGGGGTCAGCCGCACCCGCCTGCTCGTCCGGTCGAAGAGCCGGCCGCCGATCCTGGTCTCCAGGGAGCGCAGGAGCTGGCTCACCCGGCCCGGCGACAGGTAGAGCCGCTCCGCCGTACGCGCGAAGTGCAGCTCCTCGCTGAGCACGATGAAGCACTCCAGCTCCCTGAACTCCATGACGCCGCCCTCCGGCTCGATCGTTTAGCTCACCTAAAGCAAGCCTTCGGGGTTCGTCATTGTTCCCGCGCGGGGCCGGCAAGAGGCTGGGCCGCATGACTGTGACAGATGTTTCCGTACGGGCGCGCTGGCTCGCCGTGACCTCGGTCGCGGTCGGCACGTTCACCGTGGTGACCAGCGAGATGCTGCCCGTCGGCCTGCTGACCTCGATGGCCGCCGACCTGGGCGTCTCCCCCGGCACGGCCGGCCTGGCCATGTCGGCGCCCGGGCTGGTGGCCGCGGTCGCCGCGCCCGTGCTGGCCGTCGCCGCGCGCCGGGCCGACCGGCGGCTCGTCCTGCTCGGGCTGATGGGCCTGCTGGCGGTGGCCAACCTGGCGGCAGCGGCGGCGCCTTCCCATCCCGTGATGCTGGCCGCCAGGGTGCTGACCGGGGTGAGCATCGGCGGCTTCTGGGCCTTCGCCGCGGCGCTCGGGACGCGGCTGGTGCCTGAACCCGCCGTCGGCCGGGCCACGTCGATCATCTTGGGCGGGGTGTCGGTGGCGTCGGTGCTGGGGGTGCCCGCGGCGACGTTCGTCTCGTCGTTCGCGGGGTGGCGCAGCGCGTTCGCCGCGGCGGGCGTGCTGGCCCTGGCGCTCCTCGCGCTGCTGGCCGCGTCACTGCCGCCCCTGAAGCCGGAGCCTGAGCCGTCGCCGGAACCTCTGCCCTCCCCGGAACCTCTGCCCTCCCCGGAACCTGTGCCGTCGCCAGGGGCCGAGCCGCCGTCCGGGGCTGCGCCGCTCTCCGGTCCTGAGAGGCTTTCACCATCGGGCTCGGGGCCCGAATCGTCACCCGTGCCGGAAAAGCGCTCCTCGTGGCTCTCAGGGCCGCTCAAGCTGGTCCTGGTCCTGACGGCCCTGACCGTCTCCGGCCATTTCGTGGCCTACACCTACGTCCGCCCGTTCCTGGAGGAGATCGCCCAGGCCGGCCCCGCCCTCGTGAGCGCCGCGCTCCTGCTGTACGGGCTCGCGGGCGTGGCGGGCAACTTCGCCGCGGGCGCCCGGGCGGCCAGGAACCCCCGGCTGACCCTGATCACGCTGGCCGTGCTGATGGCCGCGGCCATGGTGGCCCTCGTGCTGACCGGCGTGCCCGCCCTGGTCGCGCTGGTGGTCTGGGGGCTCGGCTACGGCGGCGTCGGGGTGACGCTGCAGTTGTGGATCATGCGGTCCGGTGGCGGCGAGTGGGGGACGGCGCTCTTCGTCGGCGCCTTCAACGTCTCCATCGCGCTGGGCTCGTTCGCCGGCGGCCGGATCGCGGACGGGCTGTCGGTCCCGGCGGTGATGTGGGCGGGCGCGGCCCTCGCCGCAACCGCCGCGATCGTCGCCGCCTTCACCCGCCAAGGCCGACCCGACGCTGGCTGACGGCGCAGGTCGGGGGGCAACCACGGGGCCGACGGCAGCGTCCCGCCGTCCAAGGCACGGGGACAGGAAACAGCATCACCGCCGCGCAAGGCAGGGGCAGGAAGCGGCATCATGCCGCCAAGGCGCGGGGCCGGAGGTAGCGACCGCGGCCCGAGGCGCGGGTCAGGGTCAGCGGGGTCTGCGCTGGCACCGGGGGCAGGAGTACGACGACCGGTTCATGAACGCCTCACGCCTGATGGCGGTGCCGCAACGGGAGCAGGGCAGGTCGCGCCGCCCGTACACCTCCAGCGACCGTTCGAAGTACCCGCTCTCCCCGTTGACGTTCACGTACAGGCTGTCGAACGACGTGCCGCCCTGTTCGAGCGCGGCCCCCATGACCGCCCGCACCGCCGTCACCAGCTCGCCCACCTTGGGCCTGGTCAGCGTCTCCGTGGGCCGGGCCCAGTGGAGCCTGGCCATCCACAGCGCCTCATCGGCGTAGATGTTGCCCACCCCGCTGATCAGCGACTGGTCGAGCAGCGCCCGCTTGATCTCGGTGCGGCGAGCCCTCAGCCTGCGGGTGAACTCGCCCTCGTCGAACGCCGCCTCGAACGGGTCGGGAGCGATGTGCGAGATCGGCTCGGGCACGCCGCCCACGAGCGGGCTGAGCATGACGTGGCCGAAGGTGCGCTGGTCCACGAAGCGCAGGTCGGGCCCGCCGTCCTCGAAGCGGAGCCGTACCCGGAGGTGCTTCTCCAGCGGTGAGTCCGGCTCCACGACCAGGAGCTGGCCGCTCATCCCCAGGTGGGCCATGAGCGCCTCGCCTGCGCCGGAGAGCGGCAGCCACAGGTACTTGCCGCGGCGTTCGGCGGACAGCACCGCGCGGCCCTTGAGCCGCGCGGTGAACTCGTCGGCGCCGGGCACGTGCCGCCTGATCGCGCGGGGGTGCAGCACCTCCGCGGAGGCGATCTCGCGCCCGATCACCCACTGCGCCAGGCCGCGCCTGACGACCTCGACCTCAGGAAGCTCGGGCACCTCGGACCTCTTCCGACTGGGGGTACACAACTCTCACCCTGTGGCCAACGTCCGGCGGCCCCGCAGCCCTTCCCGGGGCGATCAGCCCGGCAGGCTTGTGGCCAACGCCCGGCGGCCCCGCGGCCCTTCCCGGGGCGATCAGCCCGGCAGGCTTGTGGCCAACGCCCGGCGGCCCCGCAGCCCTTCCGGGGCGGTCAGCCGGCGGGCTGGCTCTCGCGCTGGTCGCGGCGGGCCCTGATGCGGGTCCACGCCGCCTCGGCCGCCTGCTGCTCGGCCTCCTTCTTGCTGCGCCCGGTGCCGGAGCCGTACGACTCGCCGCCGACGCGGACCATGGCCGTGAACGACTTGGCGTGGTCGGGGCCGCTCTCCTCGACGTGGTACTCGGGCACCCCGAGCGCCTCGGACGCGGTCAGCTCCTGCAGCGAGGTCTTCCAGTCGAGCCCTGCGCCGAGCGAGGCCGAGCGCACGATCAGCGGGTCGAACAGCAGGTGGACGACCCGGAACGCCTCGTCGAGGCCCTTGTCGACGTAGATCGCGCCGATCAGCGCCTCAAGGGTGTCGGCCAGGATGGAGGACTTGTCGCGCCCGCCGGTGCCCTCCTCGCCGCGGCCGAGCCGCAGGAACCGGCCCAGCCCGAGGCCTCTGGCGACGTCGGCCAGCGCCCGCATGTTGACCACGGCGGCGCGCAGCTTCGCGAGCTGGCCTTCCGGCAGGTCGGGGTGGTTGCGGTAGAGGGTGTCGGTGACCACCAGGCCCAGCACCGAGTCGCCGAGGAACTCCAGGCGCTCGTTGGTGGGCAGGCCGCCGTTCTCGTACGCGTAGGAGCGGTGCGTCAGCGCGCGCTCCAGAATGTCGGGGTCCAGGCCGACCGACAGGACCCGCTCCAGCTCGTCTCTGGCGACCTCCACGGCCACCGGCTTAGGACCTGCGCCCACGTGCTTCCTCCTCGGACATCTTCCTATGGCGCGCCGGCTGCGGAAGATGCCCGAAAACGTGGTGGGCGTCGGGGTAACGCGTTAGCCCCGGCGTCCACCACGGCCGCGGGCGAACCGCCGCCGCACGCATCTGAGACGGTAACGCCGACCGAGGCACTTTGGCACCCGGTCGGCATCACGTCAACTGATACAGAATCAGGCGGACGGCTCGATGACCTGACGACGGTTGTAGGTGCCGCAGGTGGGGCACGCGATGTGCGGCTGCTTGGGCGAACGGCACTGCGGGCAGCTCACCAGGGCGACAGCAGTCGTCTTCCACTGGGAGCGACGGGCGCGGGTGTTGCTCCGCGACATCTTTCGCTTCGGGACGGCCACGTCACTTCTCCTGATCGTTATCTTTGTCGGAAATCAGACCTTGCAGCGACGCCCACCGGGCGTCGATCTTCTCGTGCCGGTGATCGTCGCCGGCCTCGGCCAGCTTGACCCCGCATTCCGTGCAGAGCCCCGCGCAGTCCTCGCGGCACACAGGGCTCAACGGCAGTGCGAGCACCACCGCGTCGCGGAACGTCGGCTCGAGGTCGAACAGCTCTCCGTCGAGCAGTGAGTCATCCTCCGAGGCGTCCTCGTCGGAGTAGAAGAAGAGCTCCTGCAGATCGACGTCGATCTCCAAGGAGATCGGGTCGAGGCACCGCGCGCACTCCCCGGCGAGCGGGGCCTGCGCCGTGCCTGAGACGAGCACGCCTTCCATCACTGCTTCGAGCCGGAGATCCAGCTCGACTTCGGCGTCCTTGGGGACACCGATCATGTCGACGCCGAGGTCTGCCGGTGCCGGGAGCGTCAGGGTCATCTGCCTCATCGTCCCCGGCCGCTTACCCAGGTCATGAGTGGAGATCACCCACGGGGAGCGGGGGTCGAGGTGCTGAGTCATCCTGCTCTCGCTAGGCATGGCGAAAACAATCGCCGTCGTACAAGGCCGAAATGAAAGGATAGCAGCTCGCGGTCAGCCCCTGAGCCGCTCGATGAGCAGCTTGTGCACGAGATCCGGCACCAGACCCGACACGTCCCCGCCATATCGGGCGATCTCCTTCACCCGGGAGGACGACAGGAACGAGTACTCGGGGTTGGTGGGCATGAAAAGGGTCTCGACCCCCGACAGGCGGTAGTTGAGCTGCGCCATCTGCAGCTCGTAGTCGAAGTCGCTGACCACCCTGATGCCCTTGACGATGGCGGGGATGTCGTTCTGCCTGCAGAAGTCCACGAGCAGGCCGTGGAACTTCTGCACCTTGACGTTCGGGTACTCCTTGGTCACGGTCTGCAGGATCTCGATCCGTTCGTCAACCGTGAACAGGCTGCTCTTCTCGACGTTGATGAGGACTGCCACGGTCACCTCGTCGTACAGCCGTGCGGAACGGCCGATGATGTCGAGATGACCATTGGTGATGGGGTCGAACGACCCCGGGCAGACTACGCGGCGCAAAACGCCTCCCAGGTCTACGGGTTCCCGGCGGCGCGACCGTACCAAACGGACGCTTCGCCATAACGACGGACCCTCTCCTCAACGTAACCTTCCGGCCACATCAAGGGCTTTCCCCTGCTTTCCCTCTCGAACGCCACCAAAGCCTCATCCGCCAGCCAGCCGTTGTCCCGCAGCAGCGCCAGCACCGTCTGCACCTCCTCGTCCGTCACCGCGTACGGCGGATCGGCGAACACGATCTCGAACGGCGCCTCCGGCGGCTTGCCCAGCAGCCGCTCCACCTTGTCGGCCACCACCCGGGCGCCCGGCAGGCCGAGCGAGGCGACGTTCGCCTTGATCGTGCGCACCGCCTTGGGGTCGGACTCCACCAGCACCGCCTCGGCCGCCCCGCGCGACAGGGACTCCAGGCCGATCGCGCCGGAGCCCGCGTACAGGTCGAGGACGCGGGCGTCGCGGAGCCCGTACAGGGAGTCGAGCGTCAAGAGGATCCCTTCCCGAGCCCTGTCGCTGGTCGGCCTCGTACCGCGCCCCGGCGGCACGGCCAACCGCCGCCCACCCGCCACGCCTGCGATGATCCGCGTCATGTGACCCATTGTTCCGCATGTTCGCGCAGGTCAAGAGTGGACAAGTGTCTGCCTCGGATGCGCAAGGGTGATTGGCATCGGGGGGCCTGGCCCGCAAGATGATGACTGCGGCCTTCAAGGTGACCCACGTGAAGGCCGACCGGCGTGATCGTGAGCCCTTCCGCACGCCGGTTCCCTCGGCACCTGACCCGAGGGTGGGCCCAGCCGGGGACGGCATTCGGGGGGAGGCCGTCCCCGCGGCTGGGTTCGAGGATCAGCTCAGGTCTTCTCCAGGTACTCGGCCCGCTCGTCGGCCAGCAGCCGGTCGATCTCCGCCCGCAGCCCCTCGTGCCGCGCCAGCTCCGGGTCCTCCTCCAGCAGCGCCGCCGCCTCGTCACGGGCCGTGGCGATCACGTCCTCGTCGCGCAGCAGTTGCAGCAGCTTCAGCGACGAGCGCTTGCCCGACTGCGCCGCGCCCAGCACGTCGCCCTCCCGGCGCTGCTCCAGGTCCACCCGCGACAGCTCGAAGCCGTCCAGCGTGGCCGCCACCGCATCGAGACGGGCCCGCGCCGGGGTGCCCTCGGGGAAGTCGGAGACCAGGAGGCACAGGCCGGGCAGGCCGCCACGGCCGACCCGGCCGCGGAGCTGGTGGAGCTGGGAGACGCCGAAGCGGTCGGCGTCCATGATGATCATGACCGAGGAGTTGGGCACGTCCACGCCGACCTCGATGACGGTCGTGGCCACCAGGACGTCGAGCTCGCCCCGGGTGAACGAGCGCATGATCGCGTCCTTCTCCTCCGGCGGCAGCTTGCCGTGCAGGGTGGCCACGCGCAGGTCGTGGAAGGGGCCCTCGGTGAGCAGCTCGGCCACGTCCAGCACGGCCAGCGGCGGTCGGCGCTCGTCGCCTGAGGCCGCGCCCGCCAGGTCGCCCTCGTCGCCCTCCAGATCGCCGATGCGCGGGCACACGATGTACGCCTGCCGCCCCAGCGCCACCTCCTCCCTGACCCGCTGCCAGGTGCGCTCCAGGTAGTGGGGCTTCTCGGCGGCGGGCACCACGTGCGTGGTGATCGGCGCCCGGCCCGACGGGAGCTGGGAGAGCGTGGAGACCTCCAGGTCGCCGAAGACCGTCATGGCGACCGTGCGCGGGATCGGGGTGGCCGTCATGACCAGCACGTGCGGCCGGCCGCCGCCCGCCTTCTCGCGCAGCGCGTCACGCTGCTCCACCCCGAACCGGTGCTGCTCGTCCACCACGACCAGCCCCAGATCGGCGAACTGCACGTGCTCCTGCAGCAGCGCGTGCGTGCCGACGACGATGCCCGCCGTGCCCGAGGCCGCGTCGAGCAGCGCCGAGCGGCGGGCGGCTGCGCCCATCGAGCCGGTCAGCAGCGTGACCGCGGTGCCGCCGAACATGCCGCCCTGCGCCAGGTCGCCCAGCATGTTGGTGATCGAGCGGTGGTGCTGCTGGGCCAGCACCTCCGTGGGCGCCAGCAGGGCCGCCTGGCCGCCCGCGTCCACGACCTGGAGCATCGCCCGCAGCGCCACCACCGTCTTGCCCGCGCCGACCTCGCCCTGCAGCAGCCGGTGCATCGGGTGCTCGCGCGCCAGGTCGGCGGCGATCTCCTCGCCCACCTGCGCCTGCCCCTCCGTCAGCGAGAACGGCAGCCGCCCGTCGAAGTCGGCCAGCATCCCGTCGGCGCGCCGCGGCCTCGGCTTGGCGGGCCAGGCGGTGGCGGCCTGACGGCGCTGCAGCAGCACGGACTGCAGCACGAACGCCTCGTCGAACTTCAGCCTGTCACGCGCCCGCCCCACCTCCGCGAAGTCCTTCGGCCTGTGGATGGACACCAGCGCCTCCCCCAGGTCCTGCAACCGGTGGCGGGCCCGCAGGCTCGCGGGCAGCGGGTCGTCGAGCGGGCCGAGCGTGTCGAGCACCATGCCGATCGCGCGCCTGATCGCCCACGGCGTCAGATCCTTGCCCGCCGGGTAGATCGGCACCGGCGCCGCCGCGAACTCCTCCGCGTTCGCCTCGCCCTCCTCGAACAGCTCGAACTCGGGGTGCGAGAGCTGCCAGCGCGGGTTCGTCCGCGACCCGAACAGCCCCACCTTCCCGGCGAACATGCCGCGCCGGCCCGGCTTGAGCCGCGACTCCGCCACGTGCGAGCCCTTGCCGAAGAACGACAGGTAGATCCGGGCGCCGTTGCCGTCGACCACCTCGGCCTCCAGCCAGGTGCCGCCCCTGTTGCGCATCGGTTTGCGCATCAGCCTGGTCACCTCGCCGACCACGGTGACGTGCTCGTCGACCTCCAGCGCGTCCAGCGAGGTCAGCTCGCCGCGCTCGGCGTAGCGGCGCGGGTAGTGGCGCAGCAGGTCGCCGACCGTCTCCAGGCCCAGCACGCTGTGCAGCAGCTTTGCGGTCTTCGGGTCGAGCGCCTTCGTCAGAGGCTCGTCGAAACGGCTCACGGCAATAAGTTCTACCGCTTGAGGCCGACAGGAATCCCCGCCCAGCTCATTCCACGCCGATCAGGAGCGGGTAGCCGCCCTGTTCGCCGTCGTACACCACCAGGTCCACGTCCGGCCGCGTCCGCCCGAGACGGCCCTCCAGACGGCCCGCCAGCCCCTCCGGCGCCTGCGCCCCCGTCACCAGCGTGACCAGCTCGCCGCCGCCCGCCAGCATGCGATCCACGACCACACCGGCCACCCCCTCGACCGAGTCGCCGATCACCGCCACGTCGCCGTCGATCATCCCGAGCACGTCGCCCGGCCTGCACACCCCCGCGCTGGTGAACGCCGCCCTGTCGGCCACCGTCACGTGCCCGTAGCGGGTGTGCCCGGCCGCGTCCGTCATCGCCACCACGTCGTCGTCGAAGCGGCGCAGCGGGTCGTGCACGGCCAGCGCCGCCAGCCCCTGCACGGTCGCCTTCGTCGGCAGCACGCTGACCGTCACGCCGTCCTCACGGGCGATCTGCGCCGCCGCGGCGGCCACGGAGCGCACGCCGTCGTCGTTCGGCAGGACCGCCACCTCGCTGCCCGCCTGCCTGATCGCGGCCAGCACGGCGGGCAGCGCGGGCCTGGTGCCCGGCGCGCGCCGCACCACTACAGCGCCGCTCTCCTCGAACAGCGCCGCGATCCCGTCGCCCGCCGCGACCGCCACCACGCCGCGCCCCGCGCCGCCGCGATGGGTGCTCTCCGCCAGGTACGTGATCCGGATCCGGTGCGGCCTGCCCGCCCTGATCCCCGCCTCGACCGCCGGGCCCGCCTCCGGGACGTGCACGTGCACGTTCCACAGCCCGTCGCCGCCGATCACGACCAGCGACTCGCCCATCGCGTCGAGCTCCTCGCGCAGCCCCGCCACCGCCCCGTCGTCGGCCTCCAGCAGGTACATCACCTCGTACCCCGCCCCCACCTCCGTCATCGGCGAGACCCGGTGGGTCGGCGCGGGCACCTCGTGATGTCCGGCCGAGTCGCCGCAGATCACCTCGGCGAGCGTCTCCAGCACGATGGCCGCCCCGGCGCCGCCCGCGTCCACGACACCGCTGCGGGCCAGCACGTCGAGCTGCTCGGGCGTGCGGCGCAGCGCCGCCCGCGCCTCCCCCGCCGCCTGCCTGGCCACCTCGGCCAGATCTCCCTCAAGCTCCTGTACGGCGCGCGCCGCCGACTCCAGCACGCTCAGCACCGTGCCCTCCACCGGCCTGGCCACCGCCTCCCTGGCCAGCACGGACGCCCTGAGCAGCCCGGCCCGCAGGTCGGCGCCGTCCTTCAGCACCTCCGCGAGCCCGCGCAGCGCCTGGCTGACGATCACCCCCGAGTTGCCGCGCGCCCCCACCAGCGCCCCGTACGAGAGCGTCTGCCACACCACGGCCGCGTCCACGTCGTCGGGCAGCGACTCCACGGCCTCGGCGGCGGACAGCATCGTCAGGTGCAGATTGGTGCCCGTGTCGCCGTCGGCCACGGGGAACACGTTGAGCGCGTCGATCTCCGTCCTGGCCTGACCGAGCGCGTCGGCCGCCAGCCGGGCCCAGCGCCGCACGGCGGGCGGGTCGAGGATCTTCATACGACCTCCTGCCCGGCCAGGATGCGCTACCGTTGTCCGAGGAGAATATCGCCGCCCCGGGCCTGAACCAGATGCTCTGGTTCGCGCCCATCGGCGTGGATCAGATATTCTCGTCTGGCTGGCCGGTTGTCCCGGCATGCCCTCCGCCCGGAAAGCATCAGCGGACAGGGCTACATCGACTGTTTTAAGGAGCGATACCGTGGCTTCCGTCTGCGATGTCTGCCGCAAGGGGCCGACCTTCGGCAACAACGTGTCCCACTCGCACCGCCGCACCCGCCGTCGTTGGAACCCCAACATCCAGACGGTTCGCGCGGTCGTGGGCGGCACGCCGAAGAAGCTGAACGTGTGCACGTCGTGCATCAAGGCGGGCAAGGTCACCCGCTAGTTCATACGTCTTCACGAAGGCCCGCCTCTCTTTTCGAGGGGCGGGCCTTCGTCGTGCCCTGGTGCGGGTTCGTGGGGGCGGGCGTACGGCCTCATCGCCCACGACCCCGCCGTCACGCTGGCGAACGCACCTCAGCGCCTTCCTCCCGCAGCGCACGGGGCAGGGTGCGGGCAGCGAGGCGGCAGGTGCGGGTAGCGCGCCCAGGCGGGTGCGGGCAACGCCCGAGGCGTGCGGGCGGGGCGGCCGTCGGCGCGCTGAGCACGGGCGGGCAGGCGACCGCCAGCGCCCGAGGGCACGCGTGTGGGCAGCCGTCAGCGGCCCAGGGGTGCGGTGGGCACCCCACGGGGCGTGTCCTAGCTGACGACGCACTCCCCTTCGACCAGGCCGCAGTTCTGCGCCTCCGAGCCCCTGCCCGTGGCCGTGAACGTGACCTCGACCGAGCCCCCCGCCGCGATCGACGCCTTCAGGTCCAGAATCAGCAGATCGCCGTCCTGCGTCCACTCGGCGCCGTTGACGTTCATCACGCGACCGTCCACGGGGACGGAGACGGTGGGGTTCTGGAGCGTCTGCGGGGAGGTGTTCGACAGCGTCAGGTCGGCCGAGTAGGTGGTGATGCGCTGCTTGATCGTCTGCCGCATGTTGACCGAGCTGCCCGCGCTGCCGCCGCCCGACGAGCCGAACGTGTCCGACGAGGTGGGTACGGGGGTGCTGCCGCCGGGCGAGCCCGCACCGGTGTCGGTGCTGGAGTCGTCCAGGGTGGAGGCCTCCTCGGTCGGCGTCTCCGAGACGCTCTCCTCGACCGGCGGGTTCTCCGTCTCGTTGTCGTCGGGCTCCGCCGGCTTCTTCGTCTTGCTCTTGGTCGGCTTGGGCGTCGGGGTGCTGGTCGCGCGGGGCGGCGTGCGGACGTTGGAGGAGACGGTCGGCGTCGGGGTCTCGGCGGGGCCGCTCTCCTCGGCGGCGTCCTCCGCGGGCTCGTCCTCGACGGGCGTCTCGGAGTCCTCCTCGGTGGGCGCGGAGGCGGCGGGGCCCGGCTGGCTGCTGGTGGCCTGTACGGCCGCGCAGGTGGTGCCCTCGCACTTGGCCGGGTCGCCTGAGCTCATGAACTTGACGCCGGCCACGGTGCCGCCGAGCACGACGGCCACGGCCGCGACGGACAGCAGGGCCACCCGGCCCTTGCCCGCGCCTGCGGGGGCGGCCAGGACGTCGTCTCCGCCGCCGCGTCCCTGCTTGCGGCGGCCTCGGCGGCTTCTGGGCTCGTCGGCGGGTGGCTCGTCGTCGTTGGACCAGCCGGAGCCGAGGAAGCCCGTCTCGGCGTTCGCCCAGGCCGGGGCCATCGCGGTCGTCGGCTCTCCGGCCACCTTGACGTCGCCCGGCTCGGGCGGGGCGCCGTAGACGGGGCCTGAGGGCGAGTCGGTGTAGACGGGGCCCGAGGGCGAGTCGAACCTGGCGGTGCGCTCGGGGTCGTCGAAGTTGCGGTCGCCGTCGCCGGCTGGCCAGGGGCCGCCGTACGGGCCGGGCGCGTCACCCGGTCGAGGGCCGTTCCCCGGCGCGCCCATGGGGTCGGCGGGGCCGTCGAAGAACGCGGTGCGTTCGGCGGGCGCGTCGAAGAAGCCGGTGCGCTCGGCGGCGGCGTCGAGAGGGGTCGGCCGGTCGAAGGGGCCGGTGCCCGGTCCGCCCGTCGGCCGGTCGAAGGGGCCAGAGGCAGGGCCGCCGGTCTGCCTGTCGAAGGGGCCGGAGGTCGGTGCGCCGCTCTGCCGATCAAAGGGGCCAGAGACAGGGCCGCCCGCCGGCCGGTCGAAGGGGCCGGAGGTCGGCCGGTCGACAGGGCCCGGGGGGAAGTCGCCGGTCGAGGGGCCGGGGAAGTCGCCGCGTCCCGTGGGCTGGTCCCACTCCGCCGGGCGCGCGAAGGCGCCCGTCGTCTCGAACGGGCCCGCCTCGTCCTCCCTGGGGCCTCTGTGCGGCGGCTGGAAGGCGCCCGCGGGGTCGCTGGCAGGGGGGAAGCCGCCGGCAGGGTCGTTGGGCAGCGCGAAGGCCCCGGTGGTCTCGAACGGTTCCGGCTGTGGCCCACGCGGTGGCGGCGCGTCCGTGCGCCGCGGCATGGGGGCCCACTGCCCCGTCACCTCCGGTCGGTCCGGCAGCGATGGCCAGCCTGGCGGCTCGGCCTGCTCGTCAGGACCCCAAAAAGCGCTGTCCCCCCGTTCATCCCCGTCGTCGGATCCACCTGTGCCGTGGCGGCCCATGGCTGCCCTTTCTTCCGGTTACAGTGGCCGCCAATCTTCATAACACCTTTACTACGCCGTTGTCACAGCAATCCCACTAGTCGTACCCCAAATACGGAGATTTTCACGTAAATCGGGACAGAGCATCACCCAAAGTGATCCCAGCCGCGATGCGCGATGTCACGGCCCCTGACCAGCACGCCTTCCCCACGTGCCACCCGGCCGACCACGTGCCACCCGTCCGGCAGCCGCACCTCGGCCGGGAAGACCGCGGCCAGAGCGTGATCTTCGCCACCCGCGAGCACCCACTCCAGCGGGTCGGCCCCCAGCTCCTTGGCCGCCGCCGCGACCGCCTCCCCCACGGGGAACGCCTCGGGATCCAGCTCCACCCGTACGCCGCTGGCCTGGGCGACGTGCCCGAGGTCCTGCAGCAGCCCGTCGCTGACGTCCAGCATCGCGGTGGCCCCCAGCCCGGCCGCCTGCGGCCCCATCGCGTACGGCGGGCACGGCCTGCGATGCCCGGCCACGGCCTCCGCCAGCAAGCCGCTGTCGGCCGGGACGCCCGCCTCCAGCAGCGCCCATCCGGCCGCGGCGTACCCGAGCCGCCCCGCCACCGCCACCACGTGCCCGGGGCGCGCCCCCGAGCGCAGCACGGCGGTCCTACCGCCCAGGTCGCCCAGCGCCGTCACCCCTAGTACGACCAGGTCGCACCGGGTCACGTCGCCGCCGGCCACGCCCGCGCCGACCGTCGCGCACTCGTCGGCGAACCCGTCGGTCAGCGCGTCCAGCCAGCTCACCGGCAGGTCGGCGGGCAGGCCGAGGCCGATCACCAGCGAGGTCGGGGTGGCGCCCATGGCGGCCACGTCGGCGAGGTTCTGGGCGGCGGCCTTGCGGCCCACGTCGTAGCCCGAGGACCAGTCGCGCCGGAAGTGCCGGCCTTCGAGCAGCAGATCGGTCGAGACGACCACGCGCCCGTCGGGCACGCGGACGATGGCGGCGTCGTCGCCCGGGCCAAGCATTACCGCCTCACCCTGGGGCAGACGAGTGGTAATGCGATTTACCACACCGAATTCGCCGAGATCTCCGACTGTGATGACGCACCTCCTGACGGACACAGGGTACGGTGGGCGTTCGGCGTGATCGAATCGCCCGGGAGGACGTGATGGTGCAGGCCTACATCCTTATCCAGACCGAGGTCGGAAAGGCCGCCGCCGTGGCCCGCGAGATCTCCGGGATTCCGGGGGTCACTCAAGCGGAGGACGTGACGGGGCCCTACGACGTGATCGTTCGTGCGGAAGCGAGAAACGTCGATGAGCTGGGCAAGCTCGTCGTGGCACAGATTCAGGCGGTGACGGGGATCACGCGTACGCTTACGTGTCCGATCGTCCACATCTGAAGGTAGTCGTCGCATGCGTGCCGCCGCCGTCCTGCTCGTTCTCCTAGCACTCGCCGGTTGCGGCGGCACCGTACAGGTCGAACCGCCCGCCCCTCAGGGCGAGGCGGTCGCGGCCTGCGACAAACTGGCCACTCTGCTTCCCAAGACCCTCGACGGCGACGAGCGCGGCGCGTCCACGCCCGAGTCGCCGTACGTGGCCGTGTGGGGCTCGGGCGCCATCGCGCTGCGCTGCGGCGTGCCCCGGCCCGCCAGGATGGCGCCGACCGACACGCTCCAGGAGATCGGGGGCGTCGGCTGGTTCGCCGACCCCGTCAGGCCCGCGCTGTTCACGGCCGTGACCGACCTCGCCTACGTGGAGGTCACGGTCGGCGGCGAGCACGTGGCCGCCGAGGTGCTGGCCGACCTGTCGAAGCCGGTCGCCCAGATCTCACCCCAGACAGGCTGAACAGCTCACCCCAAGCAAGCTGAACGGCTCAGCGCAGGCCGGGTGAGCGGGACAGGGCGAGCTGGATGAGCCGGTCCACCAGCGCCGGGTACGACAGCCCCGAGGCCGCCCAGAGCTGCGGCGCCACCGACAGCGACGTGAACCCCGGCATGGTGTTGATCTCGTTGAAGACCAGCTTCCCGTCGGGCGTGTAGAAGAAGTCCACCCGCGCGAGCCCCTCGCACTCGAGCGCCTCGAACGCGCTCACGGCCATCCCCCGCAGCTCCTCGGCCGTCTCCTGCGGGATGTCGGCGGGCACCGTCAGCGACATCTGGTCCGGGTAGTACTTCGCCTCGAAGTCGAAGAACTCCTGCCCGCCCTCGACCCGCACCTCTCCGGGCAGCGACGCGGCGGCCCGCTCGTCGCCGGGCGACTGCAGCACCGCGCACTCGATCTCGCGGCCGGCGATCGCGGCCTCGACCAGCACCTTGGGGTCGTGCTGCCTGGCGAACTCGACGGCCGACTCCAGCTCGGCCCTGTCGGAGGCCTTGGAGATGCCCTGCGAGGAGCCTGCCCTGGCCGGCTTGACGAAGACCGGGTAGCCGAGCTCCTCGGCCTCCTTGAGCACCTGCTCGCGGTTGAGCCGCCAGTCGCGGTCGCGGATGACGACGTAGGGGCCGGTCGGCAGCCCGGCGGCGGCGATCACCGTCTTCATGTACGCCTTGTCCATGCCGACGGCGCTGGCCAGCACGCCGGAGCCGACGTAACGCACCCCCGCCATCTCCAGCAGCCCCTGAATGGTGCCGTCCTCGGCGAACGGCCCGTGCATGACGGGGAACACCACGTCCACCGAGCCCAGCTCGACGGGGATGGCACCGGGGTCGTAGGCGACCAGCGAGCCGGAGCCCGAGGGCAGCGCCAGCGCCGCGCCGGTGGTGTCGACGACCGGCAGCTCGCCGGCCTCGATGGCGAACCGCTGGTCGGAAGCGGCCAGCACCCACCTGCCGTCCTGGGCGATCCCGATCGGGATCACTTCGTACTTGCTCCTGTCGATCGCATCCAGCACGCTGCCCGCCCCCATCAGGGAAACGGCGTGCTCGGAATTGCGGCCTCCGAAAACGACGGCGACGCGTGGCTTGCTCATGGTGTCCGAATCTACCGGGGTGTCCCTGTCACAGCGAGTCGAGCACGCCGTATTCAGGTGTTTCTCACACCCCGTAGCGCTCCGGCTTGGGTGAGCGGGACATGAGCAGCATGCCTGCCTCCGACGGTGACATGCCGTCGTGGACCACTCCGACGACGACTTCGGTGATCGGCATCTCGACGTCGTGCTTCCTGGCCAGCTCCAGCACGGACTCGCAGGACTTGACGCCCTCCGCGGTCTGCTTGGTGGCGGCGACGACCTCGGCCAGCGTCATGCCCCGGCCCAGGTTCTCGCCGAACGTGCGGTTGCGCGACAGCGGTGAGGTGCACGTCGCCACGAGGTCGCCCATCCCGGCCAGACCGGCGAACGTGTGCGCGTCGGCCCCGAGCGCGGCGCCCAGGCGCGAGATCTCGGCCAGCCCTCTGGTGATGAGCATGGCGCTGACGTTGTCGCCCATGCCCATGCCGGCGGAGACGCCGACGGCCAGGGCGATCACGTTCTTCACCGCCCCGCCCAGCTCGACCCCGATCACGTCGGGGTTGGTGTACGGGCGGAACCACGGCGGCAGGTGACAGATCGCCTGCAGCCGTTCGGCCACCGACAGGTCGGTGCAGGCCACGACGGTGGCGGCGGGCTGGCGCGCGGCGATCTCGGGCACCAGGTTCGGCCCGGAGACGACCGCCACCCGCTCCTCAGGCACCTCCGCCACCTCGCGGATGACCTCGCTCATCCGCTTGGTGGTGCCGACCTCGACGCCCTTCATCAGGCTGACGAGCACCGCGTCCGGCGGGATCAGCTCGCGCCAGCCCGTCAGGTTGGCGCGCAACGTCTGGGACGGCACGGCGAGCACCACGAAGTCGGCCCCGTCCAGGGCTTCCGCCGGGTCGGTCGTGGCCCGCAGGGCGTCGGGCAGCGTCACGCCGGGCAGGTAGTCGGCGTTGGCGTGGTCGCGGTTGATCGCGTCGGCCACCTCCTGCCTGCGGCCCCACAACGTCGTCCGGCTGCCGGCCTCCGCCAGGACCATCGCGAACGTGGTGCCCCACGAGCCCGCGCCGAAAACGGCCACCTTCGTCATTCCGTCACCGTCCGGCCGGGTCGTAGGGAGTCGCCGGGGCCTGCTCGCCGCGCAGCTCGGCGAGCTGCGCGGTGATCGCGGCCATGATGTCGGCCGTGGCGTCGCGCAGCACGTCGGCGTGCGCCGGCTTGCCCATGTACTTCGACAGGTCCACCGCCGGCCCCACGCTCACGCGGAACGTCTTGCGCGGGAACAGCCTGGGCCTCTTCTCACCGTACGGCAGCAGCTCCTGTGCGCCCCAGTGGGCCACCGGGATGACCGGCGCGCCGCTCTCCAGCGCCAGCCGGGCCGCGCCCGTCTTGCCCACCATGGGCCACAGGTCGGGATCGCGGGTGCAGGTGCCCTCCGGGTAGAACAGGATCGCGCACCCGTCGGCGAGCCGCTCGGCGGACAGGCGCAGCGACCTGGCGGCCTCGCTGCTGCCCCGTTCGACCGGGATGGCCAGCAGCGCGGTCACGGCCCGGCCCAGGAACGGCACCTTGAACAATCCCGACTTCGCGAGAATCACCGGCCAGCGGCCGTTGTTGTAGAGGAAATGCGACAGCAGGACGGGGTCGGTCCACGACAGGTGGTTGGCCGCGATGATCACGCCGCCGGTCCGCGGGATGCGCTCACCCTTGCGCCAGTCGCGCTTGACCAGGAGCCGCGACAGTGGCTTGACCACGGTGACGGCGAAGGTCTCCCAAGGCCGCGATGGTCGCGTGGGGCGGCTCATGCTCTCCTCCAACACGTACGGGATGCGCCCAAGTCTCCCGGTTGGCCACGCGGGATGTCGAGGCGCGATGCTTAAGCCTATGAGCATCCGCTGGTCCCTGGTCATTCCGGTGAAGACGCTGGTCGCGGCGAAGACCCGGCTCGCGGCGGCGACGGGCCCGCACCGCACCCGGCTGGCCGTGGCCGTGGCCAGCGACACCGTGGCGGCGGCGCTGTCCTGCCCGCCCGTCGCGCGGGTGATCGTCGTGACCGCCGATCCCGCCGCCGCGGGGCCGCTCGCGGCGCTCGGCGCCGACGTGGTGCCCGACCCCGACCGGGGGCTGAACACGGCGCTGCGCACGGGTGCCGCGCACGCCGTGCGCGTCGCGCCGGACGACGCGGTGGGCGCGCTCCAGGCCGACCTGCCCGCGCTGCGGCCGGCCGAGCTGGCGGTGGCGCTGGAGGCGGCGGCCGAGTTCGACCAGTCGTTCGTGCCCGACGCGCTGGACGTCGGGACGACCTTCTACGGCGTACGCCCCGGGCGGCCGTTCGCGCCCCGGTTCGGCGGGGAGTCCAGGGCCAAGCATCTGGCCGGTGGGGCCAAGGAGCTGTGCGTGCCGGGGATCGACTCGGTCAGGCGCGACGTGGACACGCCGGACGACCTGCGCGCGGCCGTCGCGCTGGGGCTGGGGCGGCACACGGCGGCGGTGGTCGCCGAGCTGTGGCCAGGCGCCGCTCAGCCGCCGGCCTGAGCGCGCGGGAAGGGTGCTCGTCCGCGCGCGGGCGACGGATTACGCTGGACGCGTGCAGGCGACCGTACGGAGTTTCGACGAGACCGCCCGCTCGGGCACGGTGTTCCTCGACGACGGGACCGTGCTGGAGTTCGGCGCCCCCGCGTTCGACGCGGGCCCTCTCCTGCTGCTGCGCACGGGGCAGCGGGTCAACCTCGGGATGTCCGGCGGCGAGATCGCCTACGTCACGCTGTCCACGTTCCCGGTTCCCGAAGTGTGAGGGGCCGGCGAAGCGTGAAGGACCGGTGAAGCGTGCGGGGCCGCGAAAAACGTCACGCCCGGGCCGTGGCCCGGGCGTGCTGGTAAGCCGATCTACTTCTTCTTGCCGCTCTTCTTGCCGCCCTCGTTCACGAGCTCTTTGAAGTCGGATCCGGGACGGAACTTCGGCGCCCAGCTCTCCGCGACGTTGATTTCCGCGCCGGTCGACGGGTTACGTGCCGTGCGAGCGGGCTTGTGCACCATCTCGAACGCGCCGAAGCCCGTGATCGAGACCTTGTCGCCGCTGGCCACGGCCTTCTGGATGGCGTCGATGACCGCGTTGACGGACTCCGTGGCCGTCTTCCTGTCGCCCACCCGATCCGCGATGGCCTCGACGAGTTCTCGCTTGTTCATGAAAGTCCTGCTCCCCCAGTTACGGCTCGGGGTTCCAGCTCACGACTTCGACGTAGAAACCCCTTACGCGCTCGAAAGTAGGCGGGATCGCGGGGGAACTCAATCACCCAGCGTGTTTTCTTCATCGCGTGGCGTGTCGGACGTCGCCGGAAAAGCCTCGTCGAGCACCGCCAGAAACGCGTCGAGACGCGCCAGCGCCCTCTCCGGATCGCGTTTTGCCAGGTCGCAAATCGCGAGATAACGGCGCGCACTGCGCGCTTTGTCGTCGGTGGGCAGCATGCGGACGCGGCGGTGCGCATCGCGCAACCGCCGCGCCAGTTCGTCGTCTTCTAGACGGTCGTCGGCAGCCATGGCTGCCGACCATTCTCGTACGACGCCACGTCCTCGGCGTGACGCAGGGTCAGCCCGATGTCGTCGAGCCCCTCCATCAGCCGCCAGCGGGTGTAGTCGTCGATCTCGAACGGCACGACCTCGCCGCCCCACCTGACCTGGCGTTCGGCCAGGTCAACGGTGACTTCGAGCTTCGGGTCCGCCTCGACGGCGGCCTGCAGCTCCTCGACCCTGTCGCCGGGCAGGATGACCGGCAGCAGGCCCATCTTGGTGGAGTTGTTGCGGAAGATGTCGCCGAAGCGGGCGGCGATCACGACGCGGAACCCGTACTGCTGCAGCGCCCACACGGCGTGCTCGCGGGAGGAGCCGGTGCCGAAGTCGGGGCCTGAGACCAGGATGGAGCCGCCCTCGTAGGAGGGGTCGTTGAGGACGAACGTCGGGTCCTCGCGCCAGGCGGCGAACAGGCCCTTCTCGAACCCGGTGCGGCTGACCTGCTTGAGCCAGACGGCCGGGATGATCTGGTCGGTGTCGACGTTGCTGCGGCGCAGCGGCACCGCCGTACCGGTGTGGGTGGTGAAGGCTTCCATGGAACGTGCTCTCCCTTACAGGTCGGCGGGCGCGGTCAGGCGGCCGGTGACGGCGGTCGCGGCGGCGACCTGCGGCGACACCAGGTGGGTGCGGCCACCCTTGCCCTGGCGGCCCTCGAAGTTGCGGTTGGAGGTGGAGGCGCTGCGCTCGCCCGGCTTGAGCGTGTCGGGGTTCATGCCCAGGCACATCGAGCAGCCGGCCTCGCGCCACTCGGCGCCGGCGGCCTTGAACACCTCGTCCAGGCCCTCCTCCTCGGCCTGTTTCTTGACCATCATCGAGCCGGGCACGATGAGCGTGCGCGTGGTGACCTGGCGCCCGCGCAGGATCTCGGCGGCGGAGCGGAGGTCCTCGATGCGGCCGTTGGTGCACGAGCCGACGAACACCGTGTCGACCTCGATCTCGCGCAGCGGCGTGCCGGCGGTCAGGCCCATGTACTCCAGCGCCCGCTCGGCGGCCGAGCGCGCGACCGGGTCGTCGAAGGACTCGGGGCTGGGGACGGACTCGCCCAGCGGCAGGCCCTGGCCCGGGTTGGTGCCCCACGTGACGAACGGGGTCAGCGTCGAGGCGTCGATCTCCACGACCTTGTCGAACACGGCGTCGTCGTCGGTGCGCAGCGACTTCCAGTACGCGACCGCCTGGTCCCAGGCCTCGCCCTCCGGGGCGTGCTTGCGGCCCTTGAGGTAGGCGAACGTGGTCTCGTCCGGCGCGATCATGCCCGCGCGGGCGCCGGCCTCGATCGACATGTTGCAGACGGTCATGCGGCCCTCCATGGAGAGCTTGCGCACGGCCTCGCCGCGGTACTCGACGATGTAGCCCTGGCCGCCGCCGGTGCCGATCTTGGCGATGATGGCCAGGATCAGGTCTTTCGCGGTGACGCCGACGGGCAGCTCGCCCGAGACCTCGATGGCCATCGTCTTGGGCCGGTAGGCGGGCAGCGTCTGGGTGGCCAGCACGTGCTCGACCTCGGAGGTGCCGATGCCGAACGCGATGCCGCCGAACGCGCCGTGCGTGGAGGTGTGAGAGTCGCCACACACGATCGTCATGCCGGGCTGGGTCAGGCCGAACTGCGGGCCGATGATGTGCACCACGCCCTGACCGGCGTCGCCCATCGGATGCAGGCGGATGCCGAACTCGGCGGCGTTCTTGCGCAGCGTCTCGACCTGGGTCTTCGACACCGGGTCGGCGATCGGGCCGAGCACGGTCGGGACGTTGTGGTCCTCGGTGGCGATGGTGAGATCGGGCCGCCGCACCTTCCGGCCGGCGAGACGGAGCCCGTCGAACGCCTGCGGGCTGGTGACCTCGTGAATGAGGTGCAGGTCGATATAGAGCAGGTCCGGTTCGCCCTCCGCGCGACGGACTACGTGTTGCTCCCAGACCTTCTCGGCCAGTGTGCGGCCCATGATCTCCTCCTTGAGAATCCTCCGACTTGCTTTCTCATATGTCGAGACTGCAGTATCGGTGTATGGACAACTCTAGCGGAGTCGGAGTACTCGACAAGGCAGTTCTTGTACTCAATGCCCTGGAAGCGGGACCCGCTTCACTGGCGCAGCTCGTCCAGGCCACCGGCCTGGCCCGACCCACTGCCCACCGGCTGGCCGTCGCACTGGAGCACCACCGCATCGTGAGCCGTGACACGCAGGGCCGGTTCGTGCTGGGCCCGCGGCTCTCCGAGTTGTCCACGGCGGCCGGCGAGGACCGGCTGCTGGCGGTGGCCGCCCCCGTGTTGATGCAGCTCAGAGACCTGACCGGGGAGAGTGCGCAACTCTACCGCCGCCAGGGTGACGAACGGGTCTGCGTGGCCGCCGCCGAACGGGCCAGCGGCCTGCGCGACACCGTCCCCGTGGGGTCCGCGCTGCCCATGACGGCGGGTTCCGCAGCGCAGATACTGCTGGCCTGGGAGGAGCCCGACCGGCTGCACCGCGGGTTGCGCGGCGCCAAGTTCACCGCCGCCACGCTCGCCTCCGTCCGCCGCAGGGGGTGGGCCCACAGCGTGGGCGAGCGGGAGCAGGGTGTGGCGAGCGTCTCAGCGCCGATAAGGGGCAGCGGAGGCAAGGTGATCGCGGCCGTGTCCGTCTCCGGGCCCATCGAACGGCTCACGCGAGCGCCTGGAAGGCTCCACGCCGTGCCCGTCATGGCGGCCGCCGAACGCATCACCGAGGCGATGCGCCGCACGTCATGATCGGGAAAAGGATGTATTTGGGGAGCCGACTGCCTCCCCGGCGCACTAGCCTGAGTGCGTGACAGATCGCATCGAGGTAGCCGCCACTGAGCTGCGACCCCTGCTCGAAGAGTTCATCATGTGGGCGCGTGCGAACGCCCCTGGGAGCGACCCCGAGCTCGTGGGGCCCGCCGCTCTGTGGCACCGTCTCGCCTTCTCGCAGGACCTCGGCACGTGGAAGCGCGCCGACCTGCGTAACCTGCTGCTCGACCGCATGCCCAAGGTCGTGGAGGATCCGGACGCCGCCGCCGACGGGATGCTTCCCGCCGTCGACGCGTACCTGACGTTCCTCTCCCAGACCGGCCGGCTCGCCAAGGGCTCCGACAGCCTCGCCGATCTGCAGGCCGAGCTGGACGACGTCGAGGACGAGTTCGTCGACCTCATGGAGGAGATGCTCGACGACAGTGAAGGCGACGACGAGGAGGGCGAGACAGGCGACCTGGGCGACTTCGAGCCGTTCGCCGACGAGCTGGCCGAGCTCGACACGATCAGGCTGCGGCCCGACACCGAGCTGGCAGAGGCGGCCCGCCAGGCCCCGCTGGTCGCCAAGGCCCGCGATCTGGCCGTCTGGGTGGGCTCCGGCCGCAAGGTCGGCGAGGACACCCTCCTCACCGACGCCGAGGTCGAGGAGGCGCTGGCCGCCGTCGGCCTGCCCAGGCCGGAGACCGACGGCCCCGTCGCCGAGGCGGTCCCCCAGCTCTGGAACATCTGGAACCTCGCCGTCGACCTGGAGTTCCTGGAGCCGGGCGAGGCGGGCACGGTGGCCGTCCAGGACGACACGGCCGAGTGGCCGTTCGACGAGGACGAGGACGTGCTCGACGCCTGGATGCTCGGGCTCCACTCCGTCGACTACGGCGACCCCGAGCTGGAGGACGACGACCTCACCATGGCCCTGGCGGGCCTGACCAGGGGGCTGCTCGTCCGGCTGCTGCTGGCGGGCGGCTCCCGCGAGCGCGCCGACCTGGCGCGCGAGCTGTCGGAGGCCGCCGCCGACCTCGACGAGCTGGGCTCCGACGCGTGGGAGGCG
Organism: Nonomuraea monospora; assembly: GCF_039531895.1. Classification (NCBI taxonomy): domain Bacteria; kingdom Bacillati; phylum Actinomycetota; class Actinomycetes; order Streptosporangiales; family Streptosporangiaceae; genus Nonomuraea; species Nonomuraea monospora. Next base: position 61,090 of record NZ_BAAAQX010000045.1, read on the forward strand.
GCGGGCGACCCGCTCGCGCCCGCGATCGACTGGCTGACCGGCTACGGCATGGTCGAGCTCGACGGCGACACCGTGCGCCTCACGCCGCTCGGCACCGAGGGCGTCGTCCACCTCATCGACGACGCCGACATCGAGGTCGACGCGCGGCCCGCCATCGAGTCCATGAGCGCCCACGAGCTGCTCGCGCTGAGCGCCGAGCTGCCCGAGGAGGAGGCCGACGCCGAGTTCGCCGCCTGGATGCGCCTCAGGGAGCCCGCCAAGGCCGCCGAGGAGCTGCTGGAGGCCGCGGCGGAGGACGACAGCGACGCGCTGATCAGGGTGCAGGCGGCCAGCGTCGTCGGCACCCTGGGCGAGGCCGCCGTCCCCGCCTGGCAGGCGGCGCTCAAGCAGCCGTCGCTGCGCCCCTACGCGGCCACCCACCTGAGCCAGCTCGAAGTGGAGGGCGCGCCCGAGCCCACACAGGACGACACGCACTGGCTCATCCTCGACATGTGGACGATCTCGGCCGGCCTGGGCCGGTCGGAGTTCGTGAGCAGCCTGCGGGACATCGGCCCCGAGATGGTCAACGAGCTGCTCGAGGTGATCTGGAAGATCCCGCACGCCCACGTGGAGGAGCTGCTGGACCTCATCTCCCAGGTCCACCCGGACAAGCAGGTCGCCAAGGCGGCCCGCCGCGCCCTGTTCAAGGCCCGCTCGGTCTGACCCACAAGAACGCGCCCCCGCCGTTGGACGGCGGGGGCGCGTTCGTTCGTGAAGGCTTCGAGAGGACGACGGCCGGCATATTTCGCTTACACGGCCAAGAATGCGCACGTAACGGCGGTCAGCTCGGGAACCGGAGGAGCGTTCCCCTGGACGGGGACCGGCCACGAGCGGCGGGTGGCGTCGCCCACCGCTTGCCGTAAAAACAAAAAGACCTTCTTCCCAAAAGGAAGAAGGCGTAGTCCCGACCGGATTCGAACCGGCGCTACCGCCTTGAGAGGGCGGCGTCCTGGGCCACTAGACGACGGGACCTTCGCGGGCTTGTGGCAGTGGTAGTCCCGACCGGATTCGAACCGGCGCTACCGCCTTGAGAGGGCGGCGTCCTGGGCCACTAGACGACGGGACCCTGCCCACAAGCTGCTCTGCCGGGCCTCCCCGGCAACGCAGGTAACTCTACCGCACCCGCAAGACCACACCAAACCGCTTATCCGCCCACCAGATCAGCCCAGCAGCCCCCTGCGGTAGGCCTCGGCGACGGCGGACGCGCGGTCGCGCACATCGAGCTTGGCGTAGACGTGCAGCAGGTGCGTCTTCACGCTGGCCTCGCTGATGAACAGGCCGGCCGCCGCCTCCTTGTTCGTCGCCCCGCCGGCCACCAGCCGCAGCACCTCCAGCTCCCGCTTGCTCAGCCGCCCTCTGGCCGGCCTGCGCAGGTGCTCGGCCAGCCGCCCCGCCACGGCCGGGGCGAGCACGGTCTCGCCGCGGTGGACGGCGCGCACCGCCCGGATCAGTTCCTCCGGCGGGGCGTCCTTGAGCAGGTAGCCGCTGGCGCCCGCCTCCAGCGCGGGCAGGACGTCGGTGTCGAACGTGGTCAGCACCAGCACCCTCGGCCCCGTGCCGCTGAGCCGCCGGATGGCGCCGACCCCGTCGAGGCCGGGCATGCGCAGGTCCATGAGGACGATGTCAGGGGCGAGCTGCCCGGCCAGGCGCACGGCCTCCTCGCCATCGGCCGCCTCGCCGACGATCTCCAGGTCGGGCTCGCCGCCGAGCGCCGCCCGCAGGCCGTCACGCACGATCGGATGGTCATCGGCGATCAGCAACCGCAGTGGCATCGCTCCAGCCTCTCATCTGTCCTGGGGCGGCCGGGGCGGCGGCACCTCATCGTCCTGGGATGGCCGGGACGGCGGCGGCGACGGCCGTGCCCCCGCCGGGCTCCGACTCGACGTCCAGGGTGCCGCCCACGCCGCGGACCCGCTGCCGCATGCCATCCAATCCGAAGCCGTCAGAGGGCCGCTGCGGGTCGAAGCCCGCCCCGTCGTCTCGGACGTCGAGGAGGACCATTTCGTCCGTGTACGACAGGGTGAGGCCCGTCCTGGTGGCATCGGCGTGCTTCGCCACGTTCGCCAGCGCCTCCTGCGCCACCCGGAACAGCGCCGCCGCCACGTCGGCGGCCAGCGCGACCGGCGTTCCTGTGACCTCGAACCGCAGGTCCACGCCCGCCGCCTCCGCCCACGACCTGGCCATGTGGCCGATCGCGTCCGGCAGCTCCGCGTCCTCCAGCGGCTCGGGCCGCAGCGCCCGTACGGACCTGCGGGTCTCGGACAGGCCGCGGCGGGCCAGCTCGGCCGCCCTGCCGAGGTGACGGCGGCGGGACTCCTCCCCGGCCGCGCGGTCGGCGGCGGTGAGCTGGCCGATCAGGGCGACGAGGTCCTGCGCGAGCGTGTCGTGGATCTCGCCCGCCACCCGGTGCCGCTCGTCCAGCACGCCCGCGCGCCTGGCCTGGTCGAGGAGCCTGGCGTTGAGGTCGGCGTTCTCGTCCATGGCGGCGCGCAGGCGATCGACCAGGCGGCGGCGTCTGTCGTGCTCGGCGGAGACGTACCAGCCGGCCAGGATCAGCGGCACGGCCACGCCGGCGATCACGGTGAGCAGGGTCTGGCCCGCCTCCGGGCCCGCCTGGGTGGTGACGTTGATCAGGGCGGTGAGCGTGACGCCCGCCATGACCAGGCGGCCGGGGAGCATCGCGATGGCCAGGGGGTAGCCGGTCGAGGCGAACACCACGAAGGCCTGGCTCCTGGTGGCCAGGGCGGCGGTCAGGGCCAGGAGGACGACGTAGTGGGTGACGACGAGCGCTCTGCGGGTGTCGCGGCGGGGGTGGAGCCAGGGGATGGCACCGAGCCACACGGCCGCCGCCAGCGCCACCGGCGGCCACGGCACCCCCGCCCACAGAGCGACGACACCCGCCACCCACCCACCGCCCGCCGCACCGCCGCCGCCGTCTGCCACACCGCCGCCGCCGTCCGCGCCGCCGCCGTCCGCGCTGATGCCGTCCGGTGCGCCGCCGAGCAGGGTGGTGCCCGGCCAGGCGCCCGCGTCCTGGGCCGCCGCCATGATCGTCGAGATCGCGAGCAGCCCGTACGCCACCCCCGCGTAAACCCATCTCTCACGCCCATCGACCCAGCTCATGCCCCCAAGCCTGGCACGCCGTCAATCGATCGGTGGATGGCCGCCGTCAACCGCTTCTCCGCCCCGACGGTCGATGTGCCAGGCACCCCGCCGAGGCGAGCATCGAAGGCATGAACGCACTCACCCGCAGAACCGCCTTCCAGCTCGCCGCCGCGGCAGGCGCCGGAGCCACCGCCACGTCGGCCGCCAAGCGTAAGGAGGTGACCACGTTCGTCTTCGTGACCGGCTCGAACGGCACGGCCACCGCCGACGCCGAGCTGACCCTGCGCGGCCACCGCACCGTCGGCGTGGGCCTGCCGGGGCACGGCCCCGAGGACCAGCTCCACCGCGCCTACCAGGCCCCGCAGGACCTGGCGAAGCTGGCCACCCTCCCCTCCCCCATGGCGGGCGTGACGCTGGACGACTACGTCGAGGCCACGGTGGACGCCGTCCGCCGCGTCTCCCGGTACGGCCCGGTGATCCTCGTGGGCGGCAGCCTGGGCGGCTCGACGATCACGAAGGCGGCCGACGAGGTGCCCGATCTGATCGACCGCCTGGTCTACGTCGGCGCCTACTGCTGCACGAAGCTGCGCTCGCCGGCCGAGTACCTGGAGACGCCGGAGGGCAGGACGAGCCTGGCGGCGAGCATCCTGCCGGGCGTGGTCGGCGACCCGAGGGTGCTGAAGGCGATCAGGGTGAACTGGCGCACGAACGACGCGAAGTTCCTGGACGCGGCGAAGGCGGCGTTCATGGCCGAGGGGACGGAGGGCGAGTTCCTGGCGCTGCTCAACGCGTCGCTGCCGGACGAGAGCCTGGCGGTGTCGAGCGCCGACGCCCGGGGCCGCCGGGACGCCTGGGGGCGGGTGCCGCGCGTCTACGTGCGGCAGTCGCTGGATCGGGTGATCCCGCCCGCCTTGCAGGACCGCATGATCAGGGAGGCGGACGAGGCGACGCCGGGCAACAGGTTCGAGGTCTTCACGGTGCGGACGCCGCACGCGCCGACCCGCGACGCGTTTCGGCAGATCACGAAAATCCTCGACGGGCTGGCGAAATAAAAAACGGACATCTCCGAAGGAGACATCCGTTGAGAATGGCTGGGGTACCAGGACTCGAACCTAGACTAACTGAACCAGAATCAGTCGTGCTGCCAATTACACCATACCCCACCGCTGCGATCTCCTCGCGGAGCGCTTTGGCGACGTCCGAAAGAATAGCCCAGCTCCGGGGCTAAGACCAAAACGATTAGCCGACCCGTCCTCCGCGGCCCACACCACGGGCCCGATCGTGCCAAGCTGAAGGGGACAAAACACCACGTGGAGGAGCCCGAGCGTTGGCCGAGAATCCGTTCTTCGCCCCAAGCGACCTGCCGTACGAGCTGCCGCCCTTCGCGGACATCCGTGAGGAGCACTACCTGCCGGCGTTCGAGCGCGGCATGGCGGAGCAGCTCGCCGAGGTCGAGGCGATCGCGAGCAGCACCGAGACCCCGACGTTCGAGAACACGATCGCCGCGCTCGAACGGTCGGGGCGGATCCTCGACCGCACGGCCACCGTCTTCTTCAGCATCGCCGCGTCCAACACCACGGACGGCATCATGGAGATCGAGAAGGAGATCTCCCCGCAGCTCACCCGCCACAGCGACGCGATCCGGCTGAACCGGGCGCTGTGGGCCAGGATCAAGCAGGTCAGCACCGCGGACGCCGAGGAGTCCTGGCTGCTGGAGAAGTACCGCGACGACTTCATCAGGGCCGGGGCCGACCTGTCCGAGCCCGAGCAGGACCGCCTGCGCGCCCTCAACGAGGAGCTGTCGAAGCTCTCCACGCGGTTCGCGCAGAGCCTGCTCAAGGCGTCCACGGAGTCGGCGCTGGTGGTGACGGACCCGAAGGAGCTCGACGGGTTCGACGAGGCCAAGATCGAGTCGCTGCGCAAGGACGACGGCAGCTACGTCCTGCCGCTGCTCAACTTCACCAGCCAGCCCGGCCTGGCCCAGCTCACCGACCGCGACGTGCGCCGCCGCCTGTACGAGCTGAGCGTCGGCAGGGCGCCGGGCAACTTCGAGGTGGCGGCCACGATGGCGGCGCTGCGGGCCGAGCGGGCGGCGCTGCTCGGGTTCCCCAGCCACGCGGCCTACACGGTGGCCGACCAGACGGCCAAGACCGTCGAGGCGGTCGAGGAGATGCTCGGCCAGCTCGTCGGGCCGGCCGTGCGCAACGCGGGCAAGGAGGCCGAGGCGCTGGCCGAGCAGGCCGGGTTCGCGATCGAGCCGTGGGACTGGTCGTACTACTCCGAGAAGGTGCGCCAGGCCCGCTACGAGTTCGACGGCGCGGCGATGCGCCCGTACTTCGAGCTGAACCGCGTCTACCGCGACGGCGTGTTCTTCGCGGCCACCAAGCTGTACGGGATCACCTTCGCCGAGCGGCCCGAGCTGGGCGGCTACCACCCCGACGTGACGGTGTTCGAGGTGTCCGACGAGGACGGGAGCCCGCTGGGGCTGTTCGTGCTCGACCCGTACGCCAGGCCCACCAAGCGCGGCGGCGCGTGGATGAACAACCTGGTCGACCAGTCGTTCCTGTTCGGGCAGCGGCCGGTGGTGATGAACAACCTCAACGTCACCAAGCCGGCCTCCGGGCCGACGCTGCTGACCTACGACGAGGTGAACACGGCCTTCCACGAGTTCGGGCACGCGCTGCACGGGCTCTTCTCGCAGGTGCGCTTCCCGCGCGTCTCGGGCACCAGCGTGCCCCGCGACTTCGTCGAGTACCCGTCGCAGGTCAACGAGATGTGGGTGACCTGGCCCGAGGTGCTGGCCAACTACGCCAAGCACCACGAGACGGGCGAGCCGATGCCGTCGGAGCTGGTGGAGAAGCTGCAGGCGGCCGAGACGTTCAACCAGGGCTTCAAGACGGTCGAGTACCTCGCGGCCACGCTGCTCGACTGGGCCTGGCACAAGCTGGCCGCCGGCGAGACCGTGGCCGACCCCGAGGCGTTCGAGCAGGCCGCGCTGGAGGCCGCCGGGATCGCGTTCCCGCTGGTCAGGCCGCGTTACCGGACCAACTACTTCGCGCACGTCTTCTCCGGCGGCTACAGCGCGGGCTACTACTCCTACATCTGGAGCGAGGTGCTCGACGCGGAGAGCGTGGAGTGGTTCAAGGAGAACGGCGGGCTCACCCGGGCGAACGGCGACCACTTCCGCCGCGAGCTGCTGTCCAGGGGCGGCAGCCTCGACCCGCTCACCGCGTTCCGCAACTTCAGAGGGCGCGAGCCCAGCATCCAGCCGCTGCTCAAGCGCCGCGGTCTGGACTGAACGCCCTGACGTTCTCGGCGGCCCACTGCGCGAACGTGCGCGGTGGCCGCCCTGTCACCTGCGCGACCGTGGGCGTGACCTGGTAGGCGCCCTCCGGCGTGTTGCCGAACACCTCGATCTGGAACTCGATCATGTGCTCGGGCACGCCCTGGGCCCGGTAGCGTGCGCGCATCTCGTCCACGGTCAGCTCGCGGAAGGCGATCTCGCGGCCGATCGCCTCCGACAGGATCCGCACCTTCGTGGGCACGTCGAGCAGCTCGGGCCCGGTGAGGCCGTACGACTGTCCCGCGTGGCCGTCCTCGGTGAGCGCGGTGGCGATCACGGCGCCGATGTCGGCCTCGTGCACCATTGCTGTCTTCGTCGCCGCGAACGGCTCCTCGATCAGGTTCTTCGTGCGTACGGGCTCGGCCCACGCCAGCGCGTTGGCCATGAACTCGGTCGGCTGCACGTACGTCCAGGCCAGGTCGCTGCCGGTCACGGCGGCCTCCAGGGTGCCGGGCGCCCAGCTGCTGAGCAGCGTCACCTTGCCCGCCCCCGCCGCGCGCACCGCCTCGACGATCTCCGCGCCGTTCGGCAGCGGCGTGTAGCCGGAGTCCGCGGCGTCGATGAGGTGCACGCCCTCGACGCCCTTCAGCGCGGGCACGAGCGTCTCGACGCGGCTGAGGTCACCCTGCACGACCTCGGCCCCTTCGGGCAGCCGGGCCCTGGCCGGGTCGCGCGTGAGCGCGCGGACGCGGTGGCCCGCGTCGAGGAGGTGGGCGACGACGTGCCTGCCTACGGAGCCCGTGGCTCCGGTCACCAAGTAGGTCATGCCTGCGACGTTACGAGCTATTGCGGCACGTTCAGTTCCGCGATTCGCTGGCGGAGCCACTCTTTCTCGGCCTGGCTGGAGGCGCGGGCGATCAGCAGCATGCCGCGGCGGTACGGGTCGGGCTCGTCGCGCGCCCTGACCGGAGCGCCGCCCTCGTAGAAGAAGCTGGCGGGCGCCTCCAGGAAGGCCAGCCTGCGGCTCAGCACCCGCGCCTGGTCGGCAGGGCCGGGCAGCGCCGACAGGAACGTCAGCAGCGCGAAGAACCTGGTCTGGTCGCTGATGTCGAGGTCGGCGGGCTCGCGCAGCCGCCGCAGCAGCTCTTCCCGGCCCGCCTCGGTGATCGTCAGCACCTGCCTGCGCGCCGCCGCCGCGCCGGCCTCCTCGTGCCGCTCGACCAGGCCCTTGGACTCCAGCCTGGCGATCGCCGGGTAGAGCGCGCCGTCGCTGACCGGGCGCAGGTGGCCGGCCAGGGCGGTGAGGCGGGACTTCAGCTCGTAGCCGTGCATGGGGTGCTCGTTGAGGAAGCCCAGGATCGTGAGAGCGAGGTCGCCGCCGCTTGCCATGCGGTGCATCGTAACGCTATACCTCTAAACGATATACATCGAAACGAGGTATTACAGGATGATCAGGTTGGCGCTGCCCATCTACGTGGAGTTGCTCACCGCCGTCGTCGCGGTCGGCGTGATCGACCTGCTCTGGGTGGCGGGGCTGGGCGAGGCGGCGATCGCGGCCGTCACCGTCGGCACGACGGTCGAGTACCTGGCCTACGGGCTGTTCCTGGCCGTGCCGACGGGGGTGACGGTGCTGGTCGGGCGGCGCGACGGGCGGGCGCCGCTCGGGCCGGTGATCAGGACGGGGTGGGTGCTGTGGGCGGCCTTCTCGGTGGCGGTCGCGGTGCCGGGGGTGGTGCTGCGGGAGCCGCTGGCGGCTCTGTTCGGCGGCTCTGCTGAGCTGACGGCCGGGTTCCTGCTGGTCTCGCTGGGCGGGTTGCCGGTGTACTTCGCTCAGACGCTGGTGGACGGGGTCTTGAAGGGGCGGGGGGACACCCGGCGGCCCATGCGGCACGCGATCATCTGCAACGTGCTCGTGGTGGTGCTGGATCCGGTGTTCATCTACGGGCTCGGGATGGGGGTGCAGGGGGCGGCGGTGGCCACGGTGGTGGCGCGGGGGATCACGTTGGCGGTCGCGCTCGGATCGGTTCCGCGCCTGCGCGACGACGGCCGCACCCGTGGATGGGAGGTGGTGCGTACCGGGCTGCCCATGTCCGGAGATTTCCTGGCACGTGCGCTCGTGGGGATGGCCCTGGTGGAGATCGTCGCCGGGTTCGGCACGGCGGCGGTGGCCGGTTACGGGATCGGACAGAAGATCATGCTGGCCGGTGTGATGGTCTTCTACGCGCTGCGGCAGGCGGCGATGATCCGCACCGCCCGGGGCGAGGCCGTCAGGTCGCCGCTGCTGCTCGGGCTCGCCTCCGGCGCGGTGGTCGCGGTCGTGCTGAACGTGCTCGCCACGCCCGTCGCCGGGCTCTTCACCGGCGACCCCGCCCCAGCCGTGGAGTTCCTGCGGTGGATGACGCTCTACCTGGTGCCGTTCGGCGGGCTGATCGCCGTGGGCGGGGTGCTGCAGGCGAGCGGGCGGGGCAGCCGGTTGCTCGCCGCCACGCTGGCGGGGTTCGCCGTGCAACTGCCCCTCGCGTACGGGCTGAGCGCCTGGCTGGGCGTCACCGGGGTGTGGCTGTCGATGGCCGCAGGGGCGGCGACCAGCCTCGGCCTGTCGTTGGAGAGGAGACGGGCTCGAGTCCCCTGCTGATGCGGGCGCGCAGGGAGTGCAGGGCCTGCCTGAGCCCGGCCGGTTCGATGTCGGTCATGTCGGCGTCGAAGGTGAGGAGCAGGCCCGCCACCCCTGGCCACGACCAGGCGCCGAGGGTGAGCCGGCACGTGGTCTCGGTGTCGTACTCGACCGTCGAACCGCCGGGCGCGAACCGGGCGACGGTGGAGGCGGGCAGGGCGAGGACGGCCGAGCCGCGGCACGGCCACTCGGCGGCGGCGTCTCCGCGGTCGTGCGCGGTCATGACGAAGGCGACGGGATCGCCGTGCGGGAGGTCGCGCCGGTCGAACGGGGTGTGGGTGGGCGGGTGCGGTCTGACGCGGTCCACGCGCATCGCGCGCCACCGGCCCGCGTCCGGGTCGAAGGCGACCAGGTACCAGCGTGCGGCCCAGACCACGAGGTCGTGCGGCTCCAGCGTGAGCGTTACGGGCTCGCGGTCGCCGGTGTAGTCCAGGCGCACGAGGTGCCGCCGGTTGATCGCGCTGCCCACGGCGCGGACGGCTTCGGCGTCGATCGGGGGCGCGGGGAACTCCCAGTAGTTGCGGGCCGAGGAGACGGTGAACGCCTCGGCGTGCAGGCGGCCGCGCGCGGGCATCGCCTGGTGCAGCGTGGCCAGAGCACGGGCCGCGTTCTCACGGATGCCGGACAGGACCGCCGGCACGGTCTGGAGCGCAACGGCCGTGGCGACGGCCTGGTCCTCGTCGAAGACGACCGGCGGCAGCCGGGTGGCGCGACCGAGCCGGTATCCGCCGCCCGCTCCGCGGACGGCTTCGATCTCGTACCCGAGGTCCCTGAGCGTGTCGATGTCGCGGCGCACGGTCCGCACCGACGTGCCGAGCCGGGAGGCGAGTTCCCCGGCGGTCAGGGTCGCGCCGACCCCGAAGATCGACAGCAGTTTGAGCGCCCGCGCGGAGGTAGCAGCCATGATGGCCCCGATGTTCTCACCGAAAGCGGTCACTCGGTGGCAACCATGCCCGCGATGGTGACCGCCATGACCGACTCACCGAGCCTCAGGGAGGGCACCGGCGCGACCATGGCGCTGCTGGTGGTGCTCTTCGGCTCCTTCATGGACCTTCTCGACGCGACGATCGTCACCGTCGCGGCCCCGGCGATGGCCCAGGACCTGGGCGCCTCCGACGCTCAGATCCAGTGGACGATCGCCGCCTACACCCTCGCTCTGGGCGCGGGCCTGATCACCGGCGGACGGCTCGGCGACCAGTACGGCCGCAAGCGGCTGTTCCTGATCGGGCTGGCCGGGTTCATGGTCACCTCGGCGCTGTGCGCGCTGGCCGCCGACCCGGCGACGCTCATCGGCATGCGGGCCGGGCAGGGACTGACCGCCGGGATCATGGTGCCGCAGGTGTTCGGGATCATCCGGGCGTCCTTCGCTCCCGGCGAGCGCGCCAAGGCGTTCGGCGCCTACGGAGCGGTCCAGGGCCTCGCCTCGGTCGCCGGCCCGCTGCTGGGCGGGCTGCTCGTCGACATCGACCTGTTCGGCCTGGGCTGGCGGACGATCTTCTGGATCAACGTGCCGGTCTCGATCCTGGCGCTCGCCGTCGGCGTGAAGGTCCTGCCCGAGTCCCGCTCCGCCTCGACCGCCCGGCTGGACCTCCTGGGCGCGCTCCTCGCGGCCACGGGCGTCCTTCTCCTCCTGCTACCGATGACAGGGGGATGGACCTGGGGCGGCTACGCCCTCCTGGCAGCAGGAGTCGTCGTGCTCGTGATCTTCCTCGGCCACGAGCGCCGCCTCACCGCACGCGGGGACGAACCCGTCTTCGACCCGGCCCTGCTGAGAATCCGCGCCTTCACCGTCGGCCTGAGCGCTTCCGTGCTCTTCTTCGGCGGCATCGGGCCGTACTTCCTCACCCTCTCGATCTACCTCCAGAGCGGCACCGGCCGGACCGCGTGGGAGACCGGCCTGGTGATCCTGCCGTACGCGCTCGGCTCGATCGTCACCTCGGGCCTCGGCGTCGCCCTCGCCGCCAAGGCGGGCAGGACGCTCCTGGTCACCGGCTCGCTCACCATCGCGGCGTCCCAGGTCGTCCTGTGGTCCGTCGTCACGGACGGCGGCGATCCCGGATATTGGCCGCTCGCCCTCGCCCTCTTCATCGGCGGCCTGGGGCTCGGTCTCGCGGCGCCCATTCTGGTCAGCGTCGTCCTCGCGGGCGTCCCCGGACGCAACGCGGGCGCCGCGGGCGGGGTGCTCTCCACCGTCAACCAGATCGGCGGGGCCGTCGGCATCGCCGTGCTCGGCACGGTCTTCTTCAACGCCGTCGCCGGAGAACCGGACTACGGTCACGCGCTCGGCATCGTGCTGGTGATCTCCGCGGTGCTCTACCTGATCACGGCGCTCGTGATGCTCGCACTTCCGAGAAGCACAGCCGAGTAAGACGGGACGCGTCCGCGAGCCGCCGAGCCCGCGGACGCGTCATGTCAGTCCTTCAGCCGCGCCAGGGCGGCCCGCAGCCGCTCCTGGGCGCGCTCCCGCCCCAGCACCTCGATCGACTCGAACAGCGGCAGCCCCACCGTGCGGCCGGTGATCGCGACCCGCACCGGCGCCTGGGCCTTGCCGAGCTTGAGCCCGTGGGCGGTGCCGACCTCCTCCAGCGCCTGCTTGAGCGACTCTGGGTCCCAGCTCACGGTCTCCAGCCGGTCGAGGTAACCGCCGAGAATCTCCTCGGGCGCGTTCTTCATCGCCTTGTCCCACGACGCCTGGTCGAAGACCGGCTCCTCCAGGAAGAGGAAGTCGACGTTCTGCCGGATCTCCGACAGCACCGCGATGCGCGTCTGCGCCAGCGCCGCGACCTTGCTGAACAGCTCGCGGTCCCAGGACTCGTCGAGGTAGGGCGCGCAGCGCTCCTCGAACGTCTCCAGCGGCAGCGCCCTGATGTACTCGCCGTTGAAGGCCCGCAGCTTCTTCTCGTCGAAGAACGCGCTGGCGGAGTTGACGTCCTCCAGCTTGAACAGCGGCACCATCTCCGACCACGGCATGATCTCGCGGTCGTCGCCGGGGCCCCAGCCGAGCAGCATGAGGTAGTTGACCATGGCCTCGGCCAGGTAGCCGTCGGCGCGGTAGTCCTCCAGCGCCACCTTGTCGCGGCGCTTGGACAGCTTCTTGCGCTGCTCGTTGACGATCACCGGCAGGTGCGCCCACACCGGCGGGTTCGCGCCGAGGGCGGGCCAGAGCAGCATCTGCTTGGCGGCGTTGCCCAGGTGCTCCTCGCCGCGTACGACGTGGGTGATGTTCTGGGTGATGTCGTCGACCGCGTTGGCCAGCACGTACAGCGGCGAGCCGTCGGTGCGGGCGATGACGAAGTCCTCCTGCGCCGCGTTGGGGAACTCGACGCTGCCGCGCACCAGGTCGTTCACGACGGTGACGCCCTCGTCGGGCGTGCGGAAGCGGACGGCGCCCTCGGTCAGGCCGCGGTCGCGGCAGTGGCCGTCGTAGCCCTTGTGCTCGGAGCCGGTGCGGGCCACGAGGGCCTCGCGGGTGCAGTCGCAGTAGTACGCCCGGCCGTCGGCCAGCAGCTTGGCCACGGCCTCGCGGTGCTGCGGCTCGTAGGCCGACTGGAAGTAGGGGCCCTCGAAGACCGGGTTGGTGCCGTTGATGCCGATCCAGTCGAGGGCGGAGATGATGCCCTCGGTCCACTCCGGCCGGTTCCTGGAGGCGTCGGTGTCCTCGATGCGCAGCACGAAGCGGCCGCCCGACTGCTCGGCCAGCGCCCAGTTGAACAGCGCCGTGCGAGCGCCGCCGACGTGGAACATGCCGGTTGGGGACGGTGCGAACCGCACCCGTACGTCAGTCACGGGAGACCACCTTGTTCGTGAGTGTGCCGATGCCTTCGATGCCGACGCTGACCTCGTCACCGATCTCGAGCGGGCCGACGCCCGCCGGCGTGCCGGTCAGGATGACGTCGCCGGGGATCAGCGTCATGACCGCGCTGACGTAGGCCACCAGCGCGGGGATGTCGTTGATGAGCTGGCTGGTGCGCCCGCTCTGCCGGATCTCGCCGTTGACCGTGGTCGTCAGCGCCAGGTCGCTCGCGTCGAGATCGGTCTGGATCCACGGGCCGAGCGGGCAGAACGTGTCGAAGCCCTTGGCCCGCGTGAACTGCACGTCCTTCTTCTGCAGGTCGCGTGCGGTCACGTCGTTGGCGCAGGTGTAGCCGAAGATGACGTCCTTGACCCGCTCGACCGGCACCTCGCGGCAGAGCCTGCCGATCACCACGGCCAGCTCGCCCTCGTAGTCGACGCGGTCGGACAGCGACGTGGGGTAGGCGATGCTCTCGCCGTGGCCGATCACGGTGGTGGACGGCTTCATGAAGATGAGGGGCTCTTCCGGAACCTCGTTGCCCATCTCGGCGGCGTGCTCCGCGTAGTTCCTGCCGATGGCGACCACCTTGCTGGGCAGCATCGGGGCCAGCAGCTTCACCTGGGACAGCGGGAGGCGCTCGCCGGTGAACTGCACCTGGCCGAAGGGGTGGCCGGAGATCGCGGAGATGAACTCCTCGCCCGGGCCGCCCTCGACCACGCCGAACGAGACGCCTTCACCTGTGGAGAACCTCGCTATACGCACCTGACAAGGCTATCGCCGCCGCCGGAGGGGTCCGTCACCTTTTTCGCGCGCCACCCCGCACAGGTCAGGAGCTGTCCATTTTTAGGCCCCAAGTCCGTTTTGGGGCGCTTCGGGAGTGTTGCAGCGGTTATCTCTGCCCATGGAGAAGACACCTAGGGAGGTGACGGATCGTGTCGGACACGATGTCCAATCGGCCCGGTGGGGCCGGCGCGACGGGGACCGTGCCACGGGCCAGGACCCAGGAGAGCACGACCTCGCTGGTCACGGAGAAGGGCACCACGAGCATCGACGACGGGGTCGTCGCCAAGATCGCCGGCCTGGCGGCCCGGGAGGTGTCCGGGGTGCACGCCATGGGCGGGGGCGCGGCACGGGCACTCGGGAGCATGCGCGGCATCGTCGGCGGGGACAGGAACGTCTCCCAGGGCGTGTCGGTCGAGGTCGGAGAGCGGCAGGCGGCCGTGGACCTCGACCTGGTGGCCGAGTACGGCACCGCCATCCCCGACCTGGCCGCCGCCGTCAGGAAGAACGTGATCGGCGCGGTGGAGCGGATGTGCGGCCTGGAGGTGACCGAGGTCAACATCCGGGTGGACGACGTGCACCTGCCCGATCAGGACCGCGACCGTGACCGGGGACAGGACGGCCAGAGCCGCGACGGGGAGCAGGAGCCCCGGGTCCAATGACGGCCGCCGCACCGACCGGCCCGGCAAGCACCGGAGGCCCGGTGAACGCCAGTGGCCCGGTGAGCGCCGGTGACGACCGTTCCGGCGCCGGTACCGAGACGCGGCTGATCGCCGATCGGGCGCTGGCCTGTGACGGTGTGGTGCGGCTGTCCGGCGGGCCGTTCGGCACCGTGGCCACGTACCTGCCCGGCGAGCGCCTCACCGGCGTGCACGCGGACGAGCGCGCGGTGGAGATCGCCATCGTCGCCACCCTGGACCGCCCGCTGCCGCAGACGGCCGACGAGGTGCGCGGGGCCGTGGCGGACCTGGCCGGGGACCGCCCGGTGCACGTCCGCATCGACGACATCATCGTGGAGGGATCATGAACAACATCCAGTGGATGCCGCTCGTCGGCATGGCCGTCGGCATCGTGCTCGGCCTGGCCGGGGCGTTCGGCGGGCTGGGCGCGTTCCTGCTCGTGCTGGTCCTGGGCGCGGTCGGCTTCCTGGTCGGGCGGATCGCCGAGACAGGGGAGATCAACCTGTCCGGGCTGTCCGCGAGGCGTAAATGACCATGACGGTGCCCGCCCAGCGGCGCGCTCCCCTGCCCGCGCCCGAGTGGCGCGGGCGCACGGAGGTCGCCGACCGGGTGGTCAGCAAGATCGCCTGCGTGGCCGCCGCGGAGGTGCCGGAGGTGCGCGACGTGCAGCCGCGCGGCCTGCCGTGGACGCCGTCCGCGGGCGAGGTGCACGGCGACCAGGCCGTGGTGCGGCTGAACGTGAGCGTGGCCTACCCCGCGCCGCTGCACGCCGTGGCGGCGCGGCTCAGGGAGCACGTGATCGCCCGGGTCGCGGCCCAGACGGGCCTGCACGTCACGCGCCTGGACATCACGATGACGGACGTGGGCGGTGACCTGCCATGACCACACCCGAGACGACGAACACGACGACACACACGGCGACACACGAGACGACGAACGAGACACGGCACGCGGCCACCACGGAGGAGCAGTCGGGCGCCCACCGGGCACCGGTTCCGCCGCCGCGCGACAGAGCCGCCGAGAGGGCCGCCGACAGGGCCGCGGTGCGGGCGTTCCGTCCGTACCGGCGGATCCCTGCCGTGATCGTCGCCACGCTGCTCGCCCTGCTGAGCCTGCTCGTGCTCGCCGAGACGGTCTCGGCGCTGGCCGGGCGTCCGCTGCGCTGGATCCCGTACGACCGCATGCTGGGCTGGGCGACCACCACGCTGTGGTCGGACCCGCGGGTGCTGCTCGGCGCGGCGGTCGCGGCGCTGCTCGGGCTGTTGCTGCTGGCCATCGCGCTGGTGCCGGGACGTCCGCGGATGGTGCCCGTCCGCAGCGGCGACCCCGATCTGATCATCGGCCTGCGGCCCAGGAGCGTCGCCAGGGCGCTGGCACACGCGGCCGAGCAGGTGCCGGGCGTGCGCTCGGCCCGTGCCACCCTGCGCGGCCGGACGGTCGCGGTCACGCCGACGACGTGCGGGCGGGGCGTGGACGGGTTCGGCCAGGACGTGCGGGGCGCCGTGCTGTCCAGGCTGGCGGCGCTCGACCTGGTGGAGCCGTACCGGGTGTCGGTGAACATCAAGGAGCAGCGGTGAGCAGCCGGAGCGACGGACGGAGGTGGCGGCGGTGAGCAGGAAGACCGGGCGGGGCAACCGCTGGGGGCTGGCGCTGGTGGGGCTGGCGCTGGTGATCCTCGGCGGGTCGGCGCTGGCCCGCGGGCTGGGCGCGTTCCCGCAGAACTGGGCCGCCGCGCGCACGACGGTCGTGGACGCCAACGTGGTCGCCTTCTTCGCCCGCAACAGCCCGTGGATCTGGTGGCTGCTGGCGCTGGCCGCGCTGGTCGTGGCGGTGCTGGCGCTGCGCTGGCTGCTCGTGCAGGGACGCAGGCAGGCGCGGCGCGTGCTGCGCATCGAGGACGGCCCGACGGGCGTCACGGAGGTGTCGGAGTCGGGCATGGCGCAGGCGGTGGCGGCCGACGTGGAGTCGAGCCCCGCGGTGTTCCACGCCGCCGCGCACCTGGTGGGGCCGCGTCCCGAGGTGCGGCTGAAGGTGGTCGCCGACGAGTCCGCCCCCATGGAGGAGCTGAGCCGTCACCTGGCGACGGTGGCGTTGCCGCACGTGCGCGACGCGCTGGACCGGGATCGGGTGCCGGCGGTGGCCCGCGTTAGCCTGGAGCCCTCACCTTCGCCGCACCGCGTGGTGCGCTGACGAGAGGGGTTCCTCTGGTGTCCGTCGTGAAGATCAACGTGCTGACCGTGCCCGCCGGGATGCGGGAAGAGCTGGAGAAGCGCTTCGCCAACCGTGCCGGGATGGTGGAGTCGGCCGACGGGTTCGAGTGGTTCGAGCTGCTGCGGCCGGTGGAGGGCACGGAGCGGTACCTCGTCTACACGCGCTGGCGCTCGGAGGAGGACTTCCAGAAGTGGCAGCAGGGCGAGGCGTTCCAGCGCGGCCACGCGCAGGCGGCCGCCCAGGCGGGGCAGGGGCAGGGGCACGGGCATGGTCACGGCCAGGGGCCCGCGGCGACGGGGTCCGAGGTGTGGTCGTTCGAGGTCGCCGAGAGCACCGGCCCCAAGGGCTGAGCCAGGCTCAGCCGTCGAGCGGGTTGCGGATGATGCGGTCGACGATGCCGTCGCGCACGAACCGCGCCGCGAAGCTCGACGGCTTGCGCGCGCCCTGATCGGCGACGCAGACGCTGAACTCCTTGGCGATCTCCAGCCGCGGGTGCCGCTCCAGCACCTCCCGCCGCACCTCGGCGGGGATCTCATCGGTGCGGCGGCCTGAGATGTCCATGCCGGTCGAGAGCTCCAGCAGGTGCCCCTCGGGGTCCTCCTCCAGGGGCACCTCCTGCCACATGTGCCGGATGATGACCTCGCACGCGCGTTCGCGCCGCTCGGGCGACCAGCCGGCCCCGGCGCAGAAGGCCCACGCCACGTGCCCGCCGGCCTCCTCGTACGGCACGGTGTGGCTGTCGAACTCGGCGGCCAGCCCGATGTCGTGCAGCATGGCCGACACGTAGAGCAGCTCCGCGTCGAAGGCGATGCCGTTGCCGCGCGCGTGGGCGGCGGCCCACAGGTAGGCGCGGATCGAGTGGTTGAGCAGCGAAGGCGTGTGGTACCGGGCCGCCACCTCCAGCGCGCCTCGGGCGGCGGGCGTGTCGGGGATCACCAGGTCGTCGTATCTCACGCACACCAGCATCTCATCGGGCGGCTAACGAATCGGGCACGCGACTTGACCAGTTGATCGAGATTCCGAAAGCATGTCGCGCCTTCACCTTTTTGTCCCGAAAGGAACCCCGGCGTGCGCCGCCTCGCGATCCCTCTTGCCCTCATGCTCGCAACCGGTGGCGTCGCGGTCCCGGCACAGGCGGCCGACAAGGTGACGCGCACCGCGGAGTGCCAGGGCGACTGGCTGCCCGGCACGCCGACGGCCGAGGACGTCATGCAGGGCGAGATCGCGCTGGTGGGGCTGCCCGCGTACAAGCTGGGCAAGAACGTCAACTGGGACGCCAGCCCGTACAGGAACCGGTCGTGGGAGTTCGTCTTCCAGTCGCTGCGCTGGATGGGCACCCTCGTCGTCGAGTACGAGAACACCGGCGAGCGCCGCTACCTGGACCGCGCCACCGAGATCGCCCAGGACTGGGTGGCCGACAACAAGTACGGCGCCAGGGGCACCCCGTCCTACGCCTGGAAGGACCACCCGGTCTCGCTGCGCACCCAGCCGCTGCTCTGCCTCAGCAGGCACGTCAACGCGAGCTGGCTGAAGGACAGCCTGGCCACGCACGCCAAGCTGCTGTCGAACGCGAGCCTGTACAAGAAGGGCCACAACCACGGTATCGACCAGGACATCGCGCTCATGGGCATTGGCTGCAGGTACGGCCGCAAGGACTGGGCGAACCTGGCCTCCAGCCGTCTGACGGGCACGGTGAAGCTGGACGTCGACTCGCAGGGCGCGCTCATGGAGCAGGCGCCCAGGTACGCCGTCTACGTGTACGGCCGCCTCCAGGTCGCCATGACCAACATGAAGGCGTGCGGACGCAAGGTGCCCGGCGAGATCGCCAGGCGCGCCGAGGCCATGAAGGACTTCATCGCCCACTCCACCATGCCCAACGGCTACATGGTGCCCATCGGCGACGGCAGCGCCGAGACCGAGCCCAAGATGGAGACGGGCACGCCGAAGCAGGAGGTCAAGGCCTACCGGGCCGGCTACGTCTTCGGCCGCACCGCCTGGGGCAAGCCGGAGTCGGCGTACTACTCGATCAGGTTCGGGCCCGGCATGAAGTTCCACGGCCACGAGGACCACCTGGGCGTCACCTACTACGCGCAGGGCCGCGACATCCTCATGGACGGCGGGTTCCACTCCTACGAGAAGAGCTCCTACCGCTACTGGACGCTCTCCCCCGAGGCGCATAACGTGCCGACCGTGGTGGGCGCGAAGTTCCGGCCCCGGACGGCCAGCAAGCTCGTGGACAGCTCGTACGGCAAGGACCGGCAGGCCTTCAAGGTGACCGACAAGGCGTACGGGGTCAGCCGCACCAGGTCGGTGCTGGTCAACCACGGCCAGGACCTGATGGCCGTGCTGGACACCGCGTCGGGCGGCAAGAAGGTGCGCAACATCTGGCGCTTCGCCCCGTCACTCAAGGTCGTCTCCAGCGGGGGCGGCAAGGTGGTGCTGGGCGACGGCAAGTTCAAGGTCACCCTGCTGCAGTTCTCGTCCTGCGACAAGGTCGGCGGGCAGCGGGTGGAGCGGGGCGGGAAGCTGGGCTGGGTCTCGCCCACGTACCTGTCGAAGCAGGCCACGAACGTGGTGGTGTCGCCGGCGGCGAAGTCGCTGCTGACGGTGATCGTGCCGGGCACGGACTCGCCCAAGGTGTCGTGCTCGGGCGGGAAGGTCACCGTGGACGGCGTGTCGTTCTCGCCGGGGCTGATCTAGCCCGGCCGCTTCCCGTCCGCGGCCGGGCCCGTTCCCGGGGAGAGCTATCCGCAGTCGCGGCCCGCGCGCAGCAGCCCGTACGTGACCGCCTGCTCCAGCGCCTGCCACGACGCGTCGATGATGTTCTCCGCGACCCCCACCGTGGCCCACTCGGCCGTTTCGTCGCTGGAGGTGATCAGCACGCGGGTGATGGCGTCGGTGCCGTGGGTGCCTTCGAGTATGCGCACCTTGTAGTCGACCAGCTCCAGCTTGGCCAGCTCGGGGTAGAGCTTCTCCAGCGCCAGCCGGACGGCCTTGTCGAGGGCGTTGACGGGGCCGTTGCCCTCGCCGGTGGCCACGATGCGCTCGCCCTTGGCGTGCAGCTTGACGGTGGCCTCGCTGACCAGCTCGCCGCCCTTGGTGCGCTCGACGATGACGCGCCAGGACTCGACCTCGAAGTGGCGCCTGCGCTCGCCGTGGACGGTGTCGCGCAGCAGCAGCTCGAAGGAGGCGTCGGCGGCCTCGAAGGTGAAGCCTCTGGACTCCAGGTCCTTGACCCGCTCGACCAGGGTCCTGGTGTGCTCGGGGGTCAGCTCGTAGCCCAGCTCGCGGCCCTTCAGCTCGACGGAGGCGCGGCCCGCCATGTCGGAGACGAGCATGCGCATGTCGTTGCCGACCTGGGCGGGGTCGATGTGCTGGTAGAGGTTGGGGTCGACCTTGATGGCGCTGGCGTGCAGGCCGGCCTTGTGGGCGAAGGCGGAGGTGCCGACGTAGGGGGCGTGGGAGTTGGGGGTGACGTTGGTGACCTCGGTGATCGCGTGGGCGATGCGGGTCATCTCGGCCAGCGACTCCTGCGGGACGAGGTCGAAGCCGCGCTTGAGCTGGAGGTTGGCGACGACCGTGAAGAGGTTGGCGTTGCCTGAGCGCTCGCCGTAGCCGTTGGCGCAGCCCTGGACGTGGGTGGCGCCCGCCTTGACGGCCGCCAGGGTGTTGGCGACGGCGCAGCCGGTGTCGTCGTGGCAGTGGATGCCGACGCGGGCGCTGGTGCGTACGGCGTCCTGGACGATCTCGGCGAGCTCGTCGGGGAGCATGCCGCCGTTGGTGTCGCACAGGGCGATGACGTCGGCGCCGGCTTCCGCGGCGGTCCTGAGGACCTCCAGCGCGTAGGCTGGGTTGGACTTGTAGCCGTCGAAGAAGTGCTCGGCGTCGAGGAAGACTCGCTGTCCCTCCGCACGAAGGTGAGAGACCGTGTCGCGGATCATCGCGAGGTTCTCCTGGAGAGTCGTGCGGAGGGCCAGCTCCACGTGCCGGTCGTGACTCTTGGCGACAAGGGTCACGACCGGCGCGCCGGATTCGCGCAAGGCGGCCACCAGTGGGTCGTCGGCGGCCTTCACACCGGCCCGGCGGGTCGCGCCGAACGCGGCCAGTTGCGCGTGCTTCAGGTCGAGCTCTGTTTGAGCGCGCCTGAAGAATTCCGTGTCCTTGGGGTTGGCGCCCGGCCAGCCCCCTTCGATGAAACCGACGCCCAGGCCGTCCAGGTGCCGCGCGACGGCGAGCTTGTCGGCGACGGTGAGGTTGAGCCCCTCCTGCTGTGCGCCGTCTCGTAGCGTCGTGTCGTATACGTGGAAGCGGTCGTCGGCCATGAGTCTCTCTTCTCTCCGGAGTAGGAGGTCCGTACGGTGCGGGAAAACAAAAAGACCCCTCACGGACGTGAGAGGTCTGCGCGCTGGCGGTGTCCCTGCGTTAGCCAGCGCGCCTGCCGATAATGAGCAGACCGTAGAACATGGTGCCGCCCAGTCTGCCATACGCATTCACCATTTGGCACACCGGTCTCGCTGCTTGGGACACCACGGGCTCACACCTGCACGCCGACGCCCCCGGTGATGAGGCGTTCCAGCGCCGCCGGGTCGAACGCCTCGTTGCCCAGCAACTGCCCGTCGAGTACCACGGTGGGCGTGCCCTCAAGCGGGATCTTGGCCGTCTCCGCCAGGTGCGCCTGCGCGTACGTCTGCGACGTGACGCACGAGTCCACCGACGCGCCCGCCTTGCGCGCCGCCCCGATCAGCTCCTCGACGCTGTACCCGGACGCCACGCCGTGCGGCGCGGGCTGCATGGCGTACACCTCGTCCCTGAAGGCCAGCCAGTTCTCCGCGGGGACGCAGCGCGCGGCCGCGGCGGCGCGGACGGAGTTGGAGCGCGAGGGCTCGTCCCGGAAGATCGTCACGGTGTGGAAGACGACCTTGACCTTGCCTGCCTGCGCGAGCTTCCTGATCGTCGCGTCTACCTTGGTGTGCATGTCCTTGCAGACGGGGCAGTCGAAGTCCTCGTACACGTCGAGCACGGGGGCGTCGCTCCCCAGGTCGGCCAGGACCATCGAGCCGTCCGCCTGCCGGGTCAGGGTCACCTCGCCTGACGACGACACGCCCGGCCGGGAGAACGCCAGCACCCCGAGTACGACGATCGCCGCGCACGCCAGCGCGACCGCCATGAACCGCTTCTTCATCAGCCCACTCTCACCTCATTGATCGCGCAGACCCTACCTGAAACGGAAACAATGGCCGCATGAAGGCATACCTCCTCGACTCTGCCGTAGCGCGTTATGTGTCCGAGCACACCACCGCGCCCGACGCCCTGCTGGACGCCCTGGAGAGGGAGACGGCCGAGGTCGCGGGCGACGACGCGACCATGCAGATCTCCTTCGACCAGGGCCGGTTCCTGACGATGATCACCCAGCTCATGGCTCCCCAGGTGGCCGTGGAGGTGGGAACGTTCACCGGATATTCGTCCGTCTGCATCGCGCGCGGCCTGTCCGGCGGCACGCTGCACTGCTTCGACGTGAGCGAGAAGTGGACGTCCGTGGCCCGCCGCTACTGGCAGGAGGCCGGGGTGGCCGACCGGGTGACGCTCACGATCGGGCCGGCCGCCGACACGCTCGCCGCCTTCGACCAGCCGATCGACCTGGCATTCCTGGACGCCGACAAGCAGAACTACCCGGTCTACTACGAGCTGCTGATGGACCGGCTGCGGCCCGGCGGGCTGATCCTGGCCGACAACACGCTGCGCAGGGGCTGGGTGGCCGATCCCGCGCACGACGAGCCCACGACCGTGCAGATGCGGCAGTTCAACGACCTGGTGATGGAGGACCCTCGGGTGACGGTCCTGACCCTGCCCGTCGCCGACGGGATGACGATGATCAGGAAGAGTTAGGAGAGCCATGAGATCCCACACACTCGGACGGAACGGCCCGACCGTCTCGGCGCTGGGCTTCGGCGCGATGACGCTGGCGCCCCGGGTCTACGCCGACGTCAGCGAGCAGGAGGCCACCGAGGCCCTGCTGGCCGCGGTGGAGGCGGGCGTCACGCTGATCGACACCGCCGACATCTACGGCGCCGGGTACAGCGAGTCCCTGATCGGGCGGGTGCTGCGCGATCGGCGCGACGAGGTGGTGGTGGCCACCAAATTCGGCGGCAACGCGGACGAACGGGGCCGGCTGCGGCCGGGGCTCGGCCGTCCCGAATACGTGCGCACGGCGCTGGAGGCCAGCCTCGGCCGCCTCCAGAGCGACCATGTGGACCTGTACTACCTGCACCGCCTCGACCCGACGACGCCGATCGAGGAGACCATGGGCGCCCTGGCCGAGCTGGTCCAGGAGGGCAAGGTGCGCCACGTCGGGCTGTCGGAGGTCTCCCCCGCCACCCTCAGGCGGGCCTGCGCCGTGCACCCGGTGGCCGCCCTGCAGACCGAGTACTCGCTGTTCAACCGGGCGCCGGAGAAGGAGGTGCTGCCGGCCTGCGAGGAGCTGGGGGTCGGCTTCGTCGCCTACAGCCCGCTCGGCCGCGGCCTGCTCGGCGGCGCGCTGCGCGACCGGTCCGACCTGGGGGCCGGCGACTGGCGGCGGGGCAACCCGCGCTTCCAGGAGGGCAACATCGAGCGCAACCTGGCCCTGACGGACGCGGTGGCGGCCCTGGCGGCCGAGAACGACCTGTCGGTGGCCCAGCTCGCGCTGGCCTGGCTCGTGCACCGGGGCACGGTGCCGATCCCCGGCACGCGCAGGGCGGCGAACGTGCGCGCCAACGCGGCAGCCGCCGGCGTGGAGCTGGACGAGGCGACCCTGCTGCGGCTGGAGGCGCTGGTGCCGCCGGAGGCGGTGGCGGGCGAGCAGGGGGACGAGGGTTACCTGAGCAGGATCGACCGGTAAATCAAGACCGCACGCCCTGTATTCACACCCCCGGCCCGGCATACGCTCGGTCACTCCGCCGGAAGAAAGGATGCAAGGCCATGGCCGCGCCCCTCGAAGAGCGATTCAGAACCATCCGTGAATTGCATCCCGAATATCGGGTGGAAACGGTGCAGGGCCGGATCGTGGTCAACGAGGCGGGCACCTGGCAGCACAACACCTCGCTTTTCCGGGTGATGCGCGCGCTGTTCGCCCCGACCGTCGAGCGCGGCTGGCAGATCTGGCCGAACATCACCATTCACCTGGGCCTTCAGTCCGACCGGTACGTGCCCGACCTGACGGTGGTGCCGCGGTCGCCGCGGTTGCACAAGGAGTACGCGGTGCACGGGGATTCGACGCTGCTCATCGTGGACGTCGTTTCCTCGGGCAGCGCCTACGACGATTACTACGTCAAACCGCGGGGTTACTCGCCGGCCGGGGTGCCGCTTTATCTGGTGGTCGATCCGGCGCAACGGACGGTGCGGCTGCACAGCGAGCCGGGCGGCCTCGCCTATGGCCGGGAAACGATCGCGAGCGTCGCCGAGCCGCTGTTCCTGCCGGCCCCGTGGGAATTGCCGCTGAATGTCGCCGCGTTCTGGTGAGCCCTCCGCGTGAAGGGCTCACCAGAAGGGGTCAGCCGATCTTGTGCACCCAGTTGTGGGTGTCGGGGCGGGCGCCGTACTGGATGCCGACGAGCTCCTCGCGCACCCGCATCGTCACCGGGCCAGGCGTGCCGTCGGCCACGGTCCACGAGCGGTCGGCGCCCTTGACGGTGCCGACCGGCGTCACCACGGCCGCGGTGCCGCACGCGAACACCTCGGTGAGGTCGCCGGACGCGCTCGCCTCCTGCCACTCGTCCACCGTGATGAGCCGCTCCTCCGTCTCCAGCCCCAGGTCGCCGGCGAGCTCCAGGATCGACTCGCGGGTGATGCCGGGCAGCAGGGTGCCGGTGAGCGCGGGCGTGACGAGCTTGTCGCCGAAGACGAAGAACAGGTTCATCCCGCCCATCTCCTCGACGTAGCGGTGCTCCTGGGCGTCCAGCCAGACCACCTGGTCGCAGCCGTTCTCCACCGCCTGCCGCTGCGCCACGAACGCCGCGGCGTAGTTGCCGCCGCACTTGGCGAAGCCGGTGCCGCCGGGGGCGGCCCGCGTGTACTCGGTGGACAGCCACACGGAGACGGGCTTGATGCCGCCGGTGAAGTACGAGGCCGCCGGCGAGGCGATGACCATGTACTTGTAGGTCCTGGACGGGTAGTTCACGCCGAGCCCCGCCTGGGTGGCGATCATGAAGGGACGCAGGTAGAGGCTGTGACCCTCGGTGGTGGGCACCCACTCCTTGTCGGTCTGGACGAGCAGCTCCAGCGACTCGACGAACGTCTCCTCCGGCAGCTCCGGCATGGCCATGCGGGCGGCCGAGCGATTGAAGCGGGCGGCGTTGGCGTACGGCCGGAAGGCGACGATCGAGCCGCCGATCTGCCGGTAGGCCTTGAGGCCCTCGAACAGCTCCTGCGCGTAGTGGAAGACCGAGGTGGCGGGGTCGAGCGAGAGCGGCCCGTACGGCATGAGCCGGGCGTCGTGCCAGCCCTCGCCCTCGGTGTAGTCGATCGAGATCATGTGATCGGTGAACGTCTGCCCGAACCCCGGGTTCGCCAGTACCTGCTCCCGCTCGGCCGCGGTGCGAGCGTGGTCGGATAGCTGCACGTCGAAGCTGAGCTTCGGAGCGATGGTCATGACGGCGGTCCTTCTCTCTACGGTCTACCGAAATCTACCGGAATCCGGTCACCTGTCCGGGAGCGATGCGCGCCCACGGGGTGGTCCGTACTTCCTATTGTCTCGCTATATGGGATGGCAAGCGGTTGATGGGTGCTTGGCCCCGATTGCCGCCGCTACCTGGGGACACGAAAACGCGCCCGGCAGGTCCTCTTCGGACCGCCAGGCGCGTACGGTGCTAGGCGGCCCTAGCCGGATACTCGCGCGGTGATGTCGTCGCCGATCTCGCTGGTGCTTCGGCCCGTGCGGCCCTCGGCGATGTCGGCGGCGACCGCCTGCTCGACCTTGGCCGCCTCGTCGTGCAGGCCGAGGTGGTCGAGGAGCATGGAGACCGACAGGATGGTCGCGGTGGGGTCGGCCTTGCCCTGACCGGCGATGTCGGGGGCGCTGCCGTGCACCGGCTCGAACATGCTGGGCGCCGAGCGCTCCGGGTTGATGTTGCCGGAGGCCGCCAGGCCGATGCCGCCGGCGATGGCCGCGCCGAGGTCGGTGATGATGTCGCCGAACAGGTTGTCGGTGACGACCACGTCGAAGCGCTCGGGCTGGGTCACGAAGAACATCGAGGCCGCGTCGATGTGGCAGTAGTCGGTGGCGACCTCGGGGTACTCCTCGGCCACGCGGTTGACCGTGCGCTGCCACAGGTCGCCGGCGAAGGTGAGCACGTTGGTCTTGTGGACGAGCGTCAGCTTCCTGCGCGGGCGGGCCTTGGCCTTCTCGAACGCGTAACGCACCACGCGCTCGACACCGTGGGCGGTGTTGAGCGACTCCTGGGTGGCGATCTCGTGGGGGGTGCCGCGCCGCATGACGCCGCCGGTGCCGGCGTAGAGGCCCTCGGTGCCCTCGCGGACCACGATCATGTCGATGTTCTCGGTCGGCGTGTCGGCCAGCGGGGTCGTCACGCCGGGGAACAGCTTGACCGGCCGCAGGTTGACGTAGTGGTCGAAGGCGAAGCGCAGGCGCAGCAGCAGGTCGCGCTCGAGGATGCCGGGCGGCACGCTCGGGTCGCCGATGGCGCCGAGCAGGATCGCGTCGTAGCCGCGCAACTCGTCGAGGACCGCGTCGGGGAGCGTCTCGCCGGTACGGTGGTAGCGGGCGGCGCCCAGGTCGTAGTGCGTGGGCTCGATCTTCGTGCCCACTGCCTCCAGGACCTTGAGCCCTTCGGCGACGACCTCGGTGCCGATGCCATCCCCAGGGATGACGGCCAGGCGGATGTTACGCGACTCCATGACGGCAACCATACCGGCTCGTCTCGCCTGACGAACACACCATCTCATTTCGCGGACGTCCGGTTTGAGGGGTTTGCGACCTTTTGACCGTTTCGTTAGAGTCCGTCGGGCCTAATCCACGCAGCCGCTGCGTGGAGCCGGGGACCCACTTTCCCCCCAGGGGCGAATCGGCGGTCATCGCCGTAGGGCTGTCTTCCAGGCCCGAGCCCGTCAGCTAACCCGGTCGGCCGTATGGAAGGACAGTCTTCTGTCTCGCATCGCCATCGTCCTGGCAGCGGCGTCTGCCGGACTCATCCTGGCCACCCCGGCAGCACAGGCGGCCACCGGCGACGACGTCGCCGCCCGGTCCGTCACCGACAAGGACACCACCACCCTCACCGGCGCCGAGATCAAGCGCATCAGGCTGGCACAGACCCCCAAGCCCGCCTGGAAGGTCGCACTCGACTTCGCCATGAACAAGCGCGGCATCCCCTACGTGTGGGGCGGCACCAGCGACCGGGGGTACGACTGCTCGGGGCTGATGCTCCGGGCGTACGAGAAGGCGGGGATCGACCTGCCCCGCACCGCCCGCGAACAGTACGGGGCGTTCTCCAGAAAGATCTCCTGGAAGGATCTCGAACCCGGTGACCTGGTGTTCTTCAGCAACCTGGGTCACGTCGGAATGATCTCCAAGCCCGGCTACATGGTGCACGCGCCGCACTCCGGCGACGTGGTGAAGGAGGAGAAGCTGTCGAGCTGGCGCAGGCAGGCCTTCGTCGGCGCCGTCCGCCCTGACCGCAAGGGCGTCCGCCAGTGGGCCGAGCGGCTCGAACAGCGGCGCGAGCCCATCCCGGCCTCGCTCACCGCGACGCTCTGAGAAACCCGGGCGGTCCCGCCTTCCCCCGCGGAGCCGCCCTACTCACACCTGTCCGCCGCACGAGTGCGACCACGACTGCACGAAGACCGGCGCTGCGGCTCCAGCGGCTCGACAGGCCGGTGCGCAAAGGCCGGGGCCACGATGCACTGGGCGATCGACGGCCCCGGCGCGCTACAAACCATGCGCTGCCTGCTCGTGCCCGCGCTGAAGAGGACGGCCGTGTCCTACCGGCTGGAGTTCTGAGGGGCGCCGCCGTTGTCGCGGCGGTCGAGTGCGGTCTGCAGGGCCTCGGCGGCCTCGTCCTGCTGCTCTTCCGTACGGTTCCAGGCATACATGTCGTACATGTCACTCAGCTCATTTCGCGGACGCGTTTCCAGTGGGGAAGCCGGACTCCGGTCGCGAATCCGACCGGGCCTGATCTCGTTGGTCCGGGTCACGGACCGGACGAATGGGACTTACTGGCCGACACAACGCCGCTCTCCGCGACGGGTAGCCGACCTGCCCTAACAGGCCCCGCCGCGGCAGGCAATGAGTACGAACACCTGGCGCATCAGCAGCAGACTACCCGAGTATCTGCTCGGAAGTCCTACTATCTTGCATGCTGAGACAAGAAGGGCCGCCACCCGGACGGGTGACGGCCCTTCTCAAAGGGTCCTGCGGATCAGTCCTCCAGGTCCACCGAGCGGCCGCTCTCGGCGCCGATCTCGGCCCCGATCTGCTCGACGACCTCGGCGGGGATGGCGGAGTCGACGGTCAGCGCGATGAGCGCCTTGCCGCCCTTGGCGTCACGGGCCACCTGCATCGAGGCGATGTTGATGCCGTGCTCGCCGAGGAGCCTGCCCACCACGCCGACGATGCCGGGGCGGTCGGCGTAGGTGTAGAAGCACAGGTGGGCCGTCGGCTCGATCTCCATCTCGTAGCCGTTGACCTCGACGATCTTGGTGATCTGGCGCGGGCCCGACAGCGTGCCGGACACCGAGACGGTGCGGCCGTCGGCGAGCACGCCGCGCACGGTCACGACGTTGCGCCAGTCGGGGCTCTCGGAGCTGGTGACCAGCTCGACGGTGATGCCGCGGTCCTTGGCCAGCAGCGGCGCGTTGACGTAGGTGACCTGCTCCTCGACCACGTCGGCGAAGACGCCCTTGAGCGCGGCCAGCTCGATCACCCGCACGTCCTGGGCGGCGATCTCGCCGCGCACCTCGACGTCGAGCTTGGTGGCCACCTCGCCGGCCAGCGCGGTGAAGACCCGGCCGAGCTTCTCGGCCAGCGGCAGGCCCGGCTTGACGTCCTCGGCCACGGCGCCGCCCTGGACGTTGACCGCGTCCGGCACGAACTCGCCCGCCAGCGCCAGCTTCACGCTCCGCGCGACCTGGGTGCCGGCCTTCTCCTGGGCCTCGTGCGTGGAGGCGCCGAGGTGCGGCGTGACGACGACCTGGTCCAGCTCGAACAGCGGGCTGTCGGTGCACGGCTCCTTGGAGAAGACGTCGAGGCCGGCTCCGGCGACCCGCCCCTCCTTGATCGCGGAGTAGAGCGCGCCCTCGTCCACGATGCCGCCGCGGGCCACGTTGACGATGCGCACGCTCGGCTTGACCTGGTGCAGCTCCCTGTCACCGATGAGGCCCAGCGTCTCCTTGGACTTGGGCAGGTGCACGGTGATGAAGTCGGCCTGCTTGAGCACCTCTTCGAGGCTGAGCAGCTTGACGCCCATCTGCGCGGCCCTGGCCGGCGGCAGGTAGGGGTCGTAGGCGATCAGCTCGACGCCGAACGGCGCCAGGCGCTGGGCCACGAGCTGGCCGATCTTGCCGAGCCCGAGGATGCCGACGACCTTCTCGTCCAGCTCGACACCGGTGTACTTGGAGCGCTTCCACTCGCCGTTCTTGAGCGCGGCGTGGGCCTGGGCCGTGTTGCGGGCGCTGGCCAGGATGAGCGCGACGGTCTGCTCGGCGGCGCTGGTGATGTTGGAGGTCGGGGCGTTCACGACCATGACACCGGCCTTGGTGGCCGCCTCGACGTCGACGTTGTCGAGACCGACGCCGGCGCGGGCGACCACGCGCAGCTTGGGCGCCGCGGCGATGGCCTCGGCGTCGACCTGGGTGGCGGAGCGCACGATGAGCGCGTCCACGTCGGCGAGAGCGGGCAGGAACTGGGAACGGTCGGCGCCGTCGGTGTGGCGGACCTCGAAATCAGCGCCGAGTACGGCGAGGCCAGCCTCGGACAGCTCCTCTGCGACCAGAACGACGGGCTTGTTCACGTCTGTGCATCCTTAAGGCACGGCGGAGGGGGGTCACCGTCCACGGAACCCCCCGGCGGTCCCACAGAGTGTATCCGCAGCTTGTGAACGTATTCACGAGGGGTCAGCATGTGAGACGGGTTCCGGCGTACCCGTCCCGCGGCAAACTCATCCACTCCGTGCCCATCTTTGTCTTGATCGGGAGATTTATTCGCCATTAGCCTGATAAGCCGTGGCCGACTACCTATGGTTCGTCATATGAGCATCGGGAATCCTGCGCTTGCCGACGTGCTCGCACAGCATGGCACGCCCCATCGCCTGCTGGGCGCTCTTGCCGACGGTGGAGTCCTGGTGGCAGTGCGACCAGATCGTTCCGTCGTCCTGGGGACGACTCAGGCCGGTGACCGGGTTCTGCTCGGGTACACCAGCCCCGCGACCTATGCCAGACACCGCGGCAGCCATTCCCTGTCGGCCTGCGACGCCGACACCATCCTGGACATCCAGCGCGTCACCGGGGTGCGCGAGATCGTGATCGACGCGGCCGGACCAGCCGCCGCGGCCGTGCCGATCGACGATCTCCAGCACTTCATGACCACGACACGCAGCGGGCCCACGCCTGTCCTGTCGGGGGCCGTTCCGGCCGCCTACGCGACGGGCGCGATGGCCACCGTGTCGCGAGGTGCCGCGCTGGCCCAGGTGGCTCCGCCCAGCCCGCACGCCCCGTCGCTGCCGTGGGTGCCCGCGCCCCGGCCGCACCTGTCGGGGCCGATGCAGCAGGTGGATCCTGGCTACCGCAGGTGCACGCATCCGATACTGCCCGCGCTCCGGCAGGCGATCGCGTACCTGCTCATGGACTTCCCGCTCGTGCACCACGTGTGGATCTCCGAGGCGGGCACGGCGTCCGGGGCGACCGGCATCATGCTGCACGTCAAGGTGCACATGTCGGCCGCCGAGGACGTGGTGCGCGACCTGCACCGCCTGGTGCGCGCCAGGCTGCCGCAGTTCGCCGCGTCGGGGGCGCCGATCCTCATGGCCAGGGTGGCGGACGCGCGCAGCGAGCGCCGCATGATCGAGATCGGCGCGCACGTCGTCTGTGCCAACGTCTCCGACTGAGCCAGGCTTCTGTGGAGGGCCCGGGAAAACTGGGCCCTCCCAAACAAGCCCTCGCTCCGTTGTAATGAGGGGATGATCGCACCGGCGGTGGGCACGGCCTCCGTCCCGAAGGGCGTGCGCCTCGGTTACGGCGTCGGCTCGTTCTGCACGGCCACCTTCAACGGCGTGCCGGGGCTGCTGCTGCTGTTCTACATGACGAACTTCCTGGCCGTGCCGCCGTGGCTGGCCGGCGTCGTCGTCAGCGCGCCGAAGGTCTGGGACCTGCTCATCAACCCCCTGGTGGGGCGCTGGTCCGACCGGACCGTCACCCGCTGGGGGCCGCGCAGGCCGTGGCTGCTGGCCGGGGCGTGCACGCTGCCGATCATGTTCTACCTGGTCTTCGCGGGGCCGCCGCTGACCGGGGTGCCCGCCGCGCTGTACGTGGGGGTCTGCTTCCTGGCCGCGGCGACGGCGTACGCGCTGTTCGAGGTGCCGTACAAGGCGATGCCCGGCGAGATGACGAACGACTACCACGAGCGCACGTCGCTGCTGCAGTGGCGGATGGTGTTCGTCGGCGTGGCCACCGCCATCAGCGGCGTGCTGGCGCCGGCCATCGTGACCAGCGGGGGCGGCGAGGGCACGCTGGGCAGCTACCGGACGATGGCGATCACGATCTCGGCCATCCTGCTCCTGTCCATGCTCGGCTCGTTCTTCGGCACCGCCCGCGCCCCCATGACCGGCGCCCCCGAGCCCGACGGCGGCGGGTGGCGCGAGCAGCTCGCCGCGATCAAGGGGAACTCGCCGTTCCTCTGGCTGACCGTGCTGGCCTGCGTGCAGATGTTCGCCGTCAGCATGATGCTGGCCGCCGCCCCCTACTTCGCCACGTACACGCTCGGCTCGGCGAGCGCCACCCAGACGCTCTTCGCCGCGCTGGTCGGCCCGATCCTGCTGACGATGCCGCTGTGGGTGCGGGTGGCCAGGCGCTTCGACAAGCGCGGCGCAATGCTCCTGGCGGTGCTGCTGTTCGGCGGCGGCACGATCGCGGCCATGGCCACGCCGCTGCTCGGCCCGGTGTGGGCGCACGTCACGATCCTGCTGGTCGGC
Source organism: Nonomuraea monospora (assembly GCF_039531895.1). Lineage (NCBI taxonomy): Bacteria > Bacillati > Actinomycetota > Actinomycetes > Streptosporangiales > Streptosporangiaceae > Nonomuraea > Nonomuraea monospora. The sequence goes on from NZ_BAAAQX010000045.1 coordinate 92,828, forward strand.
GTCGGGTACGCGGGGCTCCAGCTCATGCAGTTCTCGATGCTCGCGGACGTGATCGCGGTGGACGCGGCCGAGACGGGCAAGCGGCGGGCCGGGGTGCTGACCGGGCTGTGGACGGCGATCGAGAGCGGCGTCAGCGCGTTCGGCGCGCTGGCCTTCGGCATCATCCTGTCGCTCGGCGGCTTCATCCCGTCCGAGCCGAGCAACCCCGTGCAGCAGCCGGACAGCGCGGTGACCGCGGTCCTCATCGGTCAGACCCTGATCCCCGCGCTGATCATCTTCGCTTCCGCGCTGATCACGCTGAAGTACCGGCTCACGCCACCCGCCGTGCCTGCTCCATCCGCGTCCGAGTGAACAGGCCCGACAGCAGCGCCGCGAGCAGGGGCAGGCCGAGCACGAGCACCGCCAGGAACGTCCACGGCACCACGATCGTGCCGCCGCCGAGCCACTCGGCCGTCATCGACCAGGACAGCGCGCCTCCCGTGACCGCCCCCGCCACCAGGCCCACGGCCGCGCCGAGCCCGGCGAGGTAGCCCGCCTGGGCCGCGACCACCAGCCTGCGCGTCATCGGCCGGCCGCCCACGGCGGACAGGGTGTCGAGGTCGCGGCGCATGTCGGCGACGGCCAGCCCGGTCGCGGCGAACGTGCCGCCGAGCACCAGGACCACCGACCCGGCCAGCGCCACCGCGAGCACGGTCGCGATCTTCTCCTCGGTGTAGTCGGAGGTCAGGTTCACGAACGCGGTGCGGGCGACCGCCTGGAGGTCGCGGTTGAAGCGCTCCACCTCCTCCTGGTCGCGCAGGAGGCCCGCCGAGACGCTCCGGACGTAGACGCGCCGCTCGGCCGTCTTGAGCCCGGCCGACGTGACAGCCGAAGGGGGCAGGATCAGGCCGCCCTGGCCGTCATGTGCCGGCCTCGCCACCACGGCGGGCACCCGGAAGGGGCCCTTGCCTGAGCGCTCCTCGCCCATCCGCGACCAGGACACACTGATCGTGCCGCCGCTGATCAGGCGCGGGTCGAACACCACGGCCCTGCCCGCCGCGAGCGCCGCCGCCGCCTGCGGATCGCGCCGCCCCTGCAACAGGGCGAGCAGCCGGTCGTCGCCGATCGGCACGTCGTAGTAGACGGGGCACTCGCCGGCGCAGGATCCGGAGACATGCTGGATCATCGGCGTCATGCTGTGTCCGCCGCCGTCCACGGCCTCCAGCCCGGTGACCAGGCTCGCGCCGCGCAGCTTCTCCCCGGTCACGGCACGCAGCCTCGACCAGGTCGGCTCGTCGATGTCGTAGGCGCTCACGGTCAGCGTGCCCTCGGGGGCGTCGAGCAGGAAGCGCTCCCGCTGCGTGGCGTAGTAGCTGGTGTAGGCGAGGCTGACGGTGACGGCGGCCATCGTGGCGGCCATGACGGCGGCCACCGCCGAGACGGTGCGGGCCCGGTGCCGGGTGGCGTCCCTGATCGACAGGCGCGCGGGCAGCGGCAGGCGCGCCGCCGGCCGCGCGCTGCGGCGGACGAGCCAGGGCGTCAACATGATCAGCGCGAACAGGACGACCGTGGACGCCGCCACCACCAGCAGCTCCCGCCGGGACGAGACGAAGATCGTCGCAGCCACCCCGAGCACCAGCAGCACGACGCCGGCCAGCGGGCGGGCCGCGCGTTCGCGCACCTCGTCAGGGCGGCCGGCGAGCACTCGCGCGGGGCTCTGCCGCGCCGCCCGCACGGCCGGGGCCATGGCCGCGACCAACGCGCTGACCAGGCCGAGCGCGGCCACACCGAGCACCTGCGCCCACGGCACGTCGATCGGGCCGCTGCGCCAGTCGAGCCAGCGCGCCGCGATCGACTCCGCCAGCGCCCCCGCGCCGATGCCCAGCACGACGCCCGCCAGCGCGGCCACGCCGCCCAGCACCAGGCCGTCGGCCAGCACGATCGCCCGCAGGTGACCCGGCGAACCGCCCTGCGCGGCGATGGTCGCCAGCTCCCGCCTGCGCCGCCGCAGCCCGACGGCGAACGCGGGACCGGCCAGCAGGACCGTCTCGGTGACGACCAGCAGCACGCCGATGGCCAGCCACAACGCCGTATCCGGGCTGCTGTGCGTGTAGTCGTACTGCTCCGCGCGCGGGCTCTCGATCACCGCGCGGGAGGCCACGCGCAGGCCCGCCTGGTTCAGCTCGCCCACCTTCTGCCAGGTGACCGGCGCCGGGGTGTCGGCGAGCCAGCCGTTGCCCTGCGGGTCCGTCTTCGTGGGCAGCACCGACCCGTACAGGCCGACGACCTCCAGGACGCCGGGCCTGGTCGGGTGTTCCACGACGCCGACCACGCGCTTCGGCTCGCCGCGCCTGGTGAGCTGGAGGTCGCCGCCGACGCGCACGCCACGGTCGAGCAGCGCGGGGGTGACCGCGATCTCCTGCGGGGTGGCCGGGAGCCTGCCGTCGGCCAGGGTTCTGAGCCCGGCGCCGAGCCTGTCGCGCAGGTCCACCTCCAGCAGATCCACGCTGTCGAAGCCGTCCTGGAGGCGGGCCTCGACCGTGTACAGGTAGAACGGGATGACCCGGCCGCCGATCAGGCCCGCCACCTCGGCGTCCGTCCACTTGGGCGGGCGGTTCACCTCGTCGATGGCCTGGTGGGTGAGGCGGCCGGCGGGGTCCTGGGTGATCGGGATCCTGTTCGACTGGGAGTAGACGGCCGCGTCGGCGGTCGGGCCCAGGCGGGACGGCAGCTCCTCGCGCACCGTCAGGTCCGTGGTGTTCGACAGGGTCAGCAGCGCCGTGATGACCAGGACGGGCAGGCCGATCATGACCATGACGAGGGCGGTGCGGCCCCTGGCGCGCACGGCGTCCCTGCGGGAGATGCGCAGGGCGGCGCGCAGGGCACTCAGCCGGAAGGCGCCCTGACGGGAGGCGCCCTGACGGGAGGCACTCTGACGGGAGGCGCTTTGGCGGGAGGCGCTCATCTGGAGCTCTCCAGCCGCACGGCGCTCGACTCGGCGACCAGCCCGTCACGCAGGTAGATCACCCGGTCGGCCCAGGCGGCGTAGCGCGGCTCGTGCGTGACGAGCAGCACCGCCGCGCCCGCGTCGCAGCGCGCCCGCAGCAGCTCCAGGATCTCGTCGCCGGTGGCGGTGTCGAGCGCGCCGGTCGGCTCGTCGGCCAGCAGCAGCCGCCGCTCTCCGACCAGCGCCCTGGCGATGGCCACGCGCTGGCGCTGGCCGCCGGACAGCTCCTCAGGGAAGCGGTCGGCGATCTCCTCGGCGCCCGCCTCCGCCAGCACGGCCAGCGCCTCGGCGCGGGCCTGGCCGGCGCGCACGCCGTCGAGCTCCCTCGGCAGCATGACGTTCTCGGCGGCGGTCAGGGAGGGGATGAGGTTCAGGTCCTGGAAGACGTAGCCGACGTGGCCGCGCCTGAGCGCCGCCAGGTCCTTGACCTCGGCCAGGTCCTCGCCCTCGACCACCACCGTCCCCGTGGTGGGGCGGTCGAGGCCGCCCGCCAGGTTGAGCAGGGTGGACTTGCCCGACCCGGACGGCCCCATGACCGCGACCAGCTCGCCCGCCGCGACCTCCAGGCTCACTCCCCTCAACGCGTGCACCTGACCGTGCTCGCGGGTGACGTCCCGCAACTCGACCACACTCATCGGTTCTTCTCCTTGGAAACGGCCTCGCAGTGGTCCAGCCAGCGCTGCTCCGCCTCGGCCTTGAAGATCAACGAATCCAGCACCAGCCGCTGCGCGAGCCCGCCGCCGGCGGCTCGCTTGGCCCTCGTGAGCTCCTGCAGCGCGCGCATGGTGGCGGTGCGCTGGGTGTGGATGACCTCGGCGACGTCCACGTCGCCCGCCACGGCCATCGCGATCTTGATCGCGAGCTCGTCCCGAGGCCGGTCGGTCTGCGCGACGGGGGTGCTGAACCATCGCGCCAGCTCCTCCCGACCGGCCTCGGTGATCGTGTAGACCGCGCGGCCCTGCTCGTCGGCGCCACCGGGCGCGACGAGCCCGTCGCGCTCCAGGCGGGAGAGCGTCGTGTAGACCTGGCCGATGTTCAGCGGCCAGGTCGCCCCCGTGGACGCCTCGAACTCCACCCGCAGCTGGTAGCCGTATCTTGGTCCGCTGCTCAGCAGAGAGAGCAGCCCGTGCCTGATCGACATAGATACTGAGTATGCATACTGAGTATGCCTATGGCAACCGGATCCGCGTATTCTGGACAGGGGCCGAGGTTGAGGCCGATACTCGCTCTATGAGCTCCACGCATCCGCCCTTTCGCGCCTCAGATGGGGAACGTGACCGTGCGATCGACGAGCTCAAGGAACGCGCCGTGGAGGGTCGCATCTCGCACGACACCTTCGTGGGCCGGGTCGACCAGGCCCTGCGGGCGCGTCACCAGGTCGAGCTCGACGAGCTGGTCGCCGACCTGCCGCGGCGGGCCACGCTCCGGCAGCGGCTGACCGACGCCGTCTCCTCGGTCTCCGAGTTCACCACCAAGCTGCAGTCCGCCTGGCGCCGGCCGCGGCTGCCCCGGCTGGCGCTGCCGGACGACGAGCGCCTGCGTTACGTGGTGGGCCGCGGGTCGGCCTGCGATCTCGTGCTGTCGGACCTGACGGTCTCCCGGGTGCACGCCGAGCTGCGGCGCGAGGGTGACGGCGGGTGGATGCTGGTGGATCTCGGCTCGCTGAACGGCACCCGGCTCAACGGGTGGCGGCTGGTGGGGCCGGCTCGGGTGAAGTCGGGCGACGAGGTCTCGTTCGGCGACTGCGGGTTCATGGTGACGTCGGAGCAGCCGACGTAGACGACGCCGTGGCGGCGGCCTCAGACGGCGGAGCGGCGTGCCCGACGAGCCCCACAAATACGGATATTTGCGGATTACAGGCTGATCGTGCTGATCCATGCTTCCATGCGTTTCCCCAGTCACTTGGAGACCCCATGCGGCGCACCTCAGCCTCCCTCGTCGCGGGCGCGCTCGTCGCGGCCCTCGCGTGGGCGTCAGGACCCTCCACCCCGGCCGTCGCGCTCGACCCCTCCGCGGGCGTGGCGGACCTGACCCAGGACATCAACCAGATCCTCAGCGACTCGCGGCTCACGATCGCCAGGGCGGGCGTCGTGGTCAAGAGCGCCCAGACCGGCGAGGAGCTGTACGCCACCGACGCCGGCAAGCTCCTGACCCCGGCCTCCAACACCAAGCTGTTCACCTCGGCCGCGGCGGCGGAGACGCTCGGCCTGGACTACCGCTTCCCGACCACCGTGCTGAGCACCGGCCGCAAGGCGGGCTCGCTGCTGACCGGTGACCTGGTGCTGCGCGGCACCGGCGACCCGACCATGCTGGCCGACGACTACGACGCGCTGGCGGCCGAGGTCGCCAAGGCGGGCATCACGGTCGTCACCGGCAAGCTGGTGGCCGACGACACCTGGTTCGACTCCCAGCGGCTCGGCAACGACTGGTCCTGGGACGACGAGACCGCCTACTACGCGGCGCCGATCTCGGCACTGACGGCCTCGCCCGACAGGGACTACGACGCGGGCTCGGTGATCGTGTCCGTGGCCGCCGACGGCGACCAGGTCAAGGTGTCCACCACGCCGGAGACCGACTACCTGAAGATCGTCAACAAGGCCACGGCGGGCGCCGAGACGGACGTGCTCATCGAGCGGCAGCACGGCACCCGCACGGTGGTGATCACCGGCACGGTCGCGGACCCGTACCAGGAGTGGGTGGCGGTGGACGACCCCACGACGTACGTCTCCTCGCTGTTCCGCAAGTCGCTGGCCAAGCACGGCGTCAAGGTGCTCGGGCCGACGACCGCCGGCGCCGCGCCCTCGGGGGCCAAGGAGCTGGCCAAGCACGAGTCGATGACGCTGGGCGAGCTGCTCGTGCCGTTCATGAAGCTGAGCAACAACATCCACGCCGAGATCCTCACCAAGGCCATGGGCCGCAAGGTGTCGAACCAGGGCACCTGGTCGGCGGGCCTGAAGGTCAGCACCGACTTCGCCAAGGCGAACGGCGTCCAGGTGATCAACATGCGGGACGGCTCGGGCCTGTCGCGCCGCGACGGCTTCTCGCCGGGCTCGATCGTGCAGCTCCTGTCGGCGGTACGCGCCAAGCCGTGGTTCTCCACCTGGTACGAGTCCCTGCCCATCGCGGGCAACGCCGACCGGTTCACCGGCGGCACCCTGCGCAGCCGGATGCGCGGCACGCCCGCCGAGAACAACGTGCACGCCAAGACCGGCTCGCTCACCGGCGTCACCTCGCTGTCCGGCTACGTGACGAGCGCCGACGGCGAGCCGCTGATCTTCTCGATCATGCTCAACCAGTACCTTTCGGCCTCGCCGAAGGACATCGAGGACAAGATCGCCGTCCGGCTCGCCCAGTTCTCGCGGTCGGCGGCGGCGGATGACACCGCCGGGCTCCGCAGCGCCACCGGGGGCGCGACGGGCGACCTGGAGTGCTCGTGGCTCAAGCCGGCGCAGTGCTGACGTAAATAATTCAGCGGCCCCCTGACGCGCAGGGGGCCGCTGTGGTTTACCGAGATCAGAGTAGGTGACATTACGATTCAGCTACTTGGAGCTCCAAGTTCGCTCGGTGATTTCCGTACATAGCCGACTTGGGGGGACCAGAATGCGGGTTCGACGCACAGTCGAATCCCTCATCCGGAGGACGGAATGCGTAGAGAGCTCCAGGCCGTGGCCTGTGCCGGTTGTCTGGCGGCACTGAGCCTCCCCACCTCCGCCTCCGCCGCGCAGACCTCCGCCGCGCAGGCCACCAGCACGCAGGCCACCGCCGCGCAGACCACCGCCGCGCAAGGCTCCAGCACGCGGAACGCCGCATCTCAGGCCCGGCAGCAGGCGTGCCGCGTGCTCGCGCTCAAGCCGTCCGTCGTCCAGGGCAAGGTGCGTGCGACCGCCGTGCGGTCCGGCTGCGCCGACCAGGCCCGGCTGAGGGTACGCGTCAAGGTCGCCGTCTCCGGCCCCGACCGGGTCGTCAAGAGCGGCTCCCAGATCATCGGCAACGGCCGGATCACCGCCAAGGTGGCCTGCGCCGCCACCCCGCGCCGCTTCTACGCGGTCGCGCTCGACTCGCAGGGGCGCACCAGCCAGTCGCGCTCGGTCAAGCTGTCGTGCGGGCGCCCGGCCGCCGGCGGGGGCTTCGCCTCGGCGCCCGAGACGGCGGTCGTCGCCCTCACCAACGCCGCCAGGGCCAAGAACGGCTGCCGCCCCCTCGTCCACGACGCCAAGCTGCACCTGGCCGCCGAGCGCCACTCGGCGGACATGGCGCGCAACAACTACTTCTCGCACACCTCGCGCGACGGCCGCACCTTCGACCAGCGGATCAAGGCGACCGGCTTCGTCTTCCGCCAGGCCGGCGAGAACATCGCCAAGGGCCAGCCCTCCGCCGCCGCCGTGGTCAAGGCCTGGCTCAACAGCCCGGGGCACCGGGCCAACATCATGAACTGCGCGTTCACCCGCATCGGGGTCGGCCACAACGCCAAGGGCCCGACCTGGACGCAGGACTTCGGCACGCCCTAAGCAGCAACCACTCCCCCGACCAAGGGAGCGACGGGCTTTCGCCGGCCCCACCCCGAGCCGGTTCCCACCGCACGCCCATGCGCTCCCCTCCGGGCGGACCCGGCCGCGCCTCCCCCGCACACAGGACCGCGGCCGGGTCCGCACAACCAGCGCACTGCGAGACCGCGGCACTCCTGGGATCACGGCCGGGCGACGGTCACTCCGGGCGACGGTCCGAGAAGCGGGCCAGGACCAGCGACTCGACGACCCCGACGACCGCGTACGCCAGAATCGACACCCCGGTGACGACCACGATGTCCGCCCACACCTCGTCGTAGCGGAACCCGCCGATCGCGCGCAGGATCTCGGCCCCGATGCCCTCCCCGGTGGCCAGCCACTCGGCGATCAGCGCGCCGATGATGGAGGCGGGCACGGAGATCCTGGCCGAGGCGAACACCGACGGCATGGCGGTGGGTACCGCCACCTTGCGCAGGACGGTGAGGCGGTTGCCGCCGTACGCCATGATCAGGTCGGTGGCCTGCGGCGAGGCGGAGCGCAGCCCGAAGGCGATGTTCACCAGCGCGGGGAAGAACACCACGATGCCCCCGATGACGGCCACGCCGAGCAGGTCGCGGCCGAAGATCAGCGTGATCAGCGGCGTCATCACCACGAGCGGCACCGAGCGCAGCAGCATGGCGACCGGCATGAACGTCTGCTCGACAGTCCTGAACAGCACGAACGCGACGGCGACGGCGATCGCGGCGACCATGCCGGCGACGAAGCCGATGGCCGCGTCCCTGATGGTGATGCCCAGCGCGCCGAACACGGCCTCCCGGTGGGCCTGCGAGGACGTCAGGTACTCCCAGACCTGAGGCGGGCGTTTGCCCACGAGCGGGCTGATCCCGAACGCCTCCAGCGCCAGCCACCAGGCGGCCACGACGATGACGACCGACGGCGCCAGCGGCCCGACGATGCGCAGCACGGTACGGCCGATCATGACGCTGCCTCCCCTCTCGACCAGGGGGTGACCACGCGGGCGACGAGCGCCACGAGCGCGTACCCGAGGCCCGCGATCAGGCCGGCGACCAGCGCGAGCCCCCAGGTGCGGGGCACCTGGAACTGCTGCTGGGAGATCATCAGGGAGACGCCGAGCCCCTGGTCGTTGCTGCCGAGGTATTCGCCGATGATGGCGCCGAGCAGCGCTGACGGGGCGGAGATCTTCAGGCCGGCGAACGTGCTGGGCAGGGCGGAGATGACCTGGACGTAGCGGAGCCTGGCCAGGCGGCCGCCGCCGTACACGGTGACGAGGTCGAGGCTGGTGCGGTCGGCGGAGCGCAGCCCGAGCAGGGCGCCGATGAGCGTGGTGAAGAAGACGGAGATGGCCGCGAGGAACACCACGGTCGCGTCGCCGCCGAAGACGACCAGCACGATCGGCCCGATGGCCAGCAGCGGGACGCAGTAGCTGATCACCGCGAGCTGCGTGGCGACGGCTTCGAGCCTGGGCACGAGCAGCACCAGCAGCGCCACCCCGATGGCCAGCCCGTTGCCCCACAGGAAGCCCTGGACGGCGGCGGACAGCGTGGCGGTGGCGTTCGGGCCGTAGAAGGCCCAGCCGTCGGCGCCCATGGACGTCAGCACCGCGACAGGGGTGGGCACCGCGCCGCCGTCGGCGAACACGGTCGCCGCCAGCAGCCACCAGATCGCGACGAGGGCGACGACCCCGGCGAGCCCCTGGACTCGTCTCATGAGCCGTGCCCGAACAGCAGGTCGCTGAGGTGGTCGTGGAAGGCGTGGAACTCGGGGGTGCGCATCATCTCCGGCGTGCGCGGGCGGGGCAGGTCGATCTCCACCATCTCCACGACCCGGCCGGGGCGCGGGCTCATGACGGCCACCAGGTCGGACAGGAAGATCGCCTCGCCGATGCCGTGGGTGACCATGAGCGTGGTGGCGGGCTTCTCCGTCCAGATGCGCAGCAGCTCCAGGTTGAGCCGCTGGCGGGTCATGTCGTCCAGGGCGCCGAAGGGCTCGTCGAGCAGCAGCACGCTGGGCTTGACCACGAGCGCGCGGGCGATGGAGACGCGCTGGCGCATGCCGCCGGACAGCTCGGCAGGGCGGGCCTTCTCGAAGCCCTCCAGGCCGACCAGCTTGATCAGGTCCTCGATCACGCCGGGCTCCGGCTTGAGGCCGGCCACCTCCAGCGGCAGCCGGATGTTGGCCGCGACGCTGCGCCAGGCGAGCAGCGCGGAGTCCTGGAAGGCGATGCCGAGGTGGTGGCTCCTGCGCAGCTCCTGCGGCGTCTCGCCGTTGACGCGGATCTCGCCCGCCGTGGGCTCCTCCAGGCCGGCGAGGATGCGCAGCACGGTGGACTTGCCGCAGCCGGACGGCCCGAGCAGCGACAGGAAGGAGCCCTTCGGCGTCCGGAGGTCCACCCCCTCGACGGCGGTCACGCCCTTGCCGAAGGTCTTGTTCAGCCCGGAGATGCTGATGCCGCTCATGAGAGCTTCAGGCTCGGGTCGGCCTGGTAGATCTCGTTCAGGATCGACAGGTCGAAGAGCTGCTCGGCCTTGATGGTCAGGCCGGCCTTGGCCAGCGACTCGATGTTCTGCTCGATGAGCTCGGGCGTCATCGTGAACAGGCCGTTGGCCTTGGCGTCGTCGGTGACGACGAGCTCGTTCTGCATCTTGGCCTCCTCGGTCTGCTCCTTGACGTCGAGGTTCTGGTCCTTGCCGTAGACGGTGGCGGCCAGTTCGGCGGCCTTGGCCGGGTCGGCGACGGCGTCCTTCCAGCCCTTGATCTCGGCGGTGAGGAACGCCTTGAGCTTGTCGCGCTCGTTGTCGATGGTCTCCTGCGTGACGGTGAACGTCTCGGCGACCAGCGGCAGGCCGGCGTCGGCGAGCAGCAGGTACGCCGGGTCGTGGCCCTTCATCCGCAGGTTGACCGGGCCGCTGGTGACGAAGCCCACGTACCCGTCGAGCTGGCCGGAGGTGAGCATCGACGGGTCCGACTGGAACGGCACCCTGGTCACCTTGGCGGCGTCGATGCCGTTGGCCTTGAGCAGCGCGTTCCAGACCAGCTCGTTGGAGTCCTGGACGCCGATCCTCTTGCCGACGAGGTCCTCGGCCTTCTCGATCGGGTTCTTGCTCAGCGAGATGACGGCGAACGGGTTCTTCTGGAACGTCGCGCCGACGATCTTCAGCGGCGCGCCCTGGAGCACGGCGGGCGCGGTGATGGTCGGCGCCGACAGGCCCGCCCAGCAGCGGCCGGTGGCCAGGCCGGACTCGACCGAGGTGCCGGAGCCGCCGCCGGACAGCAGCTCGACCTGGGAGAACCCGGCGGCCTTGAAGTACCCGTTGGTGTCGGCGAAGTACTCGCCGGCGAACTCGACGTTCTTCTTCCAGGAGAGCTGGAGCTTGACCGACCCGAGTCCGCCGCCGCTCGCGCTTCCGCCGCCGGAGGGGGTGGTGGACTCCCCGCAAGCGGCCAGACCGAGCGCCAGACCGGCCAGACCGGTCGTCCGCAGGAACGCGCGACGGTCGAAGGTAGCCATTAATTCTCCTTGAACGGCCGAGAACGTGCAGGTCAGGACGGTATCTATCGATTATTACCATCGTGTGACGGTGGTTTCGGACAGCACAGCCCAGGGAAGGGGCCTGGCCCTGGATCCCGGGAAAACCGCTGGCGACCCCTGTAGGTCCCTACGAGAGCGCCGCGCGAGGACCGTAGATCCCTCCAGCCGCCTGGGGGCTCCGGTAGCGTCGAGCGGGAGATGAGACTCGACGGAATCCCCCTTTGGGACGGTACCGAATACCGCGGCCCGGTCGATCTGACCTGGGAGCCCGACCGGATCACCGGCGTCGGCCCCGCCGCCGCGCCGCGCCACGGCGACCTGTGCGTGCTGCCCGGCCTGGTGGACACGCACGTCCACCTCGTCGGCCACGCGGGCCCCGGCGAGCCGCCCGACTTCGCGACCTGGCCGCTGACCACCACCCGCGACGAGCAGGTGCTGCACGGCGCCGCGCACGCCCAGCGGGCCATGCGGCACGGCGTCACGACGCTGCGCGACCTGGCCGGCGACGAGGCGCAGATCGCGCTGCGCAGGGTCTTCGACGCCGGGGTGCTGCCGGGGCCGCGCATCCAGGTGCACGGCGTGGTGGGGATGACGGCCGGGCACAACGACCTGTTCGTGCCGCCCGCGTTCCCGATGCGCAAGCCGACGGCCGACGGGCCCGACGAGTGCCGCAAGCTCGTACGGACCTGGGCCAGGGCAGGCATGGACGGCATCAAGCTCACGACCAGCGGCGGCGTGCTGTCCATCGGCGACAAGAACGTCTGGCGCAACTACACCGGCGACGAGATCAGGGCCGTGGTGGACGAGGCGCACGCGCTCGGCATGCTCGTCGCCTCGCACGCGCACTCCGAGGACGGCATCCGCGTCGCCGTCGAGGAGGGCGTCGACTCCATCGAGCACGGCACGCTGATGAGCCGCGACCTGGCCGAGACGCTGGCCGCCCGCCGCACGCCGGTGGCGCCCACGCTGCTGATCAACGAGGCCATCGCGCAGGGCCGGGTGCCCGTCACGGCCGAGGCGATGGCCAAGGCCGCCGAGCTGGTCGCCACCCGCGACGTGCTGCTGGCCCAGGCCGCGGCGCTGGGCGTGCGGTTCGTGCTGGGCACCGACGCCAACGGCCACCACGTGCAGTTCGGCGACCAGCTCGCCGAGGTCGTGCACATGACGAGGATCCTCGGCATCGACGCGGAGTCGGCGCTGCGCGCCGCCACCTCCGACGCGGCCGACTCGATCGGCATGCCCGTCGGACGGGTCGCGCAGGGGCTGGGCGCCGACCTGATCGTACTGCGCGGCCGGCCGTGGGAGCGCATCGAGGACCTGGCCACGGAGAACATCGTGGCCGTCGTGTCACGGGGCCTGGTCGTCGCGGGCCGCCTGCCCTGACCTGAGCGCCAGGTAGAGGTCCGTACGGTCGCGCATCGACGACATCCGCCGCCCGGTGAGCTCCTCGATCCGCTGCATCCGGTAGCGCAGCGTGTTGACGTGCACGTACAGCTCGTCGGCGGTGCGCTGCCAGGAGCCGCACGTCTCCAGGAAGGTGTCGAGCGTGCGCAGCAGCTCGGAGCCGTGCCGGGCGTCGTACTCCTCGACGGGGCCGAGCAGATGGTCGCGGAACGAGCGGCGCATGCTCGTCGGGAGCGAGGCCAGCAGCAGGTCGAAGCTGTCGATGTCGGCCACCGACATGATCGACACGGGTCCGGGGCCGCCGCGTGCCGACTCCATGCCGCGCCTGGCCGTCTCCAGGGCCTCGCCTAGCTGCGACACGCTGGCCACCATCTCGCTGACCCCGGCCGCGATGCTCACCGCACCCCCCACCTCCTGGATCAGGGCGCGCAGCTCGTCCGCCAGGCTCTTGCGGGAGGCGCGGCCGTTGACCAGCACGACCGCCTCGCGCGGCGTGCCGCCCACGACCAGGTGGCGGCCCTTGCGCGCCAGGCCCTCGTGCAGCAGCTCGGGCAGGTCCAGCTCGGGCCCGCCGGTCTGGGTGACCACCATGGCGGCGGTGGGCAGGCCGGGGTCGGCGCCGAGCAGCCGCAGGTGCGCCGACACCTCGCCAGGCGGGATGTGACCGAGCACGTCGAGCAGCGTCTGCGCCCTGACCCGCTCGGCCCTGCGCTGCTCGGCGGCGAAGCCGTCGGCCGTCACCACCTCGCTGATCGCGCCGAACGCCTGGTCGGGCGCGGCCAGCAGGAGCGGCAGCCGCCTGCGCTCGCACGCCGCGACCAGCTCCTCCGGCAGCTCGCCGAGCACGATCAGGCCGACGACCAGGCCCGCGACGTCGGCCGCCCACAGCGCGTCGGCGAAGCGCTCGCAGTCGGACGGCTGGGCGTACCAGACGCCGCTGGTCAGCACGAGGTCGCCGGAGCGCAGGTAGCGGCGGGGATCCGGCAGGTCCGTCGGGTACGCGCGCAGCACCTCCCGCTCGACGGCGTCGGCGCCCGTCACCAGCGTCAGCCGTAGGTCCTCGCGGGCGAGCAGATCCGACAGCCTCATGAAATCTGATGTTATGCCAGCTCAGAGCGGGAGAGTTCAGAGGTTCGCACGATACCTTCACTCCCCGGGGTCCGGTTTACTGCATGCATGCGTCCCAAAGCGGAACTCCACCTGCACATCGAGGGCACCCTGGAGCCCGAGCTCGTCGTCGAGCTGGCCCGGCGTAACCGGATCGACCTGCCCACCTTCGACGTGGAGGCCATCCGCGCGCGTTACTCCTTCGCGAACCTGCAGTCGTTCCTGGACGTGTACTACGAGAACATGGCCGTCCTGCGCACCGAGGCCGACTTCCACGACCTGGCCGCCGCCTACCTGCGGCGGGCCGCCGGGCAGGGAGTCAGGCACGCGGAGATCTTCTTCGACCCGCAGGCGCATCTGAGCAGGGGCGTGCCGCTGAACGTGGTGTTCGACGGGCTGTCGGCGGCGCTGAAGGAGAGCGAGCTGTCGGCCGCGCTGATCCTGTGCTTCCTGCGGGACCGGGGCGCGGAGGAGGCCGAGCAGGTGCTGCGGGCGGCGCTGCCGTACCGGGAGCACTTCATCGGGGTGGGGCTGGACTCGGCGGAGGTGGGATACCCGCCGTCGCTGTTCCGCAAGGTCTTCGACATCGCCGCCGCCGAGGGGCTGCATCGGGTGGCGCACGCCGGCGAGGAGGGCGGGCCCGACTACGTGTGGGAGGCGCTGGACATCCTGCGCGTCGAGCGGGTGGACCACGGCATCAGGGCGATGGAGGACCCGCAGCTCGTGGCCAGGCTGCGGGCGGAGCGCATTCCGCTGACCGTGTGCCCGCTGTCGAACGTGCGGCTGCGCGCGGTGCCGTCACTGCGTGACCACATCCTGCCCGCGATGCTGGACGAGGGCCTGCTCGTGACCGTCAACTCCGACGACCCCGCCTACTTCGGCGGCTACGTGGACGACAACTACGAGGCGCTGCGGCGGGAGCTGGGCATGACCGACGACCAGCTCGACCGGATCGCCCGCAACTCCTTCGAGGCGTCCTTCGTGCCGGCCCGGCTCTGAACGCGCGGATGGGGCCCGCCCCTTGCCGGGCGGGCCCCATCAGGGCGTCTCGTCAGCCGCTCAGGACGCTGCTGAGCAGCTCGTTCAGGAGGTCCAGGTCGAGAATGTCGTTGTCCTCACCGAAGTTGTTCCACTCGCCGAAGTCCCACTTCGTCTCGTCGTCCTTGCCGTGGTTGGGGCCGGGCAGGATGTGCGACTCGGCGGTGACACTGGGCGCCGCGGCGAGGGCGGTGCCACCGAACATGACCATCCCGCCGACGAGCCCGGCGAGGACGAGTCCGTTTCTGTACATTGTGTTTCTCCCTGATACCTCTCGACTACTCTCCGTAGCTATCGGTGGGAAATCTCCCCCTCGTCCCAGATAGACAAACACCGACATTTTCGCTGTTGACCTGCAAAAATGCCGCGTCTAGCCAAACAGTGAGGCACATCGTGCTACTTGACGCATAGATGTGCGGGAGTGCACAACGACCGACCTTTTCCTGTACGTCCCATGACTATGGCGTCCGGCCGCCCCTGGCTTCACACTGGGGCGTGTCACGGGGAGGCCAATCATGACCACACACGCGGGTCCGTCCGGCGGGACGGTCACCGAACGGCGCCCCGAGCTGGACGCGATGCGCGCCCTCGTGGTCGTCGGGCTGGTGTTCTTCCACGCGTCGCTGGTGTTCGACTCGCGCGACGACTTCTACGTCAAGAACGCCGAGACCACCGGCATCACGTTCGTCATCGCGGGGCTCTGCGTGATCTGGGCGATGCCGCTGCTGTTCCTCATCGCCGGGCTGGGCACCTGGCACTCGCTGCGGCGCAGGGGCCCCGGCGGGTTCGCCGTGGAGCGGCTGCTGCGGCTCGGCGTGCCGCTCGTGTTCGCCCTGGCGGTGCTGCTGCCGGTGCCGCAGTGGCTGCGGGCGCGCGGCACGCCCGGCTACGCGGAGTCCTACTGGGAGTTCTGGCCGCGCTTCTTCACGGTACGGCTCGACCTTGGCGACTTCCCGTTCGTCCTGGAGGGCGAGCACTTCGAGACCGGGCACCTGTGGTTCGTCGTGCTGCTGCTGACGTTCTCGCTGCTGCTGGCGCCGCTGGTGCGGTGGGTGCCGCGCGAGCGGGCCAGGCGCGCCCGCGCGCGACTGGTCGCGCTCTCGCGACCGCGCGGCGCGCTGCTGCTGCTCGGGCTGCCCGTCGCGGCGGTCTGCGCGGTGATCGGGCTGGCCGAGGAGTTCGGCGGCTGGGACCGCTGGGCGTACCTGGTGTTCTTCCTGTACGGCTTCCTGCTCGTGACCGATCGCGGCTTCCGCGCGGCGATGCGACGCGACCGGGTGCCTGCCGCGGTGGCGGCCGTGGCGCTGCTGGCGGTGGGGATGCCCGGCTTCGTCCTCGTCGGCCAGGACCCCGGCGCCGACCCGTTCAGGGACCTGACCCCGCTCGCGGTCGGGGTCCGGACGCTGTACGGCCTGGCCGGCTGGTGCGCGCTGGTGGCGATACTCGGCGCCCTCGACCGCCCGCGCCCCGCCTCCGGCGGCTCCCCGGGCAGGCGGCGCGGCTGGTACGCCTACCTCGCGCCCGCCGTGCTGCCGCTCTACATCCTGCACCAGCCGATCGTGGTGGCCGTGGCCTACTTCGTGGTCGGCTGGCGGGCGCCCATCCTGGTCGAGTACCTGGTGATCGTGGCGGTCTCGCTGGCGCTGACCCTGCTCGCCTACGACCTGCTGGTACGGCGTACCAGGGTGACCAGGTTCCTGTTCGGCATGCGCGAGCCTACGGCAGGGTCAGGATCACCGGCCCGTCCTCGGTGATGGCCACCGTGTGCTCGACGTGCACGCTCCTGCTGCCGTCTCCCGTGCACACCGACCAGCCGTCCGAGGACATGTAGTAGCGGTCGCCGCCGCCCGCCATCAGGCTGGGCTCGATCGCGATCACCAGCCCAGGCCGCAGCCGCAGCCCACGCCCCGCACGGGCCTCGTTCGGCACGAACGGCTCCTCGTGCATGGCCCGGCCGATGCCGTGGCCGCCGAAGTCGTTCTGCATGCCGTATCCGGCGCCGCGCCCGACGGTGGACATCGCGTGCCCGATGTCACCCATCCGCGCGCCGGGCCTGGCCGCCTCGATGCCCGCCGCCAGCGTCTCCTCCGCGACCCTGATCAGCTTGAGGTCCTCCGCCAGCGGCTCCCCCACGGTGAAGCTGACCGTGCCGTCGGCGTGCCACCCGTCGATGTACGCGGCGCAGTCCACGCTGATCAGGTCACCGTCCCGCAGCCGGTACGGCGACGGCAGCCCGTGCAGCATGACGCCGTTGACCGAGGTGCAGATCACACCGGGGTACGGCATCGCCCCGAACGACGGGTGGTACCCGAGGAACGACGCCTTCGCCCTGGCCTCCTCGATGACCGTCCTGGCCACCTCGTCCAGCTCCTTGAGCGACACGCCCACGGCCGCCTGCTCGCGCACGGCGGCGTGGACGGCGGCGACGACCTTGCCGGACTCCCGCATCACGGCGATCTCACCGGCAGACTTGTACTCGATCACAGCCCCTCCTTGCCGATAACTATACCGGTATTATTATCACGGATCTCGGGGGCATGGAGGGGCCCCTACCCCGGCTCAGTCCATCCCTCTCCTGCCCGGGGTCCAGAACGGCCTCGACCGCACGTCCTTGCGCACCCGTACGAGATGAGGGCGCACGGCCTGGATCGTCCGCGCCTAGCCCGCCAGGCAGGCCACGCCGGGCCCGTCGCTCAACGCCAGGCCCGGATTTCGCCCGCCAGCCCGGCCAGCGACTCGACCGGCTGCTCGACCTCGGCCCACGGCGGCGTCAGGTCGGCGCTGTCGTAGCGCGGCACCACGTGCACGTGGAAGTGGAAGACGCTCTGCCAGGCCGCCTCCCCGCTGGCGTGCCACAGGTTCACGCCCGGCGCCCCGAGCGCGCCCGTCAGCCGCCTGGACACCTCCACGGCCGCCCGCATGACGTGCGCCGCCGTCTCCACCGGGATCTCGGCCAGGTCGCGGTGGTGAGCACGAGGAACCACCAGCGTGTGGCCGCGACCGGCTCAGACGGTGATCACCACCTTGCCCTTGGCGTGCCCCCGCTCCACGTGCGCGATGGCCTCAGGCACCTCGCTCAACGGATGCGTACGCTCGATGACCGGCGTCAGCTTGCCCGCCTCGGCCAGTTCCCGCAGCACGGCCAGGTCGTCGGCGTTCTCGTGGGTGACGAAGGTGGGCAGGCGGTGACGGACGAACAGGTTCAGCACGCTCAGCCCGACGATGCGCCCGATCACGCCGACCCAGCGCCCCCCAGAGCCGCTGTTGTGCAGGTACGTGCCCGTCGGGGTGAGGATGCGCCGGCAGTCGGCCACCCGGCGGTTGCCCACGTTGTCGAGGACGACGTCGTAGCGGTGGCCGGTGCGGGTGAAGTCCTCCTTGGTATAGTCGATCACGTGGTCGGCCCCGAGGGACCGCACCAGCTCCACGTTCCCGCCGCCGCACACGCCGGTGACCTCCGCCCCGAAGGCCTTGGCGAGCTGCACCGCGAACGTGCCGATCCCGCCCGCCGCCCCGTTGACCAGCACCCGCTGCCCCGGCGCCAGCCGGCCCTTGTCGCGTAACGCCTGCAGCGCGGTCTGCGCCGACGTGGGCACGGCCGCGGCCTGCTCGAACGTGAACCCGGCCGGCTTGCCGCTCAGCGGGCCGCTCTCGGGGACGGCGACGTACTCGGCGAAGGAGCCGGGGGCGCAGCCGTACACCTCGTCTCCGGGCGCGAACCGGCTGACGTCCTTGCCGACCGCCTCGACGATCCCGGCGAGGTCTGCGCCCAGGCCGTGCGCCTTCGGCCTGGTCAGGCCGGACACGGCGCGGAAGATGTAGGGGTCGCCTCTGAGCAGGTGCCAGTCGCCGGGGTTGACGGAGGCCGCCCGCACGCGGACGAGCACGCCGTCGTCGGCGAGGTCGGGCTTGGCGGTCTCCTCCAGCGAGATGACGTCGGGCGGGCCGTAGGCGTGGTAGCGGATGGCCTTCATGGCAGCTCCTGTTACACGTGAAAGAAAAAGCTGACACGTGAAAAGCTACCTCTCCGAAGGGTTGCGCGCGCACGAAAAAGCGGCGGGCGGGAGGTGAATCCTCCCGCCCGCCGCTCAGCGATTCGTCAGGCTTTGAGCCAGCTCATCATCGGACGGAGCTTGGCGCCGGTCTTCTCGATCGGGTTCTCGGCCAGCTCCTCGCGGAAGCGCGTGAACTCCTTCTGGCCGCTGTCGAACTCCTCGACGAGCTGCCGGGCGA
>NZ_BAAAQX010000046.1:0-109345 GCF_039531895.1 Nonomuraea monospora
CGCGCGCCGCCCGCCTGACCGCGCGCCGCCCGCCTGACCGCGCGCCGCCCGACCGCGCGCCGCCCGACCGCGCGCCGCCCGCCTGACCGCGCGCCGGTGCGTCTGACTCGTGCGCCGTGCGCTGCTGCATGTGCGATCAAGTGGCGCACCGCTTGAACACGCGCCGCGATGGAGGTGGCGTGTGAGGCGCACCGCCTGAGTGCGACGCTGTGCGCCGCTGAGCGTGCGATCAGGCGCGCCGTGCGAGGTGGGGCGCGGGTTCAGGTGCAGGCGGAGCGGTGGGTGGCCTCGACGAGGTGCCTGACCCGATCGTCCCCGCCCTCGATGAGCTCCGTCATCCGGTTGGGCACGTACGCGAACCCCAGCTCATGATCCGGATCGGCATAGGCGAACACCCCGGTCACCCCCGGATGCCCGAACGCGGTGGGAGAGCAGTCGCCAGGCCACATCGGCCCCCCAGGCAGCATGAACCCCCGCCCGTACGCCGTCCGGCACCGCAGCACCAGGTCCATCCCGCTGGCCTCCACGGTCCGCGCCCGGTCGGCCGTCTCGGGGCGCAGCAGGCGGATGCCGTCCACCTCGCCGACGAGCGCGGCGTACATGCGGGCCAGGCCTGACGCGTTGCCCGCCCCGCAGCAGGACGGGATCTCGGCCTGCGGCACGCTGGCGGCGGCGAGGGGGTTGCCCGCCAGGGCGACGCTGCCGAAGGTCGAGCGGTGGAAGAGGGACGCGGGGTCGCAGATGGCCCGGTTGAGCCCGGCCAGCTCGGGGTTGGCGCGGCCCTGGAGAAGCTGCTCCGCGGTGGGCGGCACGAGGTCGGCGAGCTGTCGTTCCCTGGCGTCGGGCAGGCCGATGTGCAGGTCGAGGCCGAGCGGGCCGGCGATCTCGGCGGCGAAGTAGCGCTGCACCGACATGCCCGTGACGCGCTTGATGACCTCGCCGACCAGCCAGCCCATGGTCAGGCAGTGGTAGCCGTGCGCCCGTCCCGGCTCCCACGCGGGCACGGCGGCGGCCAGGGCGTCGCTCACCGCCGTGCCTCCCTCGATGTCCAGCAGCGTCAGCGGCGGGTCCACGGTCACCACCCCCGAGCGGTGACCGAGCACCCACCGCAGCGGGATGTCCGCCTTGCCGCCCGCCGCGAACTCCGGCCAGTACTCCGCGATCGGCGTGTCGAGGTCGAGCTGTCCGCGATCGACCAGCAGCATCGTGGCAGCCGCCACCAGTCCCTTGGTGGCGGAGGCGAGGAGCGTGATCGTGTCCTGCCGCCATGCGGTGTCCTGGCCCGCCTGTCCGCCCCACAGATCGACGACGGCTCGGCCGCGCTGGTAAACGGTCACCGAGGCGCCCTGCTCCCGGCCCTCGTGGAAGTTACGCGCGAACGCCTCCCGGACCGCGTCGAACTTGGGCTCGCACACCCCGTGGATCTCGATCAAGGCCCCTCCTCACGACCCTCCTCGAAGGCTTGCTGCGGGCGTGGGGGGGTCGCCTCAGGGGTTGGTGGTGGCTCGGGCCGCCGGTGTGACGAGCTCCGACTACCCTGGCCGCCCGACAGCAAACAGCGCTGACCTGCGCGAACGGCCGGAGCTAGGTCTTACGCGGGAGGTTGCCGGGGCGGGCCCTTGCCTACGCGCGGAGTTGTCGAGCGGGGCCTTGCCTACGCGCGGGGTTGTCGGAGCGGGCCTTGTTACGCGTGGGATGCCCAGAGCAGAGCCCTGCCACGCGCGGGGCTGCCTGGGCCAGGGCCTTGGTCACGTGCCGGGCTTCCAGGACAGGACCTTGCCGAATCGGACGAGCCGGCCGTACCGGTCCGGGTGCGCAGGGCCGAGGGCCAGGTCCAGGAGGGGGACGGCGGCTTGGGCGGGGGAGGGGGCGCCGGAGACGTCCCACCACAGGCCGGAGGTCGGCGTGTTGATCATGCCGGGGCAGGCGGCGGCGAGCAGGATGCCGCGCCGCGCGTCCTCGGCACGGCGCTCACCGGCGAGGGCACGCACGGCCGCCACCTGGGCGGTCTTGGACGGGATGTTGATGAAGCCGGGCCAGGCCCCGGCGGCGGCGCTGCCGTCCAGGACCGCGTCGCGCCAGGCCGCCACCTGCTTGTCCACTTCGTCGAGCGTGGTCAGCCCGTCGAAGCGGTCGTGCAGCACTGGCGCCAGGTGGTGCAGCGTCCCGAGAGAGCTGGCCACGACCACGAACCGCCCGCCGTCCCGCAGCAGCGGCGTGAAGGCCCGCATCAGCCGGGTGGTGCCGAAGTTGTTCACCTGGGTGTACTCGTCCAGCACGGCACGCGGGTCGTCGTCGGGGCCCACGCGCATCACGGCGTTGCCGAACACGATGTCCACGCCGCCGTGCCGCTCCTCGATCACTTCGGCCAGGCGGGCGGCGGCGCCGGGGTCGGCGACGTCGAGAAGCTCGCCGCGTACGCGGGCGCCCGTCCGGGGCATGTTCGCCGCCGCCTCGGCCACGCGCCCGGGGTCGCGGCCGGTCAGGTAGACGGTGTCGGCGGCGTCCAGCCGCCTGGCCAGGCCCTCCACCAACGCGAGGCCCAGTCCTTGAGTCGCGCCCGTCACGAGGGCGACGCGAGGTCCATTGGTCATGAACGTCAGGCTAGGAACGCTGGCAGGCATGCGTCCAACGAGAGTTGCTCATCTGTGGTATGCGTGATTGTCATGGCCTTCACCGACGCCTCGCTCACCGCGCTGCGGGTCTTCCGCGAGGTGGCCGAGCGCGGCACGCTCACCGCCGCCGCCACCGCGCTCGGCTACACCCAGTCGGCCGTCTCCCGCCAGATCGCCTCGCTCGAACGGGCGGCTGGGGCGTCCCTGCTGGAGCGGCGCCACGACGGCGTCCGGCTCACGGCGGCGGGGCGGATCGTGCTGCGCCGCGCCGCCGCCGTCGTCGATCAGGTGGACGCGGGAGCGCGCGAGCTGGCCGGGCTGCCCGGCGAGCCGGGGATGGTGCGGCTCGGCTGGTTCGCCAGCGCGGGCGCCGATCTGGTGCCCAGGGCGCTGGCCGGGCTGCGCGCCACGCACCCCGCCATCACGGTTCACTCCCGGGAGGGGCGCACGCCGGCGCTGGTCCGCGCGTTGCGGGCGGGCGCGCTCGACCTCGCGCTCATCGCCTCGGCGCCGCCGTTCCGGCCGCCCGACGCGGAGACGCCGGCCCTGGAGATCCAGACCCTCACCGAACGCGGGCTGTGCGTGGCCGTTCCGGCGGGCCATCCGCTCGCGCGGGGCGCGGACATCGATGTCGCCGACCTGCACGGGCAGCGCTGGATCGCCGGCCCGGGCTCGGCCGCCGCCGGGGGAGCGGGCGACAGCACGGGCATGGGGGCCTGGCCGGGGCTGGACGAGCGGCCGGAGATCGCGCACTCCGCCCGCGACTGGCTGGCCAAGCTCGCGCTCGTGGCCGCCGGCTGCGGGCTCACCACCGTGCCCGCCATGCTGGCGGCCGCCGTGCCGCCGGGCGTGCGCGTCCTGCCGGTACGCGGCGGGCCGCAGGAGCAGCGCCGCCTCCTGCTGGCCAGGATGCCGGGCCCGATGCCCGAGGCCGCCGCCTGCCTGGCACGGGCGCTACGCGAAGCCGCCCTGGCATCATGGAAGGACGTTACGCCCCCTTGACCGCGTACGTGACGAGCGTCGTGAGCACCTCCTTGACCGACGCGCGCCGCCGCACGTCGCACATCACGACCGGGATGTGCTCGCTCAGCCCGAGCGCCCGCCGCACCTTGCCCGGCTCGTACCGGCGGGCCCCGTCGAAGCAGTTCACCCCCACCACGAACGGGATGCCGCGCTGCTCGAAGTAGTCCACCGCCGGGAAGCAGTCCTGCAGCCGGCGCGTGTCGGCGAGCACGACGGCCCCGAGCGCGCCCAGGGCCAGCTCGTCCCACATGAACCAGAAGCGGTCCTGCCCCGGCGTCCCGAACAGGTACAGCCACAGCCCGTCGCGGATGGTGATGCGGCCGAAGTCCAGCGCCACGGTGGTGGTGGTCTTGGACTCCACGCCGGAGGTGTCGTCCACGCCGATGCCGCGGTCGCTCAGCAGTTCCTCGGTGTGCAGCGGCCTGATCTCGCTGATCGTGCCGACCATGGTCGTCTTGCCGACACCGAAGCCGCCCGCGATCAGGATTTTGATGGCCAGGGCCGAGGGAGCCCTGGTCGTGCCCGGCTCAGAGACTGCGTAGCCCATCCAGCACTTCCCTGTAGATGCGTTCGTCGATCGTCTGCGCGACGGGGCGCGGGCGCTCGATGTTGATCAGGCCGTCGCGCCGCAGATCGCCGAGGATCACGCGGGTGATGTTGATCGGCAGCCTGAGGTGCGCCGCGACGTCCGCCACCGGGGTGGGCCTGCGGCACAGCGAGAGCACGGCGCGATGCTCGGGGAGCAGGTCGGCGGGCTGGGGAAGGCCGCCGGCCGTGACCACGATGGCCACCAGGTCGAACGACTCGCCCTGCGGACGCGCCCGGCCCCCGGTCAGCCCGTAGAGCCGGATCAGCGGCCCGGGATCCTCCCCTGTCACGGTCTCGCGCCGTTCCAGGCGGGTGCCGGTGCCGCTCCCCTCGGATGCGCGGACAGGTGCTCGCCGACCCGCTTGACCATCAGCGCCATCTCGTACGTGACCATGCCCAGCTCGGCGTCGGCCGTGGCCAGCACGGCCAGCCGCGCCCCCTGCCCCGCGGCGGTGACGAAGAGGAAGCCCTCCTCCAACTCGATGATCGTCTGCCGGACGCCGCCCATTCCGAAGTGCCGCCCCGCCCCCAGGGCGAGGCTGTGGCTGCCGGCGGAGATGGCGGACAGGTGCTCGGCGTCCTCCCTGGTCAGGCCGTGGGAGCTGCCCATGGAGAGCCCGTCGGCGGACAGCACGATGGCGTGCCGGATGCCGGGCACGCGCTGGATGAGGTCGTCGAGCAGCCAGCTCAGTTCGCTTCTGGGGTCAGGCATCGGGGTGGTCGTCCTTTCGATTCCACATGTCGGGCTCCTGCTTGGCCTGCTGGCGACCTTCCTGCCAGCCGCGTTGCATGGACGACATGAGCTGTGCGAGCTCTTCGGGCGAGCGCCCGCCGCCGCCCCGCCGCTCCGGCCGCGCGTCCACGCGCAACTGGGGGGCGAGGCTGGCCTGCGGGATCCGCATCGGCAGCCCGTCGAGATCCTCGTCCGCCTCCTGGGGCGGCACGGTGACGCTCCAGCCCGCGGGCGGGCCGGAGGTCCTGGGGGGAGTGGCCGCGCGGGCGTGGTCGTCCCCGAACACGAGTGCTTCGAGGTCCGGGTGCTCGCTCCCGGGCGGGAACGTCGCCCCGGACAGCGGCGCCGGGTCGCCCCCAAACGTCCCGGACAGCGGCGCCCGGTCGCCTCCGAGCGTTCCGGACAGTGGCGCCGGGTCGCCTCCGAGCGTTCCGGGCGGCGGCGCGGCGTCACCCTGCGGTGGGAAAGCCGTCCCGGACAGCGGCGCCGGGTCGCTCTCCAGAGGGAACGGGTCGGGCCTGTTCTGCGCGGGGTCGGGCTCGAACCAGGTGCCGCGCACGGGCCGGGTCGCACGCCCGTTCACGGCGTCGTGCCCGGCGGTCGAGGCGGCGGTCGAGGTGGCGGCCGGTCCCGCGGTGAGGGCGAGCTGCTCGGTGTCGGCGAGCAGGCCGGCGGGCAGCAGGACGATCGCGGTGGTCCCGTCGTACGGCGACCGCCGCATCACGATCTTGATCCCGTGCCGGGCCGCGAGCCGCGCCACCACGAACAGCCCGAGCCGGTCGCTGTCGGCCAGGTCGAACTCGGGCACGTCGGCCAGCCGGGCGTTCAGCTCGTGCAGGGTGGCGTCGTTCAGGCCGAGACCGCGGTCCTCGACCTCCAGCGCCATCCCGTTGGCCGCCGTCACGCCGCGCACCTGCACGGTCGTGTTGGGCGGGGAGAACACGGTGGCGTTCTCCACCAGCTCGGCGATCAGGTGGATCACGTCGGTGACCGCGGCGCCGACGAGCAGCGGCGAGTTCGGCATCGGCGCGACCGTCACGCGGGTGTAGTCCTCGACCTCCAGCACCGCCGCGCGGACCACGTCGAACAGCGGCACCGGGTCGCGCCAGCGGCGCGCGGGGGAGGAGCCGGACAGGATGATCAGGTTCTCGGCGTGCCGCCGCATGCGGGTGGTCAGGTGGTCGAGCTTGAACAGGTCCTCCAGGACCTCGGGCTCGTCCACCCGCCGCTCCATGGTGTCCAGCAGCGCGAGCTGGCGGTGCAGCAGCGCCTGGTTGCGCCGGGCCAGGTTGAGGAAGACCTGGCCGACGCCCTTGCGCAGGGCGGCCTGGCCGACGGCGGCCTCGACCGCGGTGCGGCGTACGGCGGAGAAGGCGTGCACGACGCGGTCCACCTCGGCGGTCTCGGCCCTGTCGAGGCCGGGGGCCTCGGTGGCCGGGTCCACGTCGTCGCCGCGGCGCAGCCGTTCCACCAGCCGGGGCAGCCGCTGTTCGGCCAGCTCCACCGCCGAGCCCTGCAGCCGCCGCAGCTCGGCGATGAGCGACTGGCCGAACCGGTACGACAGCCACACCGACAGGATCACCATGGCCAGGCCGAGCAGCAGCACGATCCCGATCCGCCAGTAGGCGCCGTTCTTCTGCGACTCGCCCGAGGCCGCGGCGCGGACCAGCTCGATCTGCGTGTCGCGGTTGATCTGGGCCAGCACGGACTCGGCGGCGCCGCGCCACTCGCTGACCGACACCGGTGGCGGACCGCCGGTGTCGTAGGAGAACAGCTCGTCCTCCACCGCCACCACCCGCTTGTAGGAGGCGGTGGCCACGAGCTGCTCGTAGGCGGCGCGCAGCTCGGGGCTGGCGTCGCGCTCGGCGTTGGCCAGGACGAGCCGGCGGGCGGTCATGGCGGCGACGAACGCGGCCCGGTCGGTGGGGGTCATGTTGCGGTGCACCAGCGTGGTGGTGAGCACGGCGTGCTCCCGCCACAGGTACTCGGCCGAGGTGCTGTAGGCCGTCATGCCGCGTACCGACTGGTAGACCGAGGCGTCGCTCATCGCGTCGCGGTCGGTGAACTGCTGGTTGGCCGCGGCGATCAGGTTGTTGTACGCCTCGACGATCGTCAGGGCGGGCGCCAGCACGCCGCCGTCGGCGGAGGCGCGCAGCGACTGCAGCCCGTCCAGGGCCTGCACCATCGTCTGCACCTGCGCCGGCGTCTCGTTGACCGCCGTCACGTCGAGCGTCGCGATGATCTCGCGCAGCCGCTTGACCTGCTCGTCGGTGGCCTTGCGCTGTTCGATCAGCGGTTTGTACGTCGCCGTGCCGCTCGGCGCCTCGGCCGAGAGCTGGCGCTCCTTCTGTAACTCCACGATGAGCTGGAGCACCGGTGCGCCGATGGCCTGCCATCGATTCTGGATCTGGGAGACGGTGGAGATCTCATCCACGCTGGAGTAGGCGATGAACCCCCAGAGGGCCACCATGGAGACCAGCGGAAGCAGGAGGATCCTGAGCAGCTTGGTGCGAAGAGGCGGGGGCGAGCTCATCCTTCAATGTCCAATTCCGCGCGTGGGGGGTGCGCCCGGGCAGTCGTGACCTTGCTACCGCCCCCCGAGGTTGCCCGCCACGACTGGGTGCGCCTGTGGTCCGTCCACTATGCAGGTGAGGCAGATGGACTTCAAGGTACGGATGCGAAGAAACCTCCCGAAAGTAATGTTGACTCTTTGTCAGCACACTGTTCGTGAATGTGATCGTGCGCAGCTAACTATGGGTAGTCAGACGAAGGCCCCCACGCCGGTCACCGCCCGGCCGACGATCAGCGTGTTGATCTCCCGGGTGCCCTCGTAGGAGTAGATCGCCTCGGCGTCGGCGACGAACCGGGCGATGTCGTACTCCAGAATGATCCCGTTCCCGGCGAGCAACTCCCGCGCCCAGCCGACGACCTCCCGCATCCGGCTCGTGCAGAACGCCTTCGCCAGCGCCGAGTGCTCGTCGCGGAAGACGTCGTCGTCCTGGAGCTGCGCCAGCCGCACCACCATGCCCAGGCAGGCGGTGGCGTTCCCGAGCATCCTGACCAGCAGGTCCTGCACGAGCTGGAACCCGGCGATGGGCCGGCCGAACTGCTCGCGCTCCTTGGCGTAGCGCAGTGCGATCTCGTAGGCGGCGAGCATGATGCCGACCGCCTGCCAGGCCACCCCGCTGCGGGTCCTGCGCAGGATCCGCGCGGTGTCGCGGAACGAGTTCGCGTTCGCCAGCCGGTTCTCCTCCGGCACCCGGCAGTCCGACAGCGTGATGTCGGCGTTCTGCACCGTGCGCAGCGCCATCTTGTTCTCGATCCGCGTCGCGGTGAAGCCGGGCGTGCCCTTCTCCACCACGAACCCCTTGACGTGCCCGTCCGCCACGTCCCTGGCCCAGACGACGATCAGGTCGGCGAACGTGCCGTTGCCGATCCAGCGCTTGGCCCCGTCCAGCACCCACACGTCGCCCTCGCCCCTGGCCGTGGTGCGCATGCCGCCCGACACGTCCGAGCCGCCCGCCGGCTCGGTCAGCGCGAACGCCCCGATCCGCTCCATCCTGCTCATCGCGGGCAGCCAGCGCTCCCGCTGCTCCGCCGACCCGCAGGCGGCGATGCTGCCCATGGCCAGGCCGGTGTGCACGCCGAAGAACGTCGCCATCGACGGGTCGGCGCGAGCCATCTCCAGCGCCAGGAAACCGCTGAGCAGCCCGCTCGGCTTCGGCCCTGGACACTCCGGGTAGGCCAGGCCCGCGATGCCCAGCTCGGCGTACTCCTTCACCAGGTCCACGGGGAACTCCGCGCGCACCCAGCACTCGTTCGCGATGGGCACCACCTTCTCCCGCAGAAAGGCCCGCACCCGCAGCAGCGTCTCGCGCTCCTGTTCGGCCAGCAGACTCTCGAACGCGTACAGATCTCCGGTCAGCAGCTCAGACATGGCGGGACAGCTACCCACGGCCCGCGCCGTGACACGAAGCGTGGTACGCCACGCGCCCCGCCCGCCCCCGAGGCAGACTGCGCAGCACAGGGTCAGCCTCCGAGAAGGGCGGTGATGCGCCGATGCTCGACGTGTTCGGCAGGTGCCAGGTCCAGGACGACGTCAAGCCCGTCACCGAGATGGGCGTCTACCCCTACTACCACCCCGTCGAGCAGCGGCTGGCCGACGGTGAGGTGGTGGTCGGCGGGCGCGTGCTGGTGTCCGTCGGGTCCAACGACTACCTCGGCCTGTCGGCCGACCCCCGGCTGAAGGACGCGGCCTGCCGCGCCGTCCGCTTACTGGGCACCGGCACCGCCGGATCCCGCATGGCCAACGGGTCGCTCACCCTGCACGAGACGCTGGAGGGCAGGCTCGCGGCGTTCCTCGGCCAGGAGTCGGCGATGGTGACGCCCACCGGCTTCCTGGCGAACCTCGTCCTCAGCGCCCTGGTGGGCCCGCGCGACACCGTGCTCGCCGACCAGCTCATCCACGCCTCCCTCATCGACGCGGTCCGGCTCTCCCGCGCCCGCCTGCGGCGCTACCGGCACAACGACCTCGATCGCCTGGCGGGGCTGCTGGCCGAGTGCGACCCCGCCGCGGGCGCGCTGATCCTCACCGAAGGCATGTTCTCCACCACCGGCACGCTCTGCGACCTGCCCGGAACCGCCGGGCTGGCCCGCCGCCACGGCGTCCGCCTCGTCCTGGACGGCGCCCACGACATCGGCCTGATCGGCCCAGGAGGGCGCGGGACGGCCGAGCACTACGGCCTCGAACCGGCGGTCGACCTGCACACCCTGGCCTTCTCCAAGTGCTTCGGCACCACCGGCGGCGCCGTCGCCGGGCCCGAGCAGATCATCGTCTACCTGCGCCACCAGGCCCGGTCGATGGTGTACTCGGCGGCGCTCGCCCCGTCGAGCACCGCCGCCGCGCTGGCCGCCCTGGACATCATCGAGACCGAGCCGGAACGCCGCCGCCGGGCGCTGGCCGCCGCCGCCCGGCTGCGCGCCGACCTGTCGGGGCTGGGGTTCCGCACCGAGACCTCGCCGACCACGATCATCCCCGTGTACGTGGGCGACCTCCTGCTGTGCTGCCGGTTGTGGCGGGAGCTGTTCGACGAGGGCGTGCTCGCCACCGCCATGGTGCCGCCCGCCGTGCCGGACGGGCAGGCGCTGATCCGCGTCAGCACCACCGCCCTGCACACCGAGACGCAGCTCGACCGCGTCGCCGCCGCCTTCGCCGCGGCCGGGCGGCGGCTCGGGCTGATCCCCTAAGCCAGGAGGAACACCGCCACGATCGCGAGGATCACCAGGACGGTCAGCAGCGCGACGATGACCAGCCACTGGGGGTCCAGCCAGTTCGGCCTCGGGGCGCGGGCGGGGGCGTCGGGGTCGAGGAGGGCGCGCAGGACGGGGTTGATCTGGGCTTCGGGGAGTTGCCGTTCCAGGACGGGGATGAGGCGCGGCAGGCGGGCGCGGACCTCGGCCGGTTGGCGTCTGGCGGCCAGGGCGCGCATCTCCTGGAGGATGGCGGTGACGTCCTTGGGGGAGGTGGCCTGGGTGAGGTCGGTGCAGAGCATCTCGAACGCGTCCTGCTCCGTGTACTGCGGCACGGCCGGGCCCGCCGTCCGGGGCCGCTGCACCTGCGCCGTCTGCCCCGCCCCCTGCTCCGCCACCTCGCCCGCCACCGGGCCCGCCCCCTGCGTGGCCGCCTGCGCGGTCTGACCCGCCGCCTGCCCGCTCGCCTGTCCTGCCGCGTGCCCGGCTGCCTGCCCGGTCGCCTGCTCCGCCGCCCAGCCAGCCACCGGGCCCGCCGCTGCCTGCCCGGCTGCCTGCTCCGGCGCCCAGCCCGCCGCCTGCCCGGCCGCGTGCGGTGCGGTGACCTGCGAGGGCGCGGCCTGCGGGGGCGCAGCCGGGGAGGGCGCGGCCTGCGGGGACGGCGCGGGCTGGGAACGTGCCGGAGGCTGGGGCGACCACACCAGCTCATCCTCCCGATCCCCCGTAACCCCCCCGAACCGCCGCAACCGCTCCTCGAACGGCGTCCTGTCGGAGATCCGCAGCCGCTTCACCAGCCCCACGAGCTGATCCCGCGCATAGGCGTCCACCAGCATCGACGCGATCTCGGAATACCGATCCCCCTGCCCGGGCGACCGCGGATCCACCCGCGTCCGGTTGGAGCTCTGCGACGACACCCCCGGCCACTTCCGCAGAAAGACGATCTCGGCCCCGGGATTGAAGTCATCACTCTCGTACGTGGAGAACGTCTCCGGATGCCGCCCCAGCACCAGATCCAGAATGTCCACCAGCCCCCACAACTGCACGATCGCGTTCCCCCCTGAAGCGACCGACAATGGCGACCCCGGCCGCCGCAGGCACTCGGAGACGATCGGCGCGAGCGTCACGGCCGCCGCCCGCGATTCCCGGTCGAGCGCGGTCCGCGCGCTCTCGTACGAGCTGATCAGCTTGCCCAGGTCGAGCGGCTCGTCGTCGCCGGGCAGCCGGGAGCCCCAGCCGGAGGCGAGGGCGAGGGTCTGGCGCACGTTCGGCATGGCCATCGGCTGGGAGGCTGCGCCGCCCAGGTAGGCCTGAACGCGGATGGTGCGGCGGCTGTCGGCGCCGCCGGTGCGGGTGCGGGAGAGCACCACGACCCGCCCGTCCACGAGCAGCCGGCAGAGGCTGACGCCCGGCTCCGGCCCGGGGTCGAGCCAGGGCCCGAGCTGGTGGTACCAGCTCGCGGTCTGCTCCAGGGAGGTGCGCACGGGCCCGAGGCCGGTGCGCTGCTCGTCCCATTCGAACTGGATCCAATCGACGCTGGCGTAACGTCCCATCAGATCCCCACCTCCGGGTAGCCGCGCAGGACGCCGGTCATGGCGAAGAGCGAGATCAGGGGTTCGAGGACGCGGCGCGGCCGGACGCCGCGCCGGTAGCGGCCTTCGGCGGCGGCGGCGCCGGTCGCCGAGACGAAGTGCAGGGTGCACCTGCGGCACTTGTCGTACGGGCTGAGCCACGCCTGCGCCCCCCGCCGGTGCAGGTAGGCGTAGACGTCGCGGCTCTCGCGCAGGACGGCGGCCGGGTCGAGCCCGTCGGGCTCGGCGTACAGCCAGTTGTCGACGGGCGCCTGGAAGCGCACCGCGTCGCTCTTGGTGACGGCGATGGCGGCCGGGATGTCGAGCCGCCCGCCGGTCTTGGGCAGCCGGTCGAGCACGGCGCGGAACGACTCGTCGCCCATCCGGGCGGACTTGGTGGCGGCGTCGATCACGAACAGCAGCCCGCCGATGGCCGGCACGAACCTGGTGGCCTCGTGGGTGGCGCTGCGCAGCAGCTCGCCGGCGATGTCGAAGAAGGCGACGGCGGTGGTGTGCCGGCCGTCGTTGACGAGCAGCGCGTCCACGGGCTCGGCGGTGGCCCGGTGGGTGGTGCGGTTCAGCGCGACCCGTTCGACGAGCAGGGGGCGCACGTAGGAGTTGACGTACTCGGCGTGCCGCTCGATGTCGACGGCGTCGGTGGTCAGCCCGTACGGCCGCAGCCCGCCCTGCTCGATGGCGCCGATCATGGACGCCAGCAGGTGCGTCTTGCCCGTCTCGGGCCCGCCGACGAGGCCGATCACCAGGGGGCGGCCGTGCCGCACGTAGGTGTAGGGCAGGTGGTGTTCGAGCCCGGGGTCGGACACGGGCGCGGGGCAGCGGACGTGCGCGGCCCGCAGGAGGTCCTCGCGGCGCGGCCCTGTCACGTGCTCCAGGGAGAGCGGCTGGTACTGGCCGGCCGGGGTGCGCTCGTACAGCTCGTCCTCGGTCCAGGCGAACTCGTGCAGGCAGATCGGGCAGAGGATCACCGGGACACCACCCACAGGACGACGAGCAGGACGAGCAGGACGGCCAGCGGCAGCCAGCGCGCCCACCGGGGCAGCGGCCTGCCTTCCTCCTCCTCGGGGACGGGCACCGGCTGGACCCTGGTCTCCTGCGAGGCGGTGGCGGCGGCCGGTTCGCGCCTGGCCTCGCGGGCCCGGTCGAAGGCGGCGCGGCCCTCC
This sequence comes from Nonomuraea monospora, assembly GCF_039531895.1. Lineage (NCBI taxonomy): Bacteria > Bacillati > Actinomycetota > Actinomycetes > Streptosporangiales > Streptosporangiaceae > Nonomuraea > Nonomuraea monospora. Next base: position 12,959 of record NZ_BAAAQX010000046.1, read on the forward strand.
TCCAGGCCGAGGTCCCGCTCGACGGCGACGGACTGCATCGGGTCGGGCATCCGCAGCCTGGCCAGCACCTCCTGCGCCGTCGGCGGCGAGTCGGAGAAGACGTCCCTGAGCGGCTGGAGCGCGGGGGTGGCCGACAGGTCGGGCACGTCGGCGATCTCGCGGCCGGTGACCGTACGGTAGATCACCATGCCCGCGCTCCACAGGTCGTCGCCGGCGGCGGTCAGCCCCTCGCCCCTGCGCTGGGCGGGGCAGGCGTAGGGCGCCTCGCCCATCCGCAGCCGGCGCGAGCCGGCCAGCGTGGCGTGGCTGAGGTCGGTGAGCTGCGCGGTGGCGCCGTCCCAGCGCACGGTGGCCGGCTCGATGCGCCGGTGCACGATGCCGCAGGCCGACAGGATGCGCACGGCGCGGAAGAGGCTGGCCTGCAACGTCCGCTGCTCGCTGATCAGCAGCGCGCCGAAGTAGCGGCTGACGGGCTCGCCCCGGTAGTCGTAGAGCAGCACGAACGGCTCCTCCTCGTCGAGGCTGTAGCCGATCAGCCGGGGCAGCTCGGGCGGGTAGGCGCGGCGCAGCCGGGTGAGCAGCCTGGCGCCCATCCGGGCCTCGTTCTCCAGCAGGTCGTAGAGGTACTCGCGGTCGCGGCCCTCGGCGCGCGGCACCCGCCGCTGCACGAGCTTGGTGCCGGAGGCGAGGTGGGTGACGCGGCGCTCGAACGGGTCCTGCCACGGCTCGGCCTCCACCTCCCAGCTCACCGGGTCGCCTTCGGGAGAGTCGAAGTCCAGCGGCTCAGGCTCCATCACCACTCCAGTTCTCCTCCACCGTCCCGGGACGCAGCGGCACCAGCCGTAGGGTGCCGGCGTACTGGCCCGACCGGGTCCACACGACTCCGGGCGGGTTGCCCTGGCCCCGTACGGCCCTGGGCGCGAACCGCACCGCGTACGCCTGCCGCAGCAGCAGCGACAGGTCACGGTCGCCGCAGAGCTGCAGCATCTGCCCGCCGGGCGGGGCCTGCAGCGCCCGCACCACCTGCTGCGACTGCCGCCACACCGCGTCCACCAGGTCCTGGCGGCCCGCGTCGGCGGTGCCGAACTCGGGCTTCTCCTGCACGCCCCGGTGCGCCAGGTGGTAGCGGTACTGGCGGAGCGTCTCGTCGACCCGCCGCTCCAGCCCCGCCTGCACGTCGCGGTAGTCGCCGTGCTCCAGCGCGGGCCAGGCCGGGTCGAGCCAGCCGGTCACCGCGTCGAGCAGGTCGCCGGTGATGACCTCGCGGAGCTGGCCGCCGCGGTCGCGCAGCCGCACGGTGACCTCCTCGTCCAGCGCCGGGCTGGCGGCGGCCTGCCCCGCCTCGGCCCTGCTCCAGTCGGTCAGCGTCGCCGACACCTGCGCGCAGATCTCCGCCAGCGCGGCGGCCACCGTGCGGGCCGCGTCGGAGGTGTGCATGCGGGCCTCGCCCAGCGTCCACTCGCTGGCGGCGACCTGTTCGAGCAGCGTGCGCAGCTCGTCGAGGGCGGTCCTGGCCGGGCCGAGCGAGAGCTGCTCGCGCCACCACGCCCGCGAGCGCCGCCAGAAGACGAAGCGGTTGAGCAGGCCGCGGGGGAACTCGGGCGGCGCGTGCAGCTCGTTGAGCAGCTCGTCGGGGCACCGGCGCCGGCAGCCGGGGACGAAGGCCGCGCTGCCGATGGGCGCGCTCTGGTCGGCCAGCGCGCGCAGCCGCGACACCAGCCGGGTCAGGCTCTTGCGCTCGCCCAGCGCGGTGTCCACGTCGGCGCGCAGCTCGGCGACGATCTCGGCGTGCCCCATGCCTGCCGGGGTGGCGAACTTGATCCCGTTGGCGGCCAGCACGCCGGGGGCGTCCTCGTCGCTGTGGTCGACGTCGGCGAACAGGCGGGCGACGGCGTCGCGGAACTCGGCCAGCGCCCGGCCCGCGGCGATCACCTCGTCCACGACGGCGGCCCTGGCCAGGGCGGTGCTGAGGTAGCCGAGCTCGTCGAGCGCCCTGGTGGCGCGGTCGAGCCGGTCGCGGGCCTGCCGGTAGAGCCGGTCCATCCGGCCGTCGGGGACGAGCGCGTCCAGGAGGTCGGCGGGCAGGTCGGCGGTGCCGCTGAGCACCGGCAGCGCGCTGGCCAGCGGCGAGCCGAACACCGCCGGGTCCTGCTGGGGCGGCCCGGCGAACCGGTCGGCCACGTCGGTGAAGGCCTGCGCGAGCACCTCGGGGTCGATGCGGCCCGCCACGATGCGCCAGCCGGGCGAGGCCGTCCCGTACGGGATCTCGCCCAGCTCGCCGACCACCTCGTCGAACACCTCCGGCTGCGACAGCAGGTCGATGAGGATGGCCTCGGAGCTGACCTCTGGCCCGTGCGCCGCCTCGCCGGTGTCGGCGTTCCACAGGATGCCGCACGGATCGCCCACCCACAGCACCCTGCGGCTCTCGCCGGTGAGCGCCGGGGGCAGGCGCGGGTCCGGCCCCAGCGCCACCACCAGCACCGACCTGACCAGGCGCGAGCTGAACACCTCCTGCAGCGCCTGCTGCCCGGCGGCCAGCCGGTCGGTGTCGGTCACCACCAGGACCCGGTGGCCGAGCCTGGTGATCTCCTCCTTGCGGAGGTCGAGCACGACGACCATGCTCACTCCCCGGTGAGCGCGTCCAGGTCGCGCAGGTTGTAGGCGACGGCCTCGGCGACCCGTTCGAACGGCAGGTCCAGCGCGGCGGGCAGGGTGTTCGCCCAGAACGCGACGAGCTGGTCGGCCCGGTTGCGCGCGCCCCCGGGCAGCTTCGGCATCATGATCTCCAGCAGGCCGAGCTGGTCGGCGGCCATGCCGGTGACCTGGTGGAAGAGCGGGTCGGGGGCGCTCAGCGCGCCCGCCAGGCCGCGCGGCAGCGCGTTCATGAGCTGCTCGCTCACCAGGCTGCGGAACTCCTCGTCGCCGCCGATCACCCACTGCTCGTAGGCCCGCAGGATGCTCGGCCACGAGGACGCCCTGCCGTAGCCGGTCAGCGGCAGCGTCATCGAGCCGCCCTCCACGTCGATCCTGATCCGCGACGGCGAGGCCGGCTCGCCCTCGACCACGCTGACCTGCCCGTTCCACAGCAGGCAGAGCAGCCGGTGCAGGATGCGGACCCGGTGCTCCTCGGTGGTGGCCAGGTAGCCGAAGTCGTAGCCGAGCCGCTGGCGCCACTTCAGATGGTCCTGCGGCCGTTCGTGCTGCAGGGCGTCGGCCCAGTCGTGCAGCACCTCGCGCAGCTCGCGCACCTGGGTGACGCTCATCGAGGTGCGCACCTGCACGACCGTCACCGAGTCGGCGTCGATGTTGCGGAAGTCGGGCACGCCCGGCAGGTCGATCCGCTCCTTCAGGAAGCGCTCCAGCTCGACGTCCTTGGCCGGCGCCGGGTAGGAGACGAGCACCTTCAGGTCGCCCGTGCCGTCGGGCGTGAAGCCGCCGGGCACCAGGTCGGCCAGCTTGAGCTGGAACTGCCGCACGTGCGGGTCGTCGCCGCCGCCCGTCGCCGCCTGGGCGAGGATGTCGGCCAGCGACGGCAGCAGCGGCTGCTCGCCCAGCACGGCGGCCTCGTCGCGGTCCTTGAAGAGCTTCTTGACCTCCAGCTTGAGCCGCTCACGCACCCAGGCCAGCGCGTCCACCGGCTTGCCCGTGCGCCAGGCCAGGTCGTAGGCGTGCTGCCAGCCCGCCGCGCCGATCAGCGCGTTGACCACCCCGGCCTCGCCGTCGGTCGGCCGCAGGAGCTGCCTGGCCACGTGCACGTCCACGAAGCGGCGCACCACCGCGTCGTAGAACGCCTCGGGGCCCGACGGCGGCAGCAGGTGGTAGACGCCGACGCGGGTCTCGTACAGCTCGCCTGCGCGGCGCGCGAACCGCTCGGGGTCCGCGTCCGCGTGCTCGGCGAACACCTCGGTGAAGTCGCGCACCTCGCGGATGAGCTGCTTGCGCAGCGGCTCCCAGCGCGGCATCTGGTCGGCCCAGGCCCGGTGCCACAGCCCCTGGCTGCGCCACAGGTACCAGGTGTCCTGGTCGTGCAGCGACGCCTGCACCTCGGGGTCGCTCCACTGCACCTTGCGGAACAGCCGGTCGCGCATCGGCCGCGGCTGCGGCGGCGCCTCGCTCATGTTCTCGTACGGCTTGCGCGGCTGCGCCCTGCGCTGGTCGAGCAGCCCGGCGAAGCCCAGCTTGTCGGCGTCGTGCACGTCGCCCTGAAGGCCCATCACCACCCGCCGCAGCCGGAACGGATCGACGTGGCCGAGCCCCTCCAGCGCGCCGCGCCGCACATCCATGTCCTTGGCCATGGCCGGCACGACACGGCTGAGCTGCCGTTCCAGCGAGGCCAGATTGTCCTCCATCGCACGCATCCGGTTGGCCAGCGACTTCTGGATCTCCGCCGCGCCGGTCGCCGCGCGGGCCTCGGGCAGCGGCAGCGGCTCGCGGGTGTTGAGCTGCTCCAGGTTGGCGGTGGTGAACATGCGGCGGATCTCCTCCACGTTGCTCTCTGCCGCGCCCGGCGGCGCGGCGTGCAACTGCGTCACCGCGCGCGCCAGCAGCCGCGAGCTGACCAGGTCGGCCAGCTCCTCCACGGGCACGGTCATCGAGGAGACGAACGCCGTGGACACGCCCCGGTTGCCGATGCCGGAGGCGGCGGGCACCTCGCGCTCGACGGCCCGGTTGATGAAGTCGTCGGCGAAGGAGGACTCGCCGCGGTCCTCCATGCCGCCCACGGTCTCTCCCGCGGTGCTCGGCCGGGTGCCGGCCAGGGAGACGATCAGCGAGGCGATCGAGCGGTGCAGGTCGTCGCGCTCGACGCCGGGCGGCATGGTGAACAGGAACGCGGTCTGCACCGTGCCGGTGCCCAGCCGCACCTCGCCCCTGCCCGGGTAACGCACGCCCAGCTCGCCGACGATGCCCTGCTCGTCGACCTGCGTGCCCGCGTGCGGCGCGTTCTGGTCGTCGACCAGCCTGAACAGGTCGAGCAGGCTCGCCCCCGCGTTGAGCCGGGCCCTGCGCCCGCCGCCCTTGCCCTCGACGAACGCCGACGGCATGACGACCAGCGGGTGGATCCGCGCCCTGATGTGGTTGCGGGCGAAGGCGTCGCCGATCAGGTGCAGGTAGTCGTAGAAGATGCCGCTGCCGGTGCCGCCCGCCACCGAGTAGGCCACGAACACGTCGCAGGTGCGCCGCAGCCGGCCGCCCAGCGCGGCCAGTTCGCTGCCGGAGTTGCTGATCGCGCCGATGGCGTCCTCGATGCCCTGCACGACCGGCCCCGTGCCGTGCCGCATGCGCTCGAACAGCGCCGCCCTGGCCACCGTCGGAAGCTGCCCCGCGCCCCGCATCAGCGGCGCGACCAGCGGCTCCTGCTCGCGCGGCGGCAGCCAGTCCTTGACGTGGTCGCCCAGCGTGGCGCGCAGGCTGCGGGCCACCTCCGGATAGGAGTCGAACTTGGGCACCACGTCGTGGATCAGGTGCGCGGTGCGGCCCGCCGCGGGCAGCTCCCGCTCGGTCGGCACCACGCGGCGGCGGGTGCGGTTCAGCTCGTCCTCGTTCAGGTCGACGTAGACGAACTGCAGGCAGGAGGGCAGCTCGTAGGGCTGGTAGTTCTGCCACCTGAAGTTCCTGATCAGATCCATGCCGTCGGGACCGCACAGCTCGTCACGCAGCCAGCGCTCCAGCTCCACCCCGACCCGGCAGCCGGTGCCGCCGAGCCCCACGAACATCATCGGATCGAAGATCCTCATGCATCCCTCACAACAGGTCGTCGCCTGGCATCGGTCGGTGGGTCGTCCTGCTCTGGTACGGCTGCGCGGGCCCGTACGCCGGCTGCTCGGCGCCGCCCCTGGCCCGGCCGTCGTCCACGCCGAGGTACATGCCGTTCGGCAGGGCGATCGGCTGGCCTGGGGAGAGCGGGTCCAGCTCCCGCCCCGACGGGTCGCGCACCAGCACCGTCCGGCCAGGGCCGCGGCGCACGGCGTAGCCCGTCCCGTACGTGCGGACCAGAAGGCCGTCGCGGACCTCGAAGGTGAACTCGGGGCCCTCGCCCAGCGGCGCCTGGAGCCGGCTGATGTACGGCTCGCCGAGCCGGTCGAACAGGTGCAGGGTCAGCTCGCTCGGGTCGGCCGCCCGCCGCCGCGCCCGCCGCCTGGCCAGCAGGAACGGCAGCGCCACCGCGAGGACGAGGAGGAGGATCAGCAGGGCCTGCAGCGCCCGCTGCCACAGCGGAGTCGGCGGCTGCACGTCCACGCTGACGAACTCCTCGGCCACGACCTGCCCGGCCGGGTCGAGCACCTGCACCATGCCGCTCACCTCGCCCTCCCCGGCGTCGGAGCCGACGCGCAGCTCCAGCGGCTGCTCCGAGCTGCCGGTCGGCGCCTGGAGCCGCTGGGCGGACAGGGTCACGGTGCCGGGGACGTCCACGAGCCGCAGGCCGAGCTGGACGGGCTCGGCCTCGTTGGTGATCCGGACGGCGCCGGCGAGCGTGCCGCCCGGCTCGACGGTGGCGGGAGTCAGCTCGACCTGGGCGCGGAGCCGGTCGGCGGGCCCGGCGATGCGCGTCGCGTACGGCCGCTCGTCGCCGGCCACGCCAGGCCCCGTCACCTTGCCGACGAAGGACAGCGCGCCGGTGGCCGTGGCGGGGATGACGATCGGGCCGGAGTACTCGCCGTCGCCCTGCGCCCGGTCGGCCCCCTCACCTGTGTCGCCCAGCTCGACCGGGACCTCCTGGAACCCGTCGCCGGACATCCTGGCGCTGAACCGCAGGCCCTCCAGCGCGGCAGGGTCGGTGATCGTGCCCGTCCTGGTCTGCAGGCGCAGCCGCACGTTCACCTGCTCGCCGGGGCGCGGCCGGGGGTTGCTCAGCGAGATCGAGGCGCGCAGCGCGCCCTGCCAGACGACGGTGGCGCTGACGTCCTGGCGGCTGACGCCCGGCGGCGAGGTGAGCCTGATGACCCACTCGCCGGGCAGCGGGTTGCGGATGCGCAGCGACTCCACCGGGCCTGACTCGCCGGCCGCCTGGAAGGTGGACTCCTTCAGCTCGCCCTGCTTGGGCACCTGGGTGTTCTCGGGGTCGAAGTAGGCGACCTGGATGCGCTTGTCGCGCTTGACCACCACGATCGAGCCGTCGGTGGCGATGATCGGGATGTTCACCTTCAGGTCGATGGTGGCGCCCGCGTCGAGCGAGTCGGTCACGGACTTCTCGATGCCGGCGCACCTGGCGTAGGCGAACGCCTCCAGCAGCGAGCGCTCCACGTCGGCCGAGCTGGCGACGACGCGGGCGGTCGGCGTGGCCGTCTTCTGGTCGCCGCAGGGCTGCACCCAGCCGCCCGCCGCGAACGCGTCGAGCGCCGACTTGTCGGCCGCGCCGAAGCCCAGCGGCCAGATCTGCACCTGCCCCTGCTTGGCGTCGCCGAGGCTGCGGGTGATCTGGTCCTGGGCGTTGGCGTTGCGGGCCTGGGCGTCGGCGCCGTACTGGGGGCTGTTCTTCACGTCGAGCACGCCGTCGGTCAGCAAGAACACGATCTTCGCGCGCTGCTGGTCGTCGGGCTTGCCCATGATGTCGAGCGCCTGCTCCAGGGCGGCGGCGTGATCGGTGTCGTTGCCCTCGCCCGAGCCGCGCAGGCGCAGCTTCTCCACGCACCGGCTGAGCGACTCGCGATCCTGCGCGGTCTCCACCCCGGTCAGCGGGCAGACGATGTCCACGGCCGACTGGCCGGGGGCGTTGGAGCTGCCGAACCCCACCACGGCCACCTGCGACTGCGGCGAGAGCTCGCTGAGCGCGATGAGCTGGGCGGCGGCGCGCTCGCGCCTGACGTCCTGGTCCTTGAGACTGCCCGACTCGTCGACCAGGACGACGACGCGGACGGGCTTGACGTCGGAGGGCGGAGCGGCGTGCGCGGCCGTCGGGGGGAGCGCCACGGCAGCGGTCACGGCAGCGGTCACGGTAAGCGCGAAAAGAAATCTGAGGGATGTAGTGACGAGCACATTTCCTCGCAGTCGCCGTTTTTCTTATCCGCAGAACGGAGAGGAGCCCCGAGAAGTTTCAACCCTGGTTTTGGTCATGCAATCTGTCAGATTGTGCATGTCCCTAATCGCCGTCGTCTACCCCGCATACAGGGATTCTATGGGGAAGGTCACGGCTGTGGGGCTGGTGGGTCAAGAGTTAAGTAAATACGGCTTTATGCCGAAATATCGGTCAATAATGGCCTCCGCCCCGGTTTTGGGCCGGGGCGGAGGAAAAGGCTAGAAGTCGGTCGCCGACAGGCGGCCGTAGACGATCATGAGCACCGCCACCAGCGACGTCCACCCCGTCTGGTGCGCCGCACCCAGACCGGCCCCGTCGTCACCGTGGAAGTACTCGTGGAACAGGATCAGATCCCGCCAGTGCGGGTCCTCCTGGAAGATCCGCTGCCCGCCGTACACCGGCCGCCGCCCGTCCTGACCCCGCAGGAACGTGCGCACGAGCCGGTCCGAGATCTCCTTGCTCACCTCGAACAGCGTCATCCGGTTGCCCGAGCCCGTCGGGCACTCCACGGTGAACTCGTCGCCGTAGAACGCGTACAGGTGCAGCAGCGCCCTGATCAGCAGCACGTTGATCGGGAACCACACCGGCCCGCGCCAGTTGGAGTTCCCGCCGAACATGCGGCTGTCGGACTCGGCCGGCAGGTACGCCACCTTGTACTCGCGGCCCTGAACCGTGAACGAGTACGGATGATCGGCGTGGTGCCGCGACAGCGACCTGATCCCGTACGGGCCGAGGAACTCCTCCTCGTCGAGCATCCGCGCCAGCACCCGGCGCAGCTTCCGCTCGTCCAGCAGCGACAACAACCGCCGCCCCGCCACGCCGGGCCGCTCCGCCGCCGACATGCCCTCGGCCAGGTCGGGATGGCGGCTCGCGAACGCCCTGACCCGGTTGAACAGCCTGGCCTCCGACTCCTCCGCGCGCGGCGTGAAGACCGTCGTCGCGCACATCGGCAGCAGCCCCACCAGGGAACGCACCTTGAGCCGGACGGCCTCGCCGTCAGGCAGCCGCAGCACGTCGTAGAAGAAGCCGTCCGCCTCGTCCCACATCTCCTCCTTCAGATCGCCGACCCGGTCGGTCGAGGCGGAGATGCGCAGGAAGGCCTGCGCGAAGCGCACCGCGAGATCCTCGTACGCGGGCGCCCGGTCCGACAGCTCGGCGGCCATCTGCAACATCGTCTGCGTGTAGAACGCCATCCACGCCGTGCCGTCGGCCTGGTCCAGCGAGCCGCCGGTCGGCAGCGTCGCGCTGCGGTCGAACACGCCGATGTTGTCCAGGCCGAGGAAGCCGCCCTGGAAGACGTTGCGCCCGTCCGGGTCCTTGCGGTTGACCCACCAGGTGAAGTTGACCAGCAGCTTCTGGAAGACCCGCTCCAGGAAGTCCAGGTCGCTGTGGCCGTCGAGCCTCCTGTCCAGGCTGTTGACGAAGCGCGCCGCCCACGCCTGCACGGGCGGGTTGACGTCGGCGAAGTTCCACTCGTACGCGGGCACCTGGCCGCTGGCGTGCAGGTACCGCTCGCCCAGCAGCACCTCGATCTGGTGCTTGGCCAGGTCGAGGTCCACCACCGACAGCGCGACCGCGTGGAACGCCAGGTCCCAGGCGGCGAACCAGGGATACTCCCACGTGTCCGGCATGACGAGCACGTCGTCGGCCGTCATGTCGAACCAGGCGTGGTTGCGCTGCCCCGTGCGCGTCCACGGGTCGGCGCCGTGCTCGGCCAGCCACGTCTCGACGTCGAAGTAGTAGTACTGCTTGCTCCACAGCAGGCCCGACAGCGCCTGCCTGAGCACCATCGCCTCGTCCTGGCTCGCCTCGGGCGGGGTGAGCGCCGCGTAGAACGCGTCCGCCTCCGCCCGCCGCTGCCGCAGCACCTCGTCGAAGCCCGCGCCCAGCGGGTCCGGGCCCGCGTCGCCCGCGGCCAGCCGCAGGCGCACCGTCACCTCGCCGCCCGCCGGCACCGTCAGCGTGTGGTGCACGGCCGCCTTGGTGCCCGTACGCTGCGGGTTCACCGCGCTGCTCTCCCCGCGCACCACGTGACGGTCGAACGCGTCCTTCACGTACGGGGAGGCGTTCCTGCCGCCGTACAGCCGCTCGTGGTTCGTCTCGTTCTCGGTGAACAGCAGCGGCGCGTCCGCCGCGCAGTACAGCCGGTACGTCCCCAGCTCCGCATGTTCGGCCTGCACCACCCCCGGCCCCGCGGCCCGCAGCTCCGGCTTGACGGCCCCCGCGCCCCACGACCACGTGTTGCGGAACCACAGCGTCGGCAGCACGTGGACCGTCGCCGCCTCCGGGCCCCGGTTCGCGACCGTGACCAGCATCAGCAGGTCGTCGGGGGCGGCCTTGGCGTACTCGGCGAACACGTCGAAGTAGCGGTTGTCGTCGAAGACGCCCGTGTCGAGCAGCTCGTACTCGAAGCCGCGCGCGTCCCTGGCCGCGTTCGTGGTGACCAGCTCGTTGTAGGGGAACTCGGCCTGCGGGTACTTGTAGAGGTACCGCATGTAGGAGTGGGTGGGCGTGCTGTCAAGGAAGAAGTAGTGCTCCTTGACGTCCTCGCCGTGGTTGCCCTCGCCGTTCGTCAGCCCGAACGGCCGCTCCTTGAGAATCGGGTCCTTGCCGTTCCACAGCGCCATCGACAGGCACAGCCGCTGCTTGTCGTCGCTGACGCCGCCGAGCCCGTCCTCACCCCATCGATAGGCGCGGGAGCGGGCGTGGTCGTGCGGGAAGTGGTTCCACGCGTCGCCGTTCACGCTGTAGTCCTCGCGGACGGTGCCCCACTGCCGCTCGCTCAGGTACGGTCCCCACCGGCGCCATGGCGCGTCCGGAGCGGCCGACTGCCCTAGTCGTTCTCGTTCGGCATCCATGGGCGCAGCATCCTCCGATGGCCGCCCGCTGCCTCCTTCCCGGGAAGTGAGGTTTCTCAGCCACGCGCCCGCCTCAGCCTTCGGGCGTCCGCTTGGTGAGCGCCCGCCTCAGCCTTCGGGCGTCCGCTTGGTGAGCGCCCGCCTCAGCCTTTGGACGTCCGCTTGGTGAGCGCCCGCCTCAGCCCTTGGGCGTCCGCTTCGTCAGCACCCGTTTCATGCGGCGGGTCAGGACGGCGCGCACGCCGTCCCCGCGCCTGGCCACGTGCAGCTCGCGGCGCAGCGTGCCGACCTCGCGCCGCAGCTCCACGGTGCTCCTGCGCCAGCGAGCCGCCTCGTCCCGCCACTTGGCGACCTGCGCCCGCAGCCGCTCGGCCTCCTTCGCCAGCCGGGCCGCCTCCGCCTCCGCCTGCGTCCTGGCCTTGTACGCGGCCCGCCGCCCGACGATCTCACCCGGCCCGCTGCCGAACCCGTACTCCTCACCGACGACCCACCGCACCCCCGACACGTCCTCCACGACGTCGTCGAGCGCCTCGCCCCGGTGGGCCACGATCCGGGCGCGGGCCAGGGCCGACACCCGTTCGAGCCGCGCCGAGACCACCTCCTCTGCCGTCTCCGCCAGCAACACCTGGATCAGGCCCAGCCCCTCACCACGAGCCAGCGCCAGCAGCCTGGCCAGGCTGTCCTCGCCGGGCACCCACCCCGCGGGCAGGCGCAGCACGAACGGCACGGACGGGTCCACCCGCTCCTCGGCCGCCAGCAGCACCCGGCTCTCGTGCTCGTAGTGGCCGTGCACCAGCACCAGGTCGAGGTTCGGGTCCTTGAGCGGGGCGCGGCGGTCACGTTCGAGCGTGTCCCAGGGGCCGACGAGCACCACCGACAGGTCCGCCACGGTCGAGGCGAGCAGCGCGTCCACGGTGGCGCGGACGGCCTCGTACCCGGCGGCGCCGTCCACGACGGCGGTCACGTTCGGCACCTTCCAGCGGCGGGCCGGATGTGTGCGCAGCCATTGGTAGGCGGGGATGCGGTCGGCGACGAAGGCGTGGCTGACCCGGTCGATGCGCTCCTGATGACGCATCCGCATGGTCGGGCCGAGATGGTAGGCGCGCGCCCGCGGCTCCGGCACGAACACCGCCCCCGCCTGGTACAGCCGGTAGCCCAGCTCGGTGTCCTGGCCGAGTATCAGGTCGTCGTCCATGGGCCCGGCGGCCTCCACCAGGCGGGCGCTGACGGAGGTGGCGCCGCCGACGTGCAGGCTGAACGGCCGCACCGGGTTGTTCGTCAGCCCGTCCGTCCGCTCCACCAGGCCGACCAGCCACGCGTGCGGGTCGGCCGGCTCGAACGCCGCCTCCAGATCATCAGGCAGTACGCCGGGCAGCGGCGCGCTCGTGAAACGGAGGTAACCCGTGACGGACAGGTAGGGCGCGGCGTGATGCCAGCGCATGTGCGCCTCGATCGCGCCGGGCGTGAGCACCACGTCCGAGTCCAGCCAGTGGATGACGTCGCCGGTCGCCTCGGCCAGCCCGGCGTTGCGGGCGGCGGCCCGTCCCGGACGTTCGCACACCACCATCCTGGCGGACGAGCCCGCGGGCAGCCGCAGCGGCGGCGAGCTGCCGTTGTCCACCACGATGATCTCGGTCAGCTCCGCCGGGTACGTCTGCCGCGCCAGCCCCTGCAACACCAGATCCAGCTTGTCCTGCGTGCCGTAGGCCGGGATGATCACGCTGACCCGCAGCTCCGGCGTGCAGCGCTCCGGCGGTCGCAGGACGCGGTAGTCGTTGCCGCGCACCCGCCGCGCGCCACCCTCGACGGACATGCCGGCGCCCCCCTGAGATCGACGAGGGGCTCACTTTAGGGTCTCTACCTGGGAAGAAGCTGTGTCCTCACTGGGAAATCGACATTTCCGCAGCTCAGTCCTGACAGCTTTCACACAGGAACGTCCTGACGCTGACAGGGACTGGTTTCACCCGGGAAGGCCCTGGCGCTGACAGGGCCTGGCTTCATCCAGGGAGGGCCCTGGCGCTGACAGGAGCCAGCCAGAGCCCGGCCAGCGCGTCGATGAGCCCGATCGCGGTGGCCTCCCACCCCGTACGCGCCCCCTGCTCCCCTTCGTGCAGCGCCCGCTCCCGCTCGGCCAGCGTGTGCACCACCAGCAGGCGGCTCATGTCCCCCCGCTCCCTGTGCACCTCCTCCGGCAGGTCCGGCAGCAACCGGAACATCCCCTCCAGCGCCCGCCCCATCGACGGCGCCGCCACCGACTCGTCCACCACGATCTGCCGCAGAGCCGGCACCGTGTCGAACTGCGCCAGGCAACGGGCCCGCCAGCTCGGCACACCCAGCGCGTCGAGCTGGCCGGTCGCCGGACGTACCAGACAGGCGATCCAGTCGCGCGGGTCGCCGGGCTCGGCGATCTCCGCCAGCATGCGCAGCCGCCGCTCCTCCGTCACGGCGGTGTGCCGGCGCACGATCGCCCGCACCAGGTCCGCCTTGGTGCCGAAGTGGTAGCCGACGGCGAAGTTGTTCGCCTGCCCGGCCGCCTGGCCGATCTGCCGGTTGGAGACCTCGCCCACCCCGCGCTCGGCGAAGAGCCGCTCGGCGGCGTCGAGAATCGCCTCACGGGTGTCGTGGGCCCGCTCGGCCCTGCCGGATGCCGCCTGCGCGGTTCTGCTGGAGGACATGCCCACCACCGTACGGGCCCCCGCCGCCCGCCGCCCTTCCACCCGGATGATCCGTTGTGATCTCCTGGGCCCATGCCGAACATCCCCCGGGCTCTCCTCACGGCAGCCGTCACCCTGCTCGCCGCGCCGGGCCTGGCGGCGCTCCTCTACCTCGCCGGCCGCCCCGAACCCGCCGGCGTCCTGACCGGTCTCGCGGCCGGCCTCCTGCTCCGCGACCGTCCCGCCCGGGCCGCCATGGCCACGTTGTGCGGGAGTGTGGTGGCGGTGGCGGTCGGGTCGCTGGTGGTGCAAGGGTTCCGCGCCGACGGGCCGGACTTTCCCGATGCGATGGCGGGGTGGCCTGGCTGGGTGGCGGGCGCCGTCCTCGCCTACGCGCTCGCGGCCCGCCGCCCCACCACCTCGGCCCGCGCAATCACCGCCCACCGTCCCACCACCCGGGCCGACGCGACTGTGGCTCGTGAGGCCGCCACCTGGTCCGGCGCGAGCGCGGCCGTGCCTCGCTGGCGTGGGGCCGCCACCCGCACCCTGGTGACCGCGGCCGTGCTCGCCGCCGTCCTGTGCTGCGGGCAACTCGTCCTCGCCCAGGCGGCCGGGATGACGCTGTGGGAGGACTACCACGAGTGGGACGGCCCCGGCCTGTACCGGGACCTCACCAGAGCCACCTGGCACCCCGCCGCGGCCGTGATCGTGGCGACGCTGACGGCGACCCAGGTGTTCGGGGAACGCGTCAGGCACTGGGCCGTCCCGGTGGCCGCGTGGCTCGGCTGCGCCCTGATCGGCGGCCCCGTCCAGTACGCGCAGGCGCTGGGGGCGGGGGAGCGGGCGGCGCTGCTCGCCCTCCTGGCAGCCCTGGCCGGCGGCGCGATCGGCGCCGCCGCCGCGACGGCCGCCCTCGGACGCCCCGGGATCTGGCTGGGGCTGACCGCCTTCGTCCTGTTGTTCACGGCGCAGGAGGTGCGGGGCGGCTGGGTGGAGGACCTTCCCGACCTGTGGGGTCTGTACGTGTCTGTTGCCCTGGTGGCCGGGGTCGCCGCGTGGACGGCCTGGCGTGAGACGAGCTTCGGGGCGGGGGCCGTCGCAGGGCTGGCGGGGCCGATGCTGATCTGGTCCGTCTACCTGCTGATTGGCTCCCGGCACTACGATCACGCGTCGCAGAGCGGGCCGTACACGTACGCGCTGCTGATCGCACTCGCCGCGATGGCCGTCGCACCGGTCGCGGCCGGCCTCGCCCGCGCCTTCCGCGGCGACCCCGCGACACCGCCGGGCTCAGGAGCGCCGTCGAGCCCGGCGGCGGCCTAACTCCAACACGACACCGACCCCGACCGGGGTGCCGAGCCCGCGTGTGGCACCGACCCCACGCGCGGCCTCAGTCCCGTACGTGCGACACCGAGCCTGCGTGCGGCCTCAACCTCGCGTGTGGCCTCAGCCCCGCGGGTGGAGTCGACCCTGCGTGCGTGCGTGCCAGCCCGGCCGTCGAGGCCGTGAGCGCGGGGAGATCAGGCCGCGCTCACGGCCACCGTCGTCAGATGGAGATGCGGCCCGCGCCCGCCCCCGCCGTCACGATGGACTTGACGCTGGAGGCGGAGTCGAGCGAGTAGGAGTACGGGATCGACCGCACGCTGCCACCACTCTGCCCACTGCCCGAGTTGACGAAGTGGTTGTTGCGGGCCACCAGGGTTCCGGCCGGCGAGCTGCCTTCGCCCAGGTGGAACGGGTCGTCGGTGTTCTCGAAGTAGTTGCCTTCGACGAGCACGCCGCCCTCCATGGTGGAGGCGACGCCGTAGCTGCCGACGCTGCCGTAGAAGTTGTTGAAGACGTGCACCGGGTTGCCGAAGCGGACGCGCGGGTGGCGCTGGTTGGTGCCGTCGAACCAGTTGTGGTGGTAGGTCACCCGCAGGCGGCCGCGGTCCTCGGCGGCGTTGCTGTCGCTGTGGCCCAGGAGCATGGTCTTGTCGTGGTCGAAGAACCTGTTCCAGGACACGGTGATGTAGTCGCTGGACCGCTTGATGTCCAGGGCTCCGTCGCCGCCGTTGCTGAAGGTGTTGTGGTCGATGTAGACCCGGGTCGAGTACTGGACGTTGATCCCGTCGTCACCCCAGTTCCTGAACGTGAGGTTGCGGATGATGACGTTCGACGCCTGCGACACGTTGAAGCCGCACCCGGAGATGGTCGCGCCCGAGTTGCCGATGACGGTCTTGTTGGAGGCGACGCGGAGCATGCCGGAGCAGGAGATCGTGCCGGAGACCCTGATCACGGCGGCGGAGCCGGACGACAGGGCGCTTGTCAGCGCTGAGGCGGAGGAGACGGTGGTGGTGGCGGCGCTGCCGCCGCCGGTGGTCCCGCCGCCCTGCGTGGCCCAGCCGACCAGCGGGGTGTCGGCTGCCGCCGGTGCCGCGGTCGCCGCCGTGAGCCCCGCCGCCGCGGCGGCCAGGCTGGTGACGAGGGTGAGGACACGTCGTGTTGTGCGCATGAGTGTGCTCCTACCTACTGCGGGTTGTCTGTAGGTGCTGTCTGTGCCTGGCGTTCACGTATGTGAATGGCAGGCATGGGAGTGAACGCATGCGAATCTAGGAAAGCGCTTTCCGGCCGTCAATGAAGCGCCTTGGACGGCCTTTCACCGGATCGGCGTCGTGGCCGGTCAGGGCATAACAACGCGATTTTACGATGGTGAAACTTTCATGTCGGGCACCAGTCGTCGCTCCCGTACGAGCTGGATGGCGCGTTCCAGATCGGGGGTCTGGTAGCGGTCGTCGCCGAGCGGCGCCACGTACCGCCTGAGCTCCGCCCGCAGCCGCGCCGTAGCCGCGCCCAGCGGCAGGCCCGCCATCGTCCCGGCGATCAGGTCGATGCCCTGGGCGGCCATCAGGTACTGGACGGCCAGGACGATCTCCAGCCGGTCGAGGTTCTCGTGCAGGTGGCGGGCCGAGGCCATGGCCATCGTGTTGTGGTCCTCCTGCCCGTCCTTCACCGGACGCGACAGCGTGCCCGCCGGGGAGGCTCTGACCTGCATTTCGGGGACCAGGGCGGCGGCCACCGTCTGCACCTGCACCATGCCGGAGTTGAGGCCGACGGGGGGACCGGCCAGGTTCGCCGGAAGGCCGTAGCTCCAGCGGGGGGAGAGCAGGCGTCCCGACAGCTCCTGCGACAGGACGCCGACGTCGGTGATCTCCGCGTTCAGGGTGTCGGCGAGATGTCCCATGATCGAGCCGTCCCAGTTGCCGCCCGTCACGAACTCGTACCCGCGGCCCCGCTCCCGCCTGAAGATCAGCGGGTTGAAGGTGGAGGAGTTGGCCTCGCGGGTGAGGGTGCGGCGGGCGTCGGCGAGCGCGTGCCGCAGGCCGGCCAGGATGTGCGGCGCCGCCCGTACCGACACCGCGTCCTGGACCCTCGGCTCGGCGCTCAGCCGCCTGCGGCCCTCCTCCGTCATCCAGCGGGAGCCCGCGACCAGCGCGCGCAGGCGCGCGGCGACCGCGTTCTCCTCGGGGATGTGGCGTTCTGCGTGGGTACGGGCGTCCAGCGCGCTCCGCTCGGCCCTGGTCGCCTCCATGAACAGGGCGAACGCCCCCTCGGCCTGGTCGGCGAGCGTCGTGGCGCGGTGGACGGCGTGCGCGAGCGTGGCGGCCAGGACGGTGCCGCCGCTGACGATCGGCAGCGCCTCACCTGCCTGGAGGGTGAAGCTCCTGGCCAGCCCGGCACGGGGCAGCACCTCGGAGGCGGGCCCCTCCTGGCCCCGGTAACGCACCGGCGCCTCCTCGCCGATCGCCGCCAGGCCGGCCGCGGCGTGGGGCTGCAGGTCGCCGGTGCCCAGGGAGCCGATCTGCGGCATCCGTGGCACGACTCCGGCGTTGACCAGGTCCAGCAGCCGCTGGGGCAACTCGGGGCGGACGCCGGCGCGGCCCCTGGCCAGTTGGTTCGCCTTGAGGATCAGGGCCAGCCTGACCACGTCGTCGGGCAGCGGGTCGCCGACGCCCGCGGCGTGGGAGCGCAGGATGTTGCGTTGGAAGCGTTCCTGCTGGGCCATGGTGAGCGGGCGGTCCTTGAGCGGTCCGAGCGCCTGGTTCCAGCCGTAGACGCGGCGGCCTTCCAGGGCAGCCAGGGCGCCGGCGCGGGTTCTGGACATGGTGGTGCGGGCGGACGGGGCCAGCGTGGCGGTGACGGGACGGCCGTCGAGGATCGCGAACGCGTCCGTGAGGGAGAACGAGGAGCCGTCCAGCACCAGGCTCAGCGGGCGCGAGGCGAGGGCTGGGGTGGGAGGCACTGCGGGCAGCGGCGTGAGGTGTGCTGTGAGGGACGGTGCGGGTTCGGCGGCTGCCTGGCCCGGGCAGTTCGCGGCGCAGCCGCCCGTCGGCGGCACGCACAAGGCGGCGACCAGCCCGAGGCCGAGGCTGAGGCCGAGGCCGGTGGCGGTGCGGCGGGTCATGGCGGCTCCCTCGGAACTCCAACCGGCGAAGATCGGTGCCGCACCGTTATAACGACGGCAGCGGGGCGGGCAGGAGGAGGCCCGGCCTCGCCGGGAAGAGTGCTGACCCGATCTCGACCGTTTCCATGGCAAGCCTCCCGCCGCGGGGCGAATCGCGGCTTGAGCTGCTGCGGTGGGGGTGGGGGCGAACGGGCCGATACGGTCTACTGCCATGGAGATCTGGATCAACCCCGCGTGCTCGAAGTGCCGCTCCGCGCTGTCCGTCCTGGATGCCGAGTCGGCGCAGTACACCGTGCGCCGCTACCTGGAGGACCCGCCGAGCGAGCCCGAGTTGCGCGAGGTGCTGTCCAGGCTCGGTCTGGAACCTTGGGACATCACCCGGACAGGGGAGGCGCGGGCGGCCGAGCTGGGGTTGGACGGGTGGCCACGGGAGGCGTTCGCGCGTGATCGGTGGATCAGGGCGCTGGCGCAGAACCCGATCCTGATCCAGCGGCCGATCATCACGGCGGACGACGGGTCGGCGGTGATCGGCCGGTCGGAGGACGCGGTGCGGTCGGTGCTCTGAGCCCTTGAAGAGGTGGTCCGGACAGGAGGAAGGCCGCGTCCCCGCGGGCGATACGGGGGCGCGGCCTTCCTGGTCGGAGGTCAGGCGCCGGTGACGGCCTTCTCCTTGGGAGCCTCGGAGGGCAGGTCGAGGCTGTCGCGGAGCTTGGCGGGCTTGAGGAAGGCGGCGGCGATGAGGCCGACGACGGCGATGGCCGCCGAGATGAGGAAGATGTGGCCGGTGGCGTCGCCGTACGCGGCCCTGACGATCTCCTTGATCGGCTCGGGCAGGGCGGCGATGTTCAGGCTGCCGCCGGCCGCGGCGGCGTCGCCGCCGACCGGGATCCCCGCCTTGGCCAGCCCTTGCGTGATGTTGGTCGCGACCTGGTTGGCCAGCACCGCGCCCAGCACCGACACGCCGACGGTGCCGCCGAGCGAGCGGAAGAACGTGACCGCGCCGCTGGCGGCGCCGATCTCGCTCAGCGGGACGGTGTTCTGGATGACCAGGACGAGGTTCTGCATCGACATGCCGACGCCGATGCCGACGGCGAGCATGTAGACGGAGATCAGCACCAGCGAGGTCTGGTGGTCGATGGTGGACAGGCCGGCGAAGCCCGCCAGCAGGACGACCAGGCCGACGAGGATGAACGGCTTGGTCCTTCCGGTGTTGGAGACCATCCGGCCGCTGATCGTGGACGACAGCAGCACGCCCACCATCATGGGGATGGTCAGCAGGCCGGCCTGGGTGGGGCCGAAGCCGCGGCCGATCTGGAAGTACTGGCCGAGGAAGACCGAGCCGCCGAACATGGCCATGCCGACCGCGAGGCTGGCCAGGATGGCCAGCGCGGGCGTGCGCCGCCGGATGACGTGCAGCGGCACGACCGGCTCCTTGACGAACGACTCGACCCACGTGGCCAGGGCGAGCAGCACGACGCCGCTGCCGGCGAGGGCGGCGGTCTGCCAGGACAGCCAGTCGAAGTCGTTGCCGACGAAGGTGACCCAGATGAGCAGGATGCTGACGCCGGCGGCGATGAGGGTGGCGCCCCAGTAGTCGATGCTCACGTTCGAGCGCCGCACGGTCGGGATGTGCAGGGTCTTGGCCAGCAGCGCGAAGGCGGCGATGGTGAACGGCACGGCGATGAAGAAGCACCAGCGCCAGCCGAGCCAGGAGGTGTCGGCGATGAGGCCGCCGAGCAGCGGGCCGCCGACGGTGGCCACGGCCATGACGGCGCCGAGGTAACCGTTGTAGCGGCCACGCTCCTTCGGCGAGATCATCGCGGCGATGACGACCTGCGCGAGGATCTGCAGCGCGCCCATGCCCAGGCCCTGCACGGCGCGGAACGCGATGAGCTGCCCGGTGTTCTGCGCGAACCCGCAGGCCAGCGAGGCGACCATGAAGATGACGATGGAGATCTGGAGCAGCAGCTTCTTGTTGAACAGGTCGGCGAGCTTGCCCCAGATGGGCGTCGAGGCGGTCGAGGCCAGCAGGGATGCCGTGACGACCCAGGTGTACTGCGACTGCGTGCCGTCCAGCGCGCCGATGATCTGGGGCAGCGCCACCGAGACGATGGTGCCGCTGATCATGGCGACGAACAGGACGAGCAGCAGGCCGCTCAGAGCTTCGAGGATTTGGCGGTGGGTCATCGGCTCCGCCGCGGACGGCGCTGCCGGCTGTGCACTCACGCGCGACCTCCGTTTCTAGGACGTTTTCACAAGGAAGTAAGGATCAACCCGGACACCTTACATGCACATGGGGCAACTTTGCGCATTGAGCATTTATTCCCGTTGGGTAAGCTGTGAGACATCATGGGCAACACAACTGGTCTGCGGGAGCGCAAGAAGGCCCAGACCCGCCAGGCCGTGCACGAGGCGGCGCTACGGCTGACCGTCGAGCACGGCCTGGACAACGTCACCGTCGAAGCCATCGCCGACGCCGCCAACATCTCGCGGCGCACGTTCTCCAACTACTTCGACGGCAAGGAGGACGCGCTGCTGTACGGCGACGAGCAGCGCCTGGACACCCTCGTCCTGCGCGTACGCGAGCAACCCGCCGACCGGACCGCCTGGCAGGCGCTGCGCGGCGCGCTCCAGAGCCTCTACGCCGAGACCGGCGGCCCTGACCGCGAATGGCACCAGCGCGCCCGCCTCGCCATGAACCACCCGTCCCTGCTGGCCAGGCAGCTCGCCGGCCGGGTGCGGCTGGAGCGGTCACTGAGCCAGGCGGTCGCCGAGCGCGAGCAGCCCGGGGGCGTCGGGCCGGAGATGGTCACGGCCGCGTTCCTGTCGGCGATGCGGATCGCCACGCAGCGGTGGTGCGCCGACTCCGAGACGCGGTCGCTGCACGAGCTGACCGTGCTGGCGCTGGACGAGATCGCCCGGCCCTTCGAGGCATGGCCCAGCCCCTGTCCGTCCGGGGGTGAGGGAGGTCCGGGCGGGCAGGGGCTGGGCGGCTCTGGATAACTTCAGGCGCGCGTGACCTCCCAGCTCAGGGTGGCCGTGCTCGGCGAGGTGTTGGTGACGCACACCTCGTAGCTCTGCGTGATGGGCGGCGTCAGAGCCCGGTCGATGGACGCCGTCGTCTCCAACGGCTGCTCACCGAGGATCTCGCCGTCGCCGTTCGCAGCCCTGATCGCGAACAGCACCGGCACGGACGACGTCCCGGCCAGCCGCAACGCCGGCGCCTCCCACCCGGCGGCCCACTCGCCGCACGCCCGCGCACCCGCGCCGAGCACGGCCGTATGCGGCCCCACCCCCGTCAGCACCTTCGGCCCGGGGACGGGCCCGAGCGACAGACGGTAGTGGACGGTCGCGTCGGAGGTGTTCGTGAGACAGGCCCGGTAGTACGCGGGCCCGGGGGACGGCGACGTGACACGCACGCTCGTCAGCTCCCACTGGGTACGGCGCAGCAGCTCCGTCTCGGGCCCGTCCACGGTCGCGGAGGTGCGGACCGTCCACGTGACGGGCGCTTGGTGGGTCGCGTTCCCGTACGCCCACGCGCCCCTGTCGGAGTAGGCGCGGTCGGTGCAGACGACGTCTCCAGGACGCAGCCCGGACCCGTCCGCGGCCCCGGCCGGAGCGGCGGCGAGCACGATGACCCCGGCCGCCACCAGGAACGCGGCCGCCGTGTGACGTGACTTGCGCAATGCCATGGCTTCTCCTCGTGCGTCGAGGTGGCCCGGCCCCCGTCGGCGGACTGGGACCGGGCCGGTCGCAGGCGCGTCCGACCCACCGGCACCGGCGCCGCCGGGGAGGACTCCAGCTCAGGCCTGTCGTCAACCCCGTCGAGCGCCGCCGCCGCGGGCCCGGGCCCCCGCGCTGCTGACGTCGGGAATGCTAGGAGATCGCCCTTCCGGAATCCTTACTCGCCCACTTGCCGCGATCATCCGGTATCCGTCCCCGTCATCCGCAGCCGCGTCCGGGACGAAGACCCGATCGGGGAGACGCCCGGACGGGGGCACGCCGCCGGGCCCGCTTCACGCATGCGCCTGGGGAGTGTGATGGTGGAGTTCCGGATCTTGGGTTCGGTGGGGGCGGTGCACGACGGCGCCGCGATCGCGCTCGGCGGGCCGCGGCACCGGCGGCTGCTCGCCGTCCTGCTGCTGAACGCGGGACGGCCGGTGTCCGTGCCCGCGCTGACCGACGCCCTGTGGGGCGAACGGCCGCCGCGCAGCGCGGCGGCGATGATCCACGTGCGGGTCTCCGAGCTGCGGAACGCGCTGCGGTCCGCCGGACGCGGGGTGCTCACGCGCGACGGCGGCTACCTGCTGCGACTCGGTCCGGACGAACTGGACGCCGACCGCTTCGAACGGCTGGCGGGAGCGGGGGCCGCCGCGTTGGCCGATGGGGATCCGGCTCGGGCCCGCGCCGCGCTGGAGGCGGGGCTGGCGTTGTGGCGGGGGCCCGCGCTGGGGGAGTTCGCCGACGAGGCGTTCGCCCGGCCCGACGCCATCCGGCTCGGGGAGCTGCGGCTGCAGGCTGTCGAGCATCGGATCGCGGCCGATCTCGAGTTGGGGCGGCATGGTGAGGTGGTGGCGGAGCTGCAGAAGCTCGTCACCGATCAGCCGCTGCGGGAGCGGTTCTGGGGGCAGCTCATGGTCGCCCTGTATCGGGCGGGGCGGCAGGGGGAGGCGCTTCAGGCTTATCGGGCGGCTTGGGATCATCTGCGGGATCAGCTTGGGCTTGAGCCGGGGGATGCGTTGCGGGGGTTGCATCAGGCGATCCTGACGGGCGATCCGGCGTTGCGGGTCGGTGGTGTGGACGTGGCTCGGTCAGGCGACAGGACACCGCCTGAGCCTGAGAGGCCGGTCGCGGATCCGCGGCCGGTGGCCCCCGTTCCCGCGCAGTTGCCCGCCGACGTGCCCGCCTTCACCGGCCGTACCGATCAACTGCGCCGGCTCGACGACCTGCTCCTCCACACCCCCGACACCCGCCCGCCGGACACCACGGTCACCGTCGCTGTGCTCTCCGGCACTGCGGGCGTCGGCAAGACAGCCCTCGCCGTGCACTGGGCGCACCGCTCACGCGACCGGTTCCCCGACGGCCACCTTCACGTCGACCTGCGCGGCTACGACCCCGGCCGGCCCATGGCCGCCACCGACGCCCTCGCCCGCTTCCTGACCGCGCTCGGCGTGCGGCCCGCCGACATCCCGCTCGACACCGACGAACGGGCGGCCAGGCTCCGCACCGAGCTGGCGGGCCGCCGCATGCTCGTGATCCTGGACAACGCGTCGTCGGTCGAGCAGGTCCGCCCGCTGCTGCCCGGCACTGGGCCGTGCGGGGTGCTGGTGACCAGCCGGGACAGCCTGGCGGGGCTGGTCGCGCGGGACGGCGCACGGCGGGTCGAGGTCGGCCTGCTCCCGCCCGCCGACGCCCACGCCTTGCTGCACCGCCTGATCGGCGCCCGCGCCGCCGCCGACCCGTCCGCCGTCGCCACCCTCGCCGCCCGCTGTGCCCGACTGCCGCTGGCCCTGCGCATCGCCGCCGAACTGGCCGTCTCCCGCCCGGCGCTGCCCCTGCGCACCCTCGCCGCCGAACTCGCCGCCCCCTCCACACCCCCCGAGCCGGCCGACGTCCGCCCTCGGCTGGAGTTGCTCGACGCGGGCGGTGACCCGCGTACCGCCGTGGTGTCGGTGTTCTCCTGGTCGATCAGGCACCTCCCGCCGGCCGCCGCCCGCACGTTCAGACTGCTCGGCTTGCACCCAGGCGCCGACTTCGACGTGCACGCCGCAGCCGCGCTGACCGGAAGGGACCTGAAGAGAACGCGAAAGGAAGTCGAAACGCTCACCCGAGCCCACCTCCTGCACGAGAACACCCCCGCCAGGTACGGCATGCACGACCTCCTGCGCGCGTACGCCGTCCGCCTGGTGACACCGGAGGAGCCGGACGCCGCGCTCGCCCGCCTGGCCGCCTACTACGTGGCCGCCGCCGCGACGGCGATGGACGGCCTCTACCCGGCCGAGACGCACCGCCGCCCGCCCGTAGACCCGCAGGACACCCCTCTCCCCGAGCTGGCGGGCACCGACGCGGCCCGCAGGTGGCTGGACGCCGAACGGCCGAACCTGGTGGCGGTCGCCGCACACCGTCCCATGCTGGCGGCCATCATGTACCGCTACCTCGGCGCGGGGCTCACCACCGACGCCCTGACCCTGCACTCCCGGGCTCACCGCGCGGCCGACGAAGCGGGCGATCGGGAGGGGGCGGCCTGGGCGTTGCTGGGGCTGGGGGAGGCGCACCTGGAGATGGGGCAGCACGACCGGGCGGCCGGGCTGTTCGGGCGGGCGCTGGCGTCGTTCGACGAGGCGGGGCAGGGGGTCGGCGCGGGGATCGCGATGACCAGCCTCGGCAGGGTGGAGCTGCGGCAGGGCAACCTGGACGCCGCGCACCGGCACCTCGAAAGCGCCCTGACCCGCTGCCGGAGCGCGGGCGACCCCACCGGGCAGGCGCGGGTGCTGAACATCCTGGGCATCGTGGCGGAACGCCTCGGCCGCACGGACCGGGCCATCGGTCATTACCGGAAGGCACTGGCCCTGTTCCGGCGCACGGGCGACCTGTCGGGCGAGGCGGCGATCCTGAACAACCTGAGCATCGCCGAGCAGCACGCGGGCCGGCCCGACCGGGCCGTGGGGCACTGCGAGCAGGCGCTGGTGCTGTTCAGGCGGCTCGGGGACGTGTCGGGTGAGGCGAGCACGCTGGACAACCTGGCGGGCGCCCAGGCCCGCCTCGGCCGGCACGCCGTCGCCGCCGAGCACTTCGAACGGGCGTACGCGCTCTACCGGGAGATCGGCGACCGGGAGGGGCAGGCGTGGGCGCTCAACGGGCTCGGTGAGACCGCGCTGGCCACCGGGCGTCCGGGTGACGCCGTCGCCTGCCATGAGGCGGCCCTGGCCGTCGCCGCCGAGATCGGGGCGCCCGATCAGCGGGCCCGCGCCCATGCCGGGCTCGGTCACGGGCATCGGGCCGCCGGACGTCCCGATCTCGCGCGCGACCACTACGAGCGGGCGCTCGGCGGGCACGCCGACCTCGACCCGGCCACGGCCCGCGACGTGCGGGCCCACCTCGCGGCCCTCCCCGGCACGCGATGAGGAGGGACGCCCCCGAAGGCCGGACGCGCCCATGGCTGGCCGCATCCAGGGTTCAGGCGCGCGCCCGCCACAACAGGTAGACGAAGTACGGCGTCCCGATGAGCGCCGTGACCAGCCCGGCAGGCACCTGGGCAGGCGCGATCACCGTCCGCCCGAGCGTGTCCGCCAAGCTGACCAGCACCGCCCCGAGCAACGCCGCCACCGGCAACACCCGGGCATGATGCGCCCCCACCAGCGCCCGGGCGGCATGCGGCGCCACGAGCCCCACGAAGGCGACCACCCCGACCGCTGACACGGCCGTGGAGGTGAGCAGCACGGCCCCGGCGAGCGCCCCCAGCCGCACAGGCTCCAGGGGCACGCCCAGGATGCGCGGCGTGTCCTCGTCCAGGGAAAGCAGGTCGAGGTCGCGCCGCAGCCACACCAGCAGCGGCACGACGAGCGCGAGCGCCAGCAGGACGGGCACGAGCTGCACCGGCACCCGCCCGTAGGTTGAGCCGGACAGCCAGGTCAGGGCCTTGGCGGTGTTCCACGGGTCGGACAGGACGATGATCAGCACGGTGATGGCGGTGCAGGCGGCCTGCATGGCGACGCCGATGAGGACGAGCCGGTCGGAGCTGAGCCCGCCGCGCCACGCCAGCCCGTACACGAGCCCGAACGCGACGAGCGCGCCCGTGCCGGCGGCGGCGGACATCGACCAGATGCCGGCCGCCGGCGCCAGCGTGATGAGGGCGACGGCGCCGACGCCGGCGCCGGTGGTGACGCCGAGCACGCCGGGTTCCGCGAGCGGGTTGCGGCACACGGCCTGCACGGCCGCGCCGGCCACGGCCAGTGCGGCGCCTGCCAGCACGGCGGCGCCGACGCGGGGCCACCGCTGGTCGAGCACGTACGTCAGCGCCCGCCCGCTGCGCCCCTGCAGCCAGTTGGCCACGTCGCCGGTGAGCAGCCACCGGTCGCCGCCGAGCAGCCCGAGCACGATCGCGCCGGCGAGGAGGGCGGCGCAGACGGCGACGACGGTGAGGAAGGCCGTGCGGGAGCGGGCCCCGCCGGTGCGGACGGCGGGCGGCTTGCGGGTCGGTCCCGCGTCGCGGTAGCGGCGGGCCAGCCAGATCATCACGGCCGCGCCGATGACGGTGGTGACGACGCCGGGCGGCACCTCCACGCCGGCCTGCGCGCCGAGCACGGCCCGCAGCAGGATGTCGGAGCCCAGCATGATCAGCGCGCCGGCCACCCCGGACAGGGGCAGCAGCATGCGGTGCCGGTGCAGCCCGGGGATGGACCTGGGCAGCAGCCGCACGACGACCGGCGCGCACAGCCCGACGAACCCGATGGGCCCGGCGATGGTCACGGCCGCCGCGGCCAGCAGCACGGCCAGCAGGGTGAGCCACAGGCGCAGCCGCCGCACGTTCAGGCCGAGGACGGTGGCGGTGTCGTCGCCGAGGCCGAGGATGTCCAGCCGGGGCCCGGCCACCACGGCGGCGGCCAGCGCGATGGCGATGAGCGGGCCGAGCTGGGTGACGGCGTCCAGGTCGCTCTGGACGAGGGAGCCGCTGCCCCAGGCGAACAGCCCGGTCGTCTCCTGCTCGAACAGGATCATGACGAGGTTCGTCAGGGAGCTGAGTGCCAGGGACGTGGCCGTACCGGCGAGGATCAGCCGGGTGGTGCCGGTGCGCCCGCCCGCGGACAGGGCCAGCACCAGCGCGGCGGCGCAGAGCCCGCCGACCAGCGCGAGCCCGCCGGACACGGACACGGGGAGCGCCAGCCCGAACGCGGCCGCGGTGGCGACCGCCAGATAGGCGCCCGAGCTGACGGCCAGCGTGTCGGGCGCGGCCATCGCGTTGCGGGCGACGGACTGCAGCAGCGCGCCGGCCACGCCCAGGGCGACGCCGACGCAGACGCCGGCCAGCAGCCGGGGCAGCCGTGAGGCGATCAGCACGCGGGCGGCCTCGTCGGCGTTGCCGGAGTCGCCGCCGAACGGCAGGGCCAGCAGGTCGAGCGCGCCGATGGAGGAGGTGCCCTGGGTGAGGTGCACGGCCGCCACCAGGACGGTGGCGCCCAGCGCGAGGAGGAAGACCCCGGCGGTGCCCAGCCGCCGCAGCGGCGTGGTGGGCGGCGCCGGGGTCAGGACGTCCGTGCTCAACCGGTGAACGCCTTCACCAGAGCGTCGGCGAACTGCTGGCAGGACAGGGGGCCGCCGAAGGTCCAGATCCCGTTGGGCAGCTTGGTGACCTGCTGCTTCTCCACGAACGGCAGCGACTTCCAGATGGCGTTCTTGTCGAGGCCGTCGGCGAAGACGTCCTCACCGTCGGAGGCGTTGTAGAAGAAGCGGGTCTCGGGGTCCTTGAGCACGGTCAGGCCCTCGACGTCGGTGGTGCCCAGGCCCCAGTCGGCGTCGACCTTGCCCGTCCAGGCGTTCTTGAGGCCGAGCTGGGTGGCCACCTCGGAGACCAGCGAGCCCTTGCCGAACAGGCGGATGGAGATGGTGCTGCCCTGCTTCCAGCCGTCGGCCATGATGAACGGCTTGCCTGTGGCGCCGGCGGCGGCGAGCTTCTCCTTGCCGGCGGCCATCGCGGCGTCGAAGTCGCTCATCAGCTTGGTGGCGGTGTCGGTCTTGCCGACGGCCGTGGCGATCAGGTTGAGGTCGTCGCGCATGCGCTTGAGGTTGTCGGTGGCGTCGCTGCCCTTGGCCACCACCACGGGCACGAACTTCTCGAGCTGCGCGGCCAGCTCCTCGTCGTCGGACTCCATGATGACCAGGTCAGGGTCGAGGGCGCTGATGGAGTCGATGCTGGGCTCCTGCCGCATGCCGACGTCCTTGACGGTGGAGTCGAGCTTGGCGGCGGTGTCCCAGGTGGCGTAGCCCTTCACGTCGGCCGCGCCCACGGGCATGACGCCGAGGCTGACCAGCATCTCGGTCTCGCTCCACTCCAGGCTGACGACCCTGGTCGCCGGGCGGTCGAGCTTGACCTTTTTGCCGCGGGCGTCGGTCAGGGTGACGGGGGTGGCGGTGGCCGACGCCGTGCTGCCGGCGGCGGGGGACTGCGTGGTCACGGGGGCCTCTGTCGTGCCGCAGGCGGCGAGGACGACGACGGCGGCGAGGGCTGTCAGGGGAGCCGTCAGGGCACTGCGCATGGTTGTTCCTGTCATGTGGTTGCTGGGACGGTTCTGGTCAGGTGGCTGCTTGGACGGTTCTGCTGTGGCGGCCGATGGGCCGGGTGGTCACGGTGCCGGTCCTCGGGTCGTGGCTGACCTCGATGCGGATGCCGTAGGTGTCGGTGAGGAGTTCCTCGGTGAGTACGTCGGCGGGCGGGCCGTCCGCGCGGATGCGTCCCCGGTGCAGGAGCACGACGTGGTCGGCGATCTCGGCCGCCTGGTTGAGGTCGTGCAGGACGACGCCGATCGCCACGTTGTGCTCGTCGGCCAGGTCGCGGACGAGGTCGAGCAGCTCCACCTGGTAGCGCAGGTCGAGGAACGTGGTGGGCTCGTCCAGCAGCAGGACGCCGGTGTCCTGGGCCAGGCAGGTGGCGAGCCAGACACGCTGCAGCTCGCCGCCGGACAGCTCGTCCACCGGCCGCTGCGCCATCTGGGTCACGCCGGTGAGCTCCATGGCCCGCTCGACGGCGGCGGTGCCGTCGGGGTCCGCCGCCCGCCAGCGCCGCCGGTAGGGGTGGCGACCGTAGCCGACGACGTCGCGTACGCACACGCCGCCGGGAGTGGGGCGGCTCTGCGCGAGCAGCGTCACCCGGCAGGCGAAGTCGCGCGCGGACAGGGCCAGCGCGTCGGTGCCGTCACCCAGCGTCACGGCGCCGCCGTCGGGGCGGTGCAGCCTGGACAGCGCGCGCAGCAGCGTGGACTTCCCGCTGCCGTTGGGGCCTACCAGGGCGGTCACGTGGCCCGGCCGCAGGGTGATGCGACCGTCCTCGACCACGGGGGTGCCGTGGTAGCTGAGGCGAAGCTCCGCGCCGCGGAGAGAGATCTCCTCGGTCATGGGCCTAAGGTTAGGCTAACCTTGCTAAGGATGCCATGCCGGGGTAGGTCACACCTTGTGATCAATCGCTGCACAGCAGCGACAGCGGCTCCTCAGGGGCCGGATCGACCGGCCGGGTCGCCGTCCGCCCGACGTAGCGGACCAGCCCGATGCGAGCACCAGGATCTCCGCCATACCACTCCTCCTTGACAGCACTTTATGTATCGATAAAGTAGCCCGCGTCCTCTGCAGCCATGAAACGAGAACGGTGCCCTGATGAGTGACAACGTCGTGCCCGCTGTCATCAACCTCGACGTGCCCGGCCCGGTGATCAGCCGGCACCTGTACGGTCACTTCGCCGAGCACCTCGGCCGGTGCATCTACGGCGGCTTCTACGTGGGCGAGGACAGCGAGATCCCGAACGAGGGCGGCATCCGCCTCGACGTGGTCGAGGCGCTGAAGGCGCTGAACATCCCGAACCTGCGCTGGCCGGGCGGCTGCTTCGCCGACGAGTACCACTGGATGGACGGCATCGGCCCGAAGGCGGACCGGCCGGTGATGGTCAACACGCACTGGGGCAACGTCGAGGAGAACAACCACTTCGGCACGCACGAGTTCATGGCGCTGTGCGAGCTGCTGGGGACGGAGCCGTATATTTCCGGGAATGTCGGTTCGGGCACCGTCAAGGAGATGAGCGACTGGGTCGAGTACCTGACCCGCGACGGCGACTCGCCGATGGTCCGGCTGCGCAAGCAGAACGGCCGCGAGGAGCCGTGGAAGGTGCGCTTCTGGGGCCTGGGCAACGAGGCGTGGGGCTGCGGCGGCAACATGTCGGCCCAGCACTACGCGGCCGAGGCCCGCCGGTTCGGCACCTACTGCCGCGACCACGGCGACAACAAGCTCTACCGCGTCGCCGCCGGCGCCAACTCCGCCGACTACGGCTGGACCGAGACGCTGATGAAGCAGTACGGCGAGCTGGGCTGCGCCTACCGGCCCACGCACTTCATGCAGGCGCTGTCGTTCCACTACTACACGGTCCCCGGCCCCTGGCACGACAAGGGCGACGCCACCGTCTTCGACGTGGACGACTACTACGCCACGATGGTCAAGGCCGCGCACGTGGACGAGCTGATCACCGGCCACGCCAACGTGATGGACTGCTACGACCCCGGCAAGACCGTCGGCCTGGCGCTGGACGAGTGGGGCACCTGGTGGAACGTCGAGCCCGGCACCAACCCCGGCTTCCTCTACCAGCAGAACACGCTCAGGGACGCCCTGGTCGCCGGCCTGCACTTCGACATCTTCCACCGCCACGCCGACCGCCTGGTGCTGGCCAACATCGCGCAGACCGTCAACGTGCTGCAGGCGATGATCCTCACCGACCCCGACACCAAGGCCCTGGTGCTGACGCCGACGTACCACGTCTTCGAGATGAACAAGGGTCACCAGGACGCCACCTCGCTCCGCGTGGACCTGCGCGAGGAGCTGCCCGCCCGCGAGGTCGGCACCGGCACCCTGACCACCGTGTCGCTGTCGGCCAGCCGCAAGGACGGCAAGGTGCTCGTCTCGCTGTCCAACCTGGACGCCGAGCAGCCCGCCGACGTCGACCTCGACCTGCGCGGCGGCGCCGTGACGGACGTCCGCGCCCGCATCCTCACCGCCGACAAGCTGCAGGCCCACAACACCCCCGACGCGCCCGGCGCCATCGCTCCGCGCGCCCACGAGCAGGTCACCGCCACCGCGACCGGGCTGCGCGTGCACCTGCCCGCCCACTCCTTCGTCACCGTCGAGGGCCGGCTCGGCTGAGCTTTCCCGGCCCGCATCGGCCTGGAGGACCTGCTCACGCCGAGCCCCGCCGCGTAACGTACGGGGGTATGACCCACACTCACGATGAGGACCCGGCGTGTGAGGTGGCCCACAGCGAGGCCCCCGTCGCGGCGGACGGGCGCACCCTGGTCGCCGTCTTCGACTCGCCGGTGGCCGACTGCCTGCTGAGGTTCGGTGCCGAGCTCGGCTACCGCACGGTCCTGTACGAGCCCGACCCGCAGCGCCAGGCCCAGGGCTCGGTACGGGCGGAGCGGCTGGCCGACCACCTGGACGGCACGGCCGACGTGGTGCTCACCGACCACCACCGCGACGAGATCGGCCCGGTGCTGCGCGACGTGCTCAAGTACCCCGTGCGCTGGGTCGGCATCATGGGCAGCGCCCGGCACACCGCCCCGCACGTGGGGGCGCTGGCCGAGCTGGGGGTGCCGCCGGAGGAGGTCGCCCGGGTGCACCGGCCCATCGGGCTGAACATCGGCTCGAAGACCCCGCCCGAGATCGCCGTCGCGACCCTCGCCGGCCTGATCGCCGACCGCAACGGCCGCCCGGGCGGGTTCCTCTTCTAGGCGCTCACAGGTTCCGGACGAGCGCCAACCGCCGCACCCCCGTCAGTGTCGGCGTGGGGATGAACAGCACCGGGTCGTCGGGATCCGTCCTGAGCCGCTCGAACCGGTCGAGCAGGATGTTCAGCGCGATCCGCCCCTCCAGCCTGGCCAGCGGAGCGCCGAGGCAGAAGTGGATGCCGCGCCCGAAGGCGAGGTGCGGGTTCGGGTCGCGGTGCGGGTCGAACGCCTCCGGGTCGGGGAACTGCCGGGGGTCCCGGTTGGCCGCCCCGAGCCAGCACATGACCATCTGGTCGGCCGGGATGGTCACGCCGCCCAGCTTCACCTCGCGGGTGGTGGCCCTGCCGAGCGCGGCGAACGGCGTGAACAGCCGCAGCGCCTCCTCGATGACGGCCGGGATCGAGGCGCGGTCGGCCCGCGCCCTGTCCTGCTGCTCGGGGTAGGCGTCCAGGCACAACACCGTGTTGCCGAGCAGCATCGTCGTGGTGATGTGCCCGGCGAGCAGCAGCAGGATCGCGAAGTTGACCACCTGGTCGTCGGGCAGGCGCTCGCCGTCCACCTCGGCCTCGACCAGCCTGGTGAGCAGGTCGGCGCGCGGCTGCCTGCGGCGTTGCGCGGCGTGCCCGGCCAGGTAGTCGGACATCTCCTTCCACGGCTTCATCACTGCCTGGAGCTCCGCCTCCCGTTCGTCCGACGGCCGGTTGACCGAGACCTTGGCGTCGCTCTGGAACAGCGCGTCGGCCCACCGCTTGAACAGGGCGCGGTCGCCACTGGGCACCCCCAGCAGCTCGGCGATGACGATAACGGGCAGGGGATAGGCCAGGTCGCTCACCAGCTCGAACCGCTCCCGATCACGCGCCGCGTCGAGCAGCTCATGGGTGAGCGCGGCGATTCTGGGCTCGAGATCCGCGACGACCTTGCGCGTGAAGGCGCTGCTGACCAGCTTGCGTAGCTTGCCGTGCTCGGGCGGGTCGATCTGGGTGATGAAGCCGTCCAGGGAGAAGTCGTCCTTGGACGGCATCATGGACGCGGGGACCACCCGCATGGTGTCGGAGGAGAACGCCGCCGGGTCGCCGAGCACCTCGTGCAGCTCGGGGTGACCGTAGACGTTCCACATTCCGGCGTCGGCCGAGAACTCCACCGCCGGGCCCGATCGGGGCCCGTGCAGCCAGAAGTGTTGTACGGGGATGTCGTACCTTTCGACGATGTCGGCCATCGCCACTCCTTGTCGGTTGTCAGGATGACGCGTCGCGGTACTCCTGCCAGCGGTGCAGCATCTCGTCGCCGTCCTGCACGGTGAAGGCGAAGAAGTCCCTGGTCTCCTCCAGCCGGACGCGCTGGGCGGCCCGGCTCTCGTCGAGGATCGACAGCCCGTACTCGAGCGTCTCCAGGCTCTGCTTCACCAGCCCGAGCTGGACCCGCAGGATCTGCGCCCACCCGCCGCCGACCGCGCGGTAGCGGTGCTCGCGGCCGGCCGTGGGGACACGTTCGATGATGCCTCCCGCCTCCAGTTGCCTGGCGACCGTGCTGACGGCGGTCTTGCTCAGGCTGAGCTCCGCCGCCAGGTCGGTGAGCGAGGGGTCGGGAGGGTCGCAGATCATCAGCCACGCCCAGAGGCGGCCCATGGAGCGGGTCGCGCCCAGGCGCTCCATGACCAGGCCCATCCGATCGACGAACTCGCTCTCCGAAGGCTTCACGGGCGACAACTCCGCAACGATCGTCAAGTACGTACTTTACGTACGGTATGCCGAGGACCGTGAAGTGAGAAGGGCTGGAATCAGCCGGTCTGGCCCGCGACCTCGTCGACCCGCACGAACGTGGCGCCCTGGGCGGCGGCGCGCGCGCCGAGCACGTGCCCGTCGCACATCCGCGTGACCGTCCCCGCCTGGTCGATCACCTTCCACGTGGCCGGCTCCTCGCACGGCCGGCCGAGCCGGTCGTAGCTCCAGGTCCGGTGGCACACGCGGCACTCGGTGATGCCCGCCCGGGAGGAGAGCGTGTTGCCGTGCTCCGCGCACACGCCCCACGGCAGGCCGCATGGCCGCACCTGCAGCCTGGCCAGCTCGGCCGCCGCCCGCTGCAGGTCCTCGGCGGCCCTGGCCAGGTAGCCCGCCGCCTGCCGCGCCTCCACCAGGGGGTCGGGCTCGGTGCCCGGTGAGCCGCCGCAGAGTGCCCAGACCTCGGCGGTGAGCGCGTCGGCGCGGGCCGCGAGCGCACGCAACTGCTCGGGTGTGACGGTCATGCGGGCTTCCATCTCGCGAGGGCCGTCGCCGGTACGGCCGGGGAACTGGTCGCTGAACTGGACCCTACGTCCTCGGGGCCGCCACCGCGTTCACACCCCGTCACGGCCCTGCTTTGGCGCGCAGGATGCTGTAGCGGCCCGAGGTCGGGGTGACCTCCTCCAGCTCCCAGCCGCCCGCCCGCAGCAGGTCGCGGTACTGCGCCTCGGTACGCTCACGGCCGCCCAGCAGCACCAGCATCGCCAGGTCGGACAGGTGCACGTGCGACGGCGTCCACGGCTCGGGCAGCAACATCTCGACCAGCAGCAGCCGGGCGCCGGGCGGGGCGGCGCGGCGGCAGGTCGCCAGGATGCGGACGGCGTGCTCGTCGTCCCAGTCGTGCAGGATCCACTTCAGCAGGTACAGGTCGCCCTTCGGGACCTCCTCCAGGAAGTCGCCGCCCACCAGGTCGATCCGTTCGGCCAGCGGTGAGCCCTGCAGCCGCTGCCGGGCCGCCTCGATCACCGGCGGCCGGTCGAGCAGCACGCCCGTCGCGGCCGGCGCCTTGTCCAGCAGGGCCGCGAGCAGCACGCCGTAGGCGCCGCCGACGTCCACGAGCCGTTCGTGGGCCGAGGGGTCCACGGTGGCCGCGACGTCGGCGGCGACCTGCGCCGACTGCTCTCCCATGCCCAGCGCGAAGTGCTCCGCCTCGTCGGGATGGGCGGCGAGGTGCTCCCAGAACGTCCGGCCGAGCAGCGCCGGCGCGACCGGCTCGCCGGTCTGGACCGCCTGCTCGAACTCCCCGACGAGCCGCCACACCGTCGGCGAGCCGTAGGCGACGGCCAGCTCGCGCAGGGCCGTGGGGGAGTCGGAGCGCAGGCACTCGCCCGCCTCCGTCAGCCGGTAGTGGTCCGGCTCCGTCTCCGTCAGCAGTCCGGCGGTGGCGGCGGCGCGCAACAGCCGCAGCAGGGCGCCGGGGTCGGCGCCGACCGCCGCCGCGAGGTCCCGCGCCGAGCGCGGCCCTGCGGCCAGTTCGTCGGCGACGCGCAGCCGGGACAGCACCACGATGATCTGGGTGTGCCAGAAGCCGCTCAGCAGTTGCAGGACGTGCTCCGCTGGTTTCCCGCCGTCGGCGTACGACATGGACTCACTATGACATCCGGAGCTGATGGTGTCATCGAAGAGTTTTGCCCGAAATTTCGGTTAACGGTCCGCGGTACACGCCCCGCCCTGCCATGCCCGCCTCGCGGCCTGGAGGGTGCTGATCGCGTACTTGGCGTATCGGCGAGCGGTCTTGACCCGCGGCGCCGCCTCGCCGATATTCGCGATATCCCGCCGCTCGGCCTTGAGGACTGTTCATGAGGATCGTGGAACTCGTCTCCGTCGATGGGTACGTCGCTTTCGACCTCGAATGCCCGATGAGCGCGGGCGGTACGCGGCTCGCCCCCGACGTCACCCCCGGCGAGGCCGGGCTGCTGGCGCGGGCGATGACGTACAAGCTGGCCGTGCTGGAGCAGCGGATCGGCGGCGCCAAGGCGGTGCTGCGGGCCACGGACGACGAGCGGGACGTCACCCTGGCCCGCTACTGCGCGGAGATCGCCCCGCTGATCGAGAAGGGCGACTTCGTCACCGCCTCCGACCTGGGCACCCGGACGCAGGACTTCACCTCGCTGCCCGACTACCGCGCGGACTCGCTGATGCACCAGGAGGTCGGCGGCGAGCTGGTCGACACCATGGTGACCGGGCTCGGCGTGGTGGTGGCCGCCGAGACGGCGCTGGGCGGGCTGGCGGGGCGGACGCTGGCGGTGGAGGGGTTCGGCAAGGTGGGCGGCGCCGTCGTGCGCGAGGCCGCGGCGCGTGGCGGGCGCGTCGTCGCGCTGTCCACCCTGTACGGCTGTGTCGCCGACCCGGCCGGGCTCGACGTGGCCGCCCTCCAGCGGTTGCGCGCCGAGCACGGGGACGCCTGCGTGACCCGGCTAGGGCTGCCCGTGCTCCCGGCCGGGGCGCTGTACGAGGTGGCCGCCGACGTGCTCGTCCCCGGCGCCCGCACCGGGACGCTGACCGCGGAGCGGGCCGCCCGGGTGCGCGCCCGCGTGGTCGCCCCGGCGGCGAACGTGCCCTACACGGCGGCGGGGCTGAGTACGCTGCGCGAGCGCGGCGTGCTCACGCTGGCCGACTTCGTCTGCGGCGCCGGCGCCACCATCGGCTACCTCGCCGACCGCGCCGGCCAGGCCCGCGACGCGGACACCGCCCGCGCCCTGGTGGAGGAGCGCATCGCCCGCCTCACGGCCGAGGCGCTGGAGCACCCGGGCGGGCCGTTCGCCGGGGCGTGCGCGGTGGCCGAGCGCTTCATGGCCACCTGGCGCGACCCCAGCGGCCTGCCCGACGGCCCGCCGCTCGCCCCCGACCCCGAGGGCTGATCTCTCCTAGGTAAACCGCTTGCAGCCGATGATGGCGCACCCGCGGTTCCCCGTCAAACCCTCTGGGCCAGGCATGACACAGGCCTTGACTTCGCCATGCGTTCATGGTCCCATCCCGTCTATGTAAACGCTTCAACCCTCTTGGGTTTCGCCCGGGTTACACCACGAGCCCGGTACCCCCGTCACCAAGGAGGTCATCATGCACGTCCCCCGCCGCTTACGGGCCGCCGCCGCGGCGCTGCTCTTCCTCACCGCCGTCCCCCGGCCCGCCGAGGCCGAGGCCGCGGTCGCCGCCCGTCCCATGGAGAGCCTGGACCGCGGCGTCGTGGCCGTCCGCCGCAGCAGCACCGAGGTGCTGATCACCTGGCGGCTGCTGGGCCTGGACCCGGACGGGATCGGCTTCAACGTCTACCGATCGACCGCCGGCGGCGCGGCCGTCAAGCTCAACGCCGAGGTGCTGACCGGCGGCACCAACTTCACCGACTCCACGGCCGACCTCACCCGGCGCAACAGCTACTACGTGCGGCCGATCATCAACGGCGTCTGGCAGCCCGCGAGCGCGTCCTTCCTGCTGACCGCGAACCACGCCGTCGAGCCGGTGGTCCGCGTGCCGCTGCGCCCCGGCGGCCCGATCAAGTACACCTGGGTCGGCGACCTCGACGGCGACGGCGCCTACGACTACGTGCTCGACCGGCAGACCAGCCCGCAGACGATCGAGGCGTACAAGAGCGACGGCACGTTCCTGTGGTCGGTCGGCATGGGGCCGAACAGCACCGACCAGGACAACATCGAGGGCGGCTCGGCCACCATCGACGTCGGCCACTGGGACGGCGCGACGGTCTACGACCTCGACGGCGACGGCCGCGCCGAGGTGGCGCTGAAGGTCGCCAACGGCGTCGTCTTCGGCAACGGCGCCACGTACACGGGCGGTCAGACCGACACCCACCAGGCGATCGCCATCCTCGACGGCCGCACGGGGGCGCCCCGCGCCACCGCGCCGGTGCCGGCCGACTACCTCTCCGACGGCCCGATGGGCGCCCGTTTCGCCGTCGGCTACCTCGACGGGGTCACGCCGAGCCTGGTGGCGTACCTGAAGAACCGGGTCGGCAGCGGCGGCTTCAACCTCATGATGACCGCCTGGAAGTTCACCGGCACCGCGCTGACCAGGCAGTGGAAGTTCCTGCGCGGCAACCAGGACCTCCCCGACGGGCACAACACCCGCGTCATCGACGTGGACGGCGACGGCAGGGACGAGGTCGCCGAGATCGGGTTCGTGCTCAACGGCGACGGCACCCTGCGTTACTCGCTGTCCGACGAGGGCGTCGTGCACGGCGACCGGTGGCACCTCGCGGACCTGGACCCGTCCCGCCCGGGGCTGGAGGGCTACGGCGTCCAGCAGGACAACCCGAGCGGCCTGCGCGAGTACTACTACGGCGCCAGGAACGGCAACCTGCTCTGGACCCACACCGGCGACGGCGTCGCGGACGTCGGCCGGGGCATGGCCGCCGACATCGACCCGCGCCACCTCGGCATGGAGACGTGGGCCTTCGACGGCGTCTACAACGCCCGCACCAATACGCTCACCCAGGCCACCGGGCCGTGGCCGCACCTGCGCGTGTTCTGGGACGGCGACCTGGGCGCGGAGCTGTTCAACGACGGCAAGATCGAGAAGTGGGACCCGGCCACCGGAGGCGTGGCGCGGCAGGTGACCACTTGGAACCACGGCGCGGCCAACGTCGGCACCCAGTACCCGACGCTCGTCGGCGACCTCTTCGGCGACTGGCGCGAAGAGGTCGTGATGACCAGCCCGGCCTACGACGAGCTGATCGTCTTCACCACCGACAGGCCGACGGACACCAGGCTCTACACGCTCGCCCACAACCCGGCCTACCGCAACGACCTGACCGTCAAGGGCTACCTGCAGGACCACCACGTCGACTACTACCTCGGCACCGGCATGACCACGCCGCCCCGCCCGAGCATCGCCTACGCCGGCAGCTGAGCTGCCTTCCCCCTGCTGCACCCAAGGAGTTGACCCTGTGGCTGACATCAGCCGACGTTCCATGCTGGTCACCACCGCGGCCGGAGCCGCGGCCGCCCTCGCCTTCCGCGCCGCCACGCCGGCCGCCGCGCAGGCCGCAGGGACGGTGACGCCGGCCGAGGTGAACGGCCATGACCCGATCACGCTGAAGTGGCTGGAAGGCGGCGCGCCCGCCGAGGTGACCGGCGGCACGACGTGGGGCGTGCCGTGGCCGCGCGGCGCGTTCGCGCCCGACCAGCAGTTCTCGCTGACCACCGAGGCGGGCGCGCAGGTGCCGGTGCAGTCGTGGCCGATCGGCTACTGGCCTGACGGGTCGGTGAAGTGGACCGCGCACGCGGTCAGCGGGGCCGACCCGCGCGCGCAGACGTACCGGCTCGGGGCGGGTACGGCGGCGCAGCCCGCCAAGCCCGTCGTGGTCAGGACCGAGGGCGGCAAGGTGAGCGTGGACACCGGCGTCATCACGGTGGTGTTCGAACGCGGCGGCGACCACGTCGTGAAGTCCATCAGCCGGGGCGAGACGGTCATCGCCAGGGACGGCCGCCTGGTCGCCTCCCGCCAGGACAAGGCCGAGGAGCCCGGCAGGACCGAGTCGTTCACCGGCCGCGTCTCCTCCGTCAAGGTCGAGCAGGAGGGCCCCGTGCGCGCGGTGGTCAAGGTGGAGGGCAAACACAGGAAGGGGCGGCGCGAGTGGCTGCCGTTCACGGTGCGCTTCTACCTGTACGCGGGCTCCGACGCCGTCCGCGTCGTGCACACCTTCGTCTACGACGGCAACGAGAACAAGGACTTCATCAACGGCCTCGGTGTCGCGTTCACCGTCCCGATGCGCGGCGAGCCGCACGACCGGCACGTCCGCTTCGCCGGCGAGGGCGACGGGGTGCTCGCCGAGGCCGTACGCGGCATCACCGGCCTGCGCCGCGACCCAGGAGCAGCGGTCCGCCAGGCCCAGTACCAGGGAAAGGCCACCCCCGACCCGGCCACCTGGGACCAGCGCGTCACCACCCGCCTGCACTGGATCCCTGCCTGGGGCGACTACCGGCTGAGCCAGCTCAACGCGCACGGCTTCGAGATCCGCAAGCGCACCAAGGAAGGCCACTCCTGGGTCCGGGTGGACGGTGGCCGCCGCGCCAGCGGGCTGGCCTACCTGGGCGGCCCGACCGGCGGGCTGGCGTTCGGCATGCGCGACTTCTGGCAGCTCCACCCGACCGAGCTGGAGATCACCGGCGCAGCCTCCGACGAGGCCACGGCCACCGTCTGGATGTGGTCGCCCCGCGCCGGGGCGATGGACCTGCGCTTCTACCACGACGGCCTGGGCCAGGACACCTACCCCGAGCAGCTCGACGCCCTGGAGATCACCTACGAGGACTACGAGCCGGGCTTCGGCACCCCGTACGGCGTCGCCCGAACCACCGAGCTGACCTTCTGGGCCCTGGAGGCCACCCCCACCAGCGAGCGCTTCGCCCGGCTCGCCGCCGCCAACGCCACCCCGCCGCTGCTGACCAGCCCGCCGCAGCACAACCACAGCGCGGGCGTGTTCGGCTCCTGGGCCCCGGTGGACCGGTCGGTCCCGGCCAAGGCCGCGATCGAGGACAAGCTCGACCTGATGCACAAGTACCACCGCGAGCAGGTGGACCAGCGCTCCTGGTACGGGTTCTGGGACTACGGCGACGTCATGCACAGCTACGACGGCGACCGGCACGTGTGGCGCTACGACGTCGGCGGCTACGCCTGGGACAACTCCGAGCTGTCCACCGACCTGTGGCTCTGGTACCACTACCTGCGCACCGGCGACGCCAAGGCGTTCCGCTTCGCCGAGGCGATGACCCGCCACACCAGCGAGGTGGACATGTACCACCTCGGCAAGTGGCGCGGCCTGGGCACCCGGCACGGCATCCTGCACTGGGCCGACAGCGCCAAGCAGGTGCGCATCAGCAACGCCGGGTACAAGCGCTTCTACTACTTCCTGACCGCCGACGAGCGCGTCGGCGACGTCATGCACGACCTGATCGACTCCGACCGTACCTTCCTCGTCCTCGACCCCGGCCGCAAGCTGGACGGTGCGGGCACGTTCGACCCCGACCCGAAGGCGCTCGGCGTCGGCCAGACCACCGACTGGGGCTCCCTGGCGATGGCCTGGCTGGCCGAGTGGGAGCGGGGCGGCGACCCGATCGCCCGCACCAAGCTGATCAACGGCGCCACCACGATCGCCGCGCTGCCCAACGGCTGGGTGCAGGCCGGCGTCACCTACAACCTCGCTGACGGCCGCTACAACCCGATGACGGAGAAGTCGGTGAGCATCGGCAGCCTCAGCTCGGTGTTCGGCCTCATCGAGGTCATGACGGAGCTGATCGGCCTGATCGACGACGAGGCCGTGAAGGCCAAGTGGATCGAGTTCTGCCGCCTCTACAACGGCACCAGGGCCGAGCAGGAGGCGGCCACCGGCGCCTACTGGGGCAGCCTCAACCTGCGCCAGGCCTACTCCCGCGCCACCGCCTACGCGGCCAGGCAGCTCGGCGACCAGGCCCTGGCCAAGCGGGCCTGGCAGGAGCTGCGCACCGGCCACGCCGGATACCCGGACAACCACCCGTTCGGCTCCAGGCGCGTGACGGGCTCCGCCGTGCTCAACCCCGTGGACGAGGCGGAGCTGAGCACGAACGCCAGCGCGCAGTACGGCCTGGCCGCCTTCCAGTGCCTCGCGCTCGTGGGCGAGCACATCTGATTCCGCTGTCACCCGGCCCGGAGTACGGTGGTTGCCGAATCCGGTTTCGCGCCGCCTCGGAGGTCGGCTGTGCCGCGGTCGAGTGACGTCATGCTGGTGGCTCTTCTGCTCGTCACGGCGGGCTGCACGGGCGGGGGAGCCCCGGCCGTCCCCTGTGCCTCCAAGGTCGTGCAGAAAGAGCTGCCGGAGTGGGCGCGCGCCGGGTTCAGCCCCGGCGTGGCGCCGCACCACGTGTTCAGCGGACGCGGTGACATGGTCGCCGTGATCTTCGGCTATCCGCTGGCCAGCCCGCCACGCCCGAACCGCGGCAACAAGATCCTCTGGGTGTCGAGGCTGCCGCTGGTCCCGTCCAGCCCGCTGCGGATCGAGGCCCGCCTGGAGGGCGGCGGCGCGCCCGTGCGCACCAAGGTCAGCGGCGGCCCAGGCCCCTCGCTCATCGACCTGCCGGGCGCGGGCTGCTGGCGGCTGGACCTGAGCTGGAGCTCGCACACCGACTCGATCGATCTGGAGTACGTCGCCCCGGAGTAGGCGTGGTGGCACCGGGAGTGCCGCACCTGACCTACGAGCGTGAGGCTCAGGCCGTGTAGGGGAGCTGCTCGGGCAGCACCTGGCCGCGCAGCGGGTCGCCCGCGAGCAGCCGTTCGAGCTCGGTGACCGCGAACTCGCCGAGGCGGCGCAGCTCGCGGCCCTGCGCCCCGGCCAGGTGCGGCGTGATGAGCACGTTGGGCAGCTCGAAGAGCGGGTGACCGGCCGGCAGCGGCTCGGGGTCGGTGACGTCCAGCACCGCCGAGAGCCGTCCGGACGCGCACTCCTCGGTGAGCGCCCTCGTGTCC
The DNA here is from genome assembly GCF_039531895.1 of Nonomuraea monospora. Classification (NCBI taxonomy): domain Bacteria; kingdom Bacillati; phylum Actinomycetota; class Actinomycetes; order Streptosporangiales; family Streptosporangiaceae; genus Nonomuraea; species Nonomuraea monospora. The sequence continues at coordinate 54,630 of NZ_BAAAQX010000046.1, forward strand.
ACCAGCGTGCCGCGCGCCGTGTTGACCAGCACGGCCCTGTCGGGCAGCAGCGCGAGGCGGCGACGGTTGAGCAGGTGGTGCGTCTCCGGCAGCGCGGGCGCGTGCACCGTGACGAGGTCGCCGCGCCGGCACAGGTCGTCGAGCTCCACCAGCTCGGCGCCCAGCGACGCCGCCTCGGCGGGCGTGACCGTGGGGTCCGACAGCAGGACCCGCACCTCGAAGCCGCGCAGCCGCTGCAGGACGAGACGGCCGATGCGGGACGCGCCGATCACGCCGACCGTGCAGTCGTGCAGCCCGGTGCCGTCGCCCGGCTGCCACAGCGCCCTGTCCCGCCCGGCGGCGTAGTGGCGGGCGCGGGCGAAGGCGAGCTTGGCGCCCATGACCAGCGCCGCGATGGTGTAGTCGGCGACGGGCACGGCGTTGGCCTGCGCCGCCGAGGACACGGTGATCCCGCGCTCGAAGACGTCCGGATCGACCAGGGACTTGACGCTGCCGGCCGCGTGCAGGACGGCGCGCAGCCGGGGCGCGGCGGTGACGATCCGCGCGTCGATGCGCGGGCAGCCCCAGCCGGTGAGCAGGATCTCCGCCCCGGCCAGCGCCTCGGCCGCGGCGGGGCCTTCGAAGGAGGTGAGCCGCACCTCGTCGGCCACGTCCGCGGAGCGGCGCAGCCGGGCGACGAGGTCGGGCGGGAAGACGCCGGTGAAGGCCCAGGGCGCGATTGCGAAGACCGCGACGGGTCGCCGTGGCACGGAGTGGTCTCCTTCTGGTCGAACGCGAGAAGCGATGTAAACGCTTCCGTGCATTCTGCCATGCCACGGATTGTCACACGCAGGGGCTTCCGGAGGAGTGCTGAAGGCTTCCGTTTAGGGTTGTGTAACCGTTTTATGTCCGGGGCAGCGCGATCGCCGCTGACCTGCACTATCGTGGGAAGCCGAGTCCGGCACACTGATCCTGTGCCGGACTCGGCAGACCGGTTAGCCCTTGTTCCACACCGAGGCGATGACGCCGTCCTCGGCGCTCACGATCTGCGGCCGGTAGCCCATCGTCCTGAGCTGCGCGGCCTTCACCGCGTACGTCACCTTCGACAGGCTCAGGTACTCCTTGAGGCCGGTGGCGCTGCCCTTGGCCCACACGGTGGAGTACAGCTTGCCCGGCCCGACGGCCATGAGCACCGGGCGCAGGCCCTGCTTCGCCTTGGCCAGCAGCTCCTGGCCGCGCTGCTCCACGGTCTGGCCGAGCGTCACCTGAAGGGTGCCGGTGGCGGCGCCCGCCACCCAGACGGCCGCGTACAGCGGCTTCTCCACCGTGCCGTACACGTCCAGCGAGGCGATGCTGTAGCCGGCGGCGCTCAGCTCGGCGTTGACCTTGACGAGGGTCTCCTTCGTCAGCGCCAGCTCGGACTTGACGAGCTGCGTGGTCTTCTCGAAGACCGCCGCGAAGACCGCGCCGGGGCCGGTGCCCGTGCCGGTGACCAGCTTGGGCTGGTAGCCCAGCTTGGCCTGCTCCGCGATGCGCTGCGGCAGGTCCGTGGCCGACAGGCCCTGCAGCACGTTGACCTTGCGGGCGGCGTCCTTGACCCAGACGGACGTGTACTGCGGGCTGGCCGCGTTCGTCACGTTCAGCGACTGGGGCACGTACCCCTTGCCGAGCAGCTCCTTGATCCGCTGCACCAGCTTCGAGCCGCTGAGCGCGTCGAGGGAGAGCCAGTCGAGCGCCTGGTTCTGGACGGTCTGCGCGGACGTGGTCTGCGCCGTGGCCGGGGCGGCGACGCCCAGCAGGGGAGCGGCGGCGAGCGCCACGGCCGCGGTCAGGGTGGTCGCTCTGTTCTTGCCCCTCATGGTCCTCCTATGTAGGTAAAGGTCATCCCAATTGCGGACAAGAGGGGACCATAACAGAGGATGAGGGGAAGGCGACCTACCGTTACGGTGATCGTGACAAGGCTGTGTCAAAACTCCTTACGCGGTGTCGGGGGCCGTGCAGAGCTGCGCGCGCAACGTCTCGTACGCCCAGCGCTCGAACCGCTCGGGCGTCCAGCCGCGCTCACGGACGAACAGCAGGTAGAGGTCGGGGCTCAGCACCCCGTAGAGCAGGTCGGCGGCCTCGTCCACCGGCACCTGTCCGCGCGCGCCCGGCTTGGCCATCAGCTCGCGCGCCGCCGCCGTCGCCACGACGTGGCGCGGGTCCTCCTTGTCCGGCCACATCTCCGAGACCTCGGGGTCGGTGGCCGCGGCGATCTCCAGCACCTTGGTCATCGGCGCCACCCGCTCCAGCACGGAGCGGGTGCCCGCCACGTGGCCGCGCAGGTGCTCCTCGGCGGTGCCCGCCGCCATGGCCTCGCGGAACCACGGCCGGTCGAGCGTCGCCACCGGCAGGTCGTCACCCGCGATCGTGACGTCCACCAGCTCCTTGAGCAGCCGGCGCTTGTTGCCGAACACGAAGTAGACCGTCTGCACGGCCACGCCCGCCCTGTCGGCGACCTCCTGCAACGTCGTCGCGCCGTAACCCCGCGCCACGAACAGCTCTCCGGCGGCGCTCAGCAACCGCCGCCGGGTCTCCGCCGACTTCTGCGCCTTCTTGCCAGGCCTCTTGCCGTCACTCACGGCGGCAAGGCTAGTGCACCCCGGGGAGCCGCACCGGCATGCCGACGATCATCGTCAGGGGTATCACCTCCTCCAGTGCGACGGGCTGCAACGCCAGACCCGGCACGCCCGCTCGCAGGCGGCTCATGTCCAGCCGGTCCAGAGACTGGGGGGGTTCTTGACGGGTTTCATACGGCCGTAGGTCGAACATTGACGACCTCTGTACGGCGGGGGACGCATCGTGGAGACAGCGAAGATCCAGCCAGCGAGGAGAACCATGTCACGCGTTCTGATCACCGGATCCGCCGACGGGCTCGGCCTGATGGCCGGGCGGCTGCTCATCGGCGACGGACACGAGGTCGTCCTGCACGCCAGGAACGCGCGGCGGGCGGCCGACGCGGAGGCCGCCGCGCCCGGCGCCGCCGGCGTGCTCGTCGGCGACCTGTCCGGCATCGAGGAGGTGCGGTCGGTGGCGCGGCAGGCGAACGAATCGGGGCCGTTCGACGCGGTGATCCACAACGTGGCCGTCGGATACCGCGAGCATCGCAAGATCACGACGGCCGACGGGCTCAGCCACGTGTTCGCGATCAACGTGCTGGCCCCGTACCTGCTGACGGCGCTGATCACACCGCCGCGGCGGCTGGTGTACCTGAGCTCGGGCATGCACCTCAGCGGCGACCCCGACCTGTCGGACCTGCAATGGGACAAACGGCCCTGGAGCCCGGCGCAGGCGTACGCGGACACCAAGCTGCACGACGTCCTGCTGGCCTTCGGGGTCGCTCGGCGCTGGCCGCAGGTGTCGTCCAACGCGCTGACGCCGGGCTGGGTGCCGACCAAGATGGGCGGGCCCGCCGCGCCCGACGACCTCGACCAGGGGCACCTGACCCAGGCCTGGCTGGCCGTCAGCGACGAGCCGGCGGCCACGGTGAGCGGCGCGTACTTCTACCACCAGGAGCAGGCCGACACGCATCCCGCCGCGCGCGACCACGACCTCCAGGACGCCCTGCTCGCGGCGTGCGCCGAGCTGACCGGGACGCCGCTCCCGTCCTCAGCGGGTTAGGCGGGCTGCTCTGCCACGGCCGTGCGTGCCGCCATCCGCCGTTCGAACCACAGGGAGGTGAACGGCGGCACCGCGCAGGCCAGCCCGAGCACCACCGCGCCCCGGCTCCAGCCCGCCTCACGCGCCGAGAGCAGGACTCCGGCCACGTACAGGACGAACAGCGCCCCGTGCACCGGGCCGAAGATCTTCACGCCGAGTTCGCCGGTCTCGGTCACGTACTTGAAGAACATCCCGACGAGCAGGCCCGCCCACGAGCATGCCTCGGCCACCGCCACGGCCCGGAACCAACGCAGCACAATCCGCCCTCTCGCTCGATATCGCGCCTTACTCTACAAGCTGTAGAGCGAGGCGGGAACATGCACGGCGTGCATTGATGCGCGTCGTGCATGTTCGGCGTGTAGGGTGGCTCCGTTTCCGGCTTGCCGACGGGCGATCGCGCGGCGCCGCCGTCGCACGTCGCCCGTCCTCCGAGAAGAGGATGTGGCGATGGCGATCTCCGATGAGCAGCAGACCGAGGGCCAGAACGGGCGGGTGACCGAGTCCCCGACCCAGATCCGCCGGATGTTGCCGGCCGACATGGTGGACAGGGGCGGCTGCCCGTTCGACCCGCCGCCCGGTGTGCGGCAGCGGCGCGGGCAGGGTGCGATCCAGCCGCTCCAGCTCCTCAACGGCGCCCCCACCTGGCTCGTCACCGGGCTGCAGGAGGCGCGGGCCGTCCTGGCCGACTCCCGCTTCAGCTCCGACCGGGTGCGCTACCCCGACGTCACCAAGCTGCAGCCGCACGAGGTCGAACAGCTCACCGCCGCCGCGAACGGCAGCGGGTCAGGTGCAACCGTCGCGCCCAAGGTGGAGACCCGCACCGACGGCATGTTCGTCTTCATGGACCCGCCCGAGCACACGCGCCTGCGGCGGCTCCTGACCGGCCAGTTCACCGTCCGGCGGATGCGGGCGCTGGAGTCGCGGCTGCGTGAGATCGCCGTGGAGCACATCGAGGCCATGCGGGCCGCCGGCACCGAGGCCGACCTCGTGCCCGCGTACGCGCTGCCCATCCCCTCGCTGGCCATCTGCGAGCTGCTCGGCGTCGACTACGCCGACCGGGCCGAGTTCCAGGAGCGCACCGCCATCGCGCTGAACTCCAACACCCCCGACGACGAACGCATGCGCGCCGGCATGGAGCTGTACGGCTTCATCCAGGGCCTGGTGGCGGCCAAGCGCGACAAGCCGGGCGACGACATCCTGTCCGGGCTCGTGCACGACGCCGACCCGCCGCTGACCGACGCCCAGCTCACCGACGTGGCCCTGGTGCTGCTCGGCGCCGGGCACGAGACCACCGCCAACATGCTGGGCCTGGGCACGTTCGCGCTGCTGGAGCACCCCGACCAGCTCGCCGCGCTGCGCGCCGACCCGTCGCTGATGGACAACGCGATCGAGGAGCTGCTGCGTTACCTGTCCATCATCCAGATGGGCGTCAGCCGGGTGGCCATCGAGGACGTTACGATCGCCGACGTGAAGATTCCCGCAGGCGGCACGGTGATCATCGCCACGCCCGAGGCCAACCGCGACCCCCGCCACTGGGACGACCCGGACCGCCTCGACGTCCGCCGGCCCCGCGCCTCGCACCTCGCGTTCGGCCATGGCATCCACCAGTGCCTGGGGCAGCAGCTCGCCAGGGCCGAGATGAAGGTCGGGCTGAGCGAGCTGATCACCCGGATGCCGGACCTGCGCCTCACGGTGCCCGCCGACCAGGTGCCGCTGCGCAACGAGATGCTCATCTTCGGGGTGCACTCCCTGCCCGTCACCTGGTCCTGACCATGCCCGACGCCACCACCGCCACCGCCCTGCCCGTGGTCGGGCGGCGGGAGCGGAAGAAGCAGGCGACCAGGGCCGCACTGCGGGAGGCGGCTCTGCGCCTGGCGCTGCGCGACGGCGTGGAGAACGTCACCGTCGAGCGGATCGCCTCCGAGGCCGACATCGCGTTGCGGACCTTCTTCAACTACTTCTCCAGCAAGGAGGAGGCGGTGGTGGCGGCCGCCGCGGCGGGGGCGGAGGCGGTCATCGCCGAGTTCCGGGCCAGGCCCGCCGCCGAGTCCGTGTTGCGGGCGTTGCGGGAGGCGGTGCTCATCGTCTTCGACCAGGATCATGCGGCGAGTCGCGACTACATCAGGGCCAGCAGGCTCATCCGCAGGACGCCGTCGCTGCTGCCGCAGGAGCTGGCCGTTCTGGCCGCCCAGGAGAAGGCGCTCGCCGCCGCCATCGTCGAGCGCCTCCAGCCCGCCCACGAGATCGCACGCCCCGCTGCCGCCACCGAGCAGCCCGCCCCGATCGGGATTTATCCCGCCTTGTGTGCGGCCACGTCCCTCACGGCGCTCCGGGTCGTGCTGAGCCGGTGGCTGGAGCACGCCGCCGACTCCGACGAGACGCCGCCCATGGACCTCCTGCGCCAGGAGATCGACCAGGCGATCGGCGACCTGGCCGCCGGCCTGGACCGCCCAGGACACCCGCCCGCCTCAGGCAGGTGACCGGGCCCAGGCCGTCCGCCCGCCTCAGGCGAGTGACCCAGGCCGAGGCGGCGCCCGCGTTAGGCGAGTCACCGGGCCGAGGCCGCGCCTGGCTCAGGCGAGTGACGCGGCCGGAGCCGAGGTCGCGTCAGGCGAGTGAGCCCGCGCGGCGGCCGAACACCGCGCCCGAGGTGAGCCCGGTCCCGCCCGGGTAGTTGCCGCTGAACAGCCCGCCCAACATCTCCCCGCACACGAACAACCCCGCGATCGCATCCCCCCGCCCGTCCAGCACCCGCCCGTGCGTGTCGGCGTGCAGCCCGCCGAACGTGAACGTGATCCCGCACGTCACAGGAAACGCGTAGTACGGCGGACGCTCCAGCGGAACGGCCCAGTTCGACTTGGGCGGCGTGGTGGCGGCGGCCCGCCCGTCGAGCACGGACAGGTCGAGCGGCGCCGACCGGTCGATGGAGTCGTTGAACTCCGCGACGGTCCGCCCCAGCACCGAGGCGTCGACGCCCATCCCCGCGGCCAGCTCGTCCAGGGTGCCGGCCGTCACGACGGACGCGCCGGGCATGTCGTACTCCTCGGCCCGCAGCTTCGGCCGGGTGTCGGCGTCGAAGAGCTGGAAGGCGACGCCTCCGGGCTGGGCGAGGATGCGCGCGCCGTACTCGGCGTAGGTGAGGTTGCGGAAGTCCGCGCCTTCGTCGAGGAAGCGCCGCCCGTCGGTGTTGACGACGATGCCGAGCGGGTAGCCACCGCGGGTGAGCTGGTTGGTGAGCTCGCGGTTGCTCTCGTTCTCCGCGTACCAGGCGTCCCAGGCGACGCTGTGACAGGTGCTCCAGTCGCCGTGCGTGCCCGCTCCGGCGGCGATCGCCGCCGCGAGCATGTCACCGGTGTTGTACGGCGTGCCGCGCACCTTGGCCCGCTGCCAGCCCTCCCCGAGGTGCTCGCGCCGCATGCCGGCGTCGGCCTCGAACCCGCCGGCGGCGAGCACCACGGATCCGGCGCGCACCGAGCCGCTGCGGCCTTCGGTGTCCTCCCAGGTCAGGCCGGTCACGCGGCCCGCGTCGAGGATGAGGCCGCGGGCCCGTACGCCGTAGCGGAGCTCCACCCCGGCCTGCCGCGCCGCCCGCGTGTGCTGCTCGATGAGGCCCTTGCCGCCGCCGGTGCTGCCGACGGCCAGCCCGCCCCAGAAGACCTGGCGGCCGTCGTCGCCGGGGTAGGCCTGACGCTCGTACATGAGCCGGAAGCGCAGGCCCTTGCCGTGCAGCCAGCGCAGCGTCTCCGCGCTCTGGCTGATCAGCACGTCGGTGAGCGCCTTGTCGTTGCGGTCGCCGGTGACCTTGGCCATGTCGGCCGCGAACTGCGCGGCCGGGTAGGAGGGCAGCACGGTGGCGGCGTGCCGGTCGTCGGGGTCGAGCAGGTCCGCGAGCTCGCCGAGGCCGTCGTGCACGATGCGGAACGCGCCCGCCGTGTAGTAGCTGTTGCCGCCCGCCCCTTGCTCGGGGCCCTTCTCCAGCAGGAGAACGCGGCGGCCACGCTCCGCGGCGGCGTGCGCGGCGCTGAAACCGGCGTTGCCGCCGCCGACCACCACCACGTCGAAGTCGTCGCTCGCGAGTTGCATCATGCCCTCCAGGTCTTGTTCTCAATTGCATGTGAGTGTATACAGTCGTACACCATAAATTCTGACAACGGGACTCGGGGAGCGGTGAAGGGCTCGATGACTCCTATCAAGCGGTGGGCGCCACTGGTGGTCGCGCTGCTCACGACCGGTGCGCTCGTCGCCACCGCGCCGGCGGACGACCAGCGGGCGGGCTCCGCCGTGACCCGCGCGCTTGACGGCAGGCAACTACGGATCATGGCGCCCGCGGCGCCCGGCGGCGGCTGGGACCAGACGTCGCGGGAGATGCAGGCCGCGCTGCGCGACCTGATCGGCCGCAGCGAGGTGTACAACGTCGCGGGGGCGGGCGGCACGATCGGGCTGAGCCAGTTCGTCCGGCTGAACGGCGACCCCAGTCAGCTCATGACGACCGGCCTCATCATGATCGGCGCGGTGGAGACCAACGACTCGCCGCACTCGCTGTCCGAGACCGTCCCGCTGGCCCGGCTCACCACCGACTACCAGGTCGTCGTGGCCGCCGCGAACTCCCCGCTCAAGGACATGAAGGCGGCGGCCGACGCCATGCGCCAGAACCTGCCCGCCGTGTCGATCTCCGGCGGCTCGGCCGGCGGCGTCGAGCAGATCCTCGCCGGGCTGATGGCCAAGGCCGTCGGCGCCGACCCGGCGAAGGTCAGCTACGTCGCCCACTCCGGCGGCGGCGAGGCGCTCACCACGCTGCTCTCCGGCCGCTCGACCATCGGCATCTCGGGGGTCTCCGAGGTCATGCCGCAGATCAAGGGTGGGCAGGTGCGGGCGCTCGCCGTGTCCAGCCCGCAGCGGCTGCCCGCGCTGCCCGACGTGCCCACCTTGCGCGAGTCGGGGCTGGACGTCGAGCTGCAGAACTGGCGCGGCGTGGTCGCGCCGAAGGGGATCACGTCCGAGCAGGAGCGCGCGCTGGAGCAGATGCTGCTCGACATGACGCGCACGGACGCCTGGCGCCAGGCGCTCGCCGAGCGCGGCTGGGGCGACGCCGCCCTGGCGGGACCCGAGTTCGAGAAGTTCGTCGAGTCGGAGCAGAGCCGGGTGGCACAGATTCTCAAGGAGATCGGATTGGGGCGTTCATGACCACCGGGACGAACGAGGAGACCACCGCGTCCATCGAGCCCGAGCCGGACCTGACCTGCGACAGAAGGACCGCCCTCAGCTCGGCGATCTTCGGCGGCCTCATGGTCGTGGCCGGCCCCGTGATGATCGCGGACGCCCGCCGCCTGCCCGACGACGGCAGCGCCATGGGCCCCGCCGTGATGCCGTTCACGCTGGGCGTGCTGCTCGCGCTCACCGGCCTCTGGCTGGCGCTGCGCTCCCTGCGCGACCTGCGCACCGCCACCCGCGGGCACCCGCTGCGCAGCCACGCGGCCCTCCGGGTCGGCGCGCTGGCCGCCGCGCTCGTCGCCTTCGCCCTGCTGCTGCCGGTCATCGGGTACGTCGTCGGCTCCGCCGCCCTCTTCGTCGTCACGGCCCTGCTGCTCGGCGCGCCGCACGGCTGGCGGCTGTACGCGGGCGGCTGGTCGCTGGCGGCACTGGCCTTCCTCGTCTTCGACCGCGTCATCGGGCTCACCCTGCCCACCGGACCGTGGGGGTTCTGACATGGAGCAGCTCGTCCCCCTCCTGGAGGGCTTCGCCGGCGCGCTGACGCCGATGCACCTGATGTGGGCGCTGATCGGGGTGACGATCGGCACGGCCGTCGGCGTGCTGCCCGGCATCGGCCCAGCGCTCACCGTGGCCCTGCTGCTGCCGATCACGTTCCGGCTGGAGGCCTCCAGCGCGCTGATCCTCTTCGCCGGCATCTACTACGGCGGCATGTACGGCGGCTCGACCACCTCCATCCTGCTCAACACCCCCGGCGAGAGCGCGTCGATCATCGCCGCCATCGAGGGCAACAGGATGGCGCGGGCGGGACGCGCCGCCGCCGCGCTGGCCACGGCGGCGATCGGCAGCTTCGTGGCCGGCACCATCGGCACCGTCGCGCTGACGTTCCTCGCCCCGGCCGTCGCCGGCTTCGCCACCAGCTTCGGCCCGCCCGAGTACGTCGCCCTCATGGCGGTCGCCTTCACCACGGTCAGCGCCCTGCTCGGCCCGAACCTGCTCAAGGGCCTGGCCGGGCTCCTGGTCGGCGTCACCGTCGGGCTGGTCGGCATCGACTCCCAGACGGGGCAGCCCCGGCTGGTGTTCGGCGTGGAGTCGCTGCTCGACGGCATCGACGTGGTCATCGTGGTGGTCGCCCTGTTCGCGCTGGGGGAGACGTTCACCCGCGTCATGACCGGGATCGGCCGCTCCACCGTGCAGCCGCTGCGCGGGCACGCCACGCTCTCCCGCTCCGACCTGCGCCGCTCCTGGCCCGCCTGGCTGCGCGGCACCGCGCTGGGCTTCCCCATCGGCAGCCTGCCCGCCGGCGGCGCCGAGATCCCGACGTTCCTCAGCTACACCGTGGAGAAGCGGCTCTCGCGCCACCGCGACGAGTTCGGCCGGGGCGCGATCGAGGGAGTCGCCGGGCCCGAGGCGGCCAACAACGCCGCCGCGGCGGGGGTGCTCGTGCCGCTGCTGACGATCGGGCTGCCGACCTCGGCCACCGCCGCGGTGATCCTCACCGCGTTCCAGTCGTACGGGCTGCAGCCGGGGCCCGCCCTGTTCGAGGAGTCGGGGCCGCTGGTGTGGACCCTGATCGCCAGCCTGTACGTCGGCAACGTGATGCTGCTGCTGCTCAACCTCCCGCTGGCGAAGGCGTGGGCCAGGCTGCTCACGATCCCGCCCTACCTGATCTACGCCGCGGTGATCATGTTCTCCGCGCTCGGCGCGTACGCGGCCGGCGGCACCGCCGCGGACCTGGTCGTCCTGTGCGCGCTCGGCCTGCTCGGGCTGCTCATGCGCGAGGCGGGCATCCCGGCCGCCCCCGCCGTGGTGGGGCTGATCCTCGGCCCGCTCGCCGAGCAGCAGCTCCGCCGCGCGCTCATCCTGTCGGAAGGCGACCCGTCCATCCTGGTGTCGGGCCCCATCACCATCGTGCTCTGGGCGGCGGCGGCGCTGTCGCTGATCGTCCCGGTGGTGCTGCCGATCATGCGCGGCCGACGCCGCACGCTGGCGAGCGCCGACCAGGACTCCGAATGACTGCATACAACGGTATGCTCAGCTCTGCCAGGGATGCGAGGAGAGGAGGACACACTGTCCGAGGTCTACGACCGGTTGAGGGCCGAGATCGTCGACGGCACCCTCGCCCCAGGGGCGGCCCTCGTGGAGGTCGCGCTCGCCGAACGCTACGGCACCAGCCGCACGCCCGTCCGCGAGGCGCTGCGCAGGCTCCAGCAGGACGGCCTGGTCGAACGCGCCGACCGCGGCATGCGGGTGCGCACCCGCAGCCCCGAGGAGATCCTCGAGATCTACGAGGCGCGCATCGCGCTGGAGGCCACCGCCGCCGCCGGCGCCGCCCAGCGCCGCAGCGACTTCGATCTCGTACGCCTCGCCCGCGCCCAGAAGGCCATGATCGCCACCCCGGCCTCCGAGCCCGCCGCCATGGCCGAGGCCAACCGGGCCGTGCACGAGGCCATCTGGGCGGCCAGCCACAACGGGACCATCGTCGATCTGCTCACCCGGCTGAACAACCACCTCACCCGGTATCCGCAGACCACCCTGTCCATGCCGGGGCGGTGGGACGAGGCCATCGCCGAGCACGCCGAGATCATCGAGGCGATCGGGGCTCGGGACGCGGATCGGGCTTACGGGCTGGCTCGGGAGCACATGACCAAGGCTCGGGAGCTGCGGCTGCACATCTACGCCGACGACACAGACGCCTGACACCCCCACCCGCCCACCCCGCCCATGCGGCGCGTCACGCGTCCGTCCGACCGGCGCGTCACGCGTCCGCCCATCCAGCGCGTCACGCGTGCGCCCGGCCGGTCTGCCGCGCGTCCGTCCACCTGACGCGTCACGCGTCCGCCCGCCTGGCCCGCCTCGCGCGCCCCTCCACCTGGCGCGTCACGCGTCCGTCCGGCCGGTCTGCCGCGCGTCCATCCATGCGGCGCGTCACGCGTGCGCCCCGCCGATTGGCCGCGCGTCCGCCCATCCAGCGCGTCACGCGTGCGTCCGGCCGGTCTGCCGCGCGCCCGCCCAGTCGGCGTGTCAGGCGTGTGTCTGAGCGGGTGCGGGGCGTGGCTTGCCGGTCGGGCGTTCGGGTCATCGGACGGTGGCGGGCACCGGTTCGGTGGCCGTGCGTGCCGTCGCCACCCCCACGGCCAGCAACCCGACCCCCGCCACGACCGTAGCCGGGATGATCACCAGCCCCTCCACCACGGGCAGCCCAGGCCCCAGGATCAGCACCACCGCCGCGACCAGCAACGCCACCCCCGCCAGCCGCACCGGCCTCTCACCCCCGCGCCAAGCGAGCCCCGCCCCGAACGCCACCAGCGACGCCATCCACACCATCCCGGCCGCCGCGTTGACCGCGCCCCCACCCCCGGCCTCCACCTGCTCGGCGACCCCGTGCAGCGGCGAGACGTACGCCTCGAACCACGCGCCGGGCGCGAGGGCGGCGAACGCGACCGCCAGCACCACCGCGCCGACCGTGGCCAGCTTGGACGCCTGCAACGCCCGGCTGAGCGCCACGCACAGGGGCAGCCCGGCGGCGATCAGCAGGCCGCCCAGGGCGAAGACGAGGTGGGCCGCCTCCCAGGTGGGGGCGGAGTGCGCGGCCTCGTTGTGCTCCAGCGGGTGCAGGACGTTGCCGACGGCGAACAGGATGCCGCCGGCGCCCACCAGGCCGCCGGCCAGGACACGCAGGTTCATGGTCTCCTCCTTCGGGGATCGTGCGGGGCGGCGGGCCCGCCCCTGGCACGACCGTCAGTCCACCCGCCCGCCGGTCCCGCCCGCCTGAGCACCGGGTCCCGACCGAGTCCCGCCTTCCCGAGGTCCCGCGCCCCGTCCGTCCACGTCCCGGAGTCGCGTCCTTCCCAGGTCCCGGCCCGAGCGGGACCCTGGTCCCATTGCCCCAGCTCGGGACGGAAAGGGACGATGTGCGGGTGCGCCTCTCCACCTGGCCGTGGGTGATCCCCTGCGCGGCCGCGGCAGCCGTCCTGATCGGCACCGTGCTCACCGTCAACGTCCCGGTCCACGACGCCACCTACCTGATACTCGACGCCGCCGTCGGCCTGACGTACCCCCTGGTGGGGGCGCTGATCGTGACCAGGCGCCCCCGCGACCCCATCGGCTGGCTGTTCTGCCTGAGCGGCGCCGGGCTGGCGTTGCAGGCGCTGGCGGGCGGATACAGCTCCTACGGCGAGGCCCACGGATGGCCCGGCACCGAACTGGCCGCCTGGGTGGTCAACTGGGTGTTCTTCGCCGGGTTCGGGCCGCTGTTCCTGCTGCCCGCGTTCCTCCCGGACGGCCGCCTGCCGTCGCGGCGGTGGCGGCCCGTGATGGGGGCGCTCGTCGCGGCGATGGCCGTGATGCTGGTCGTGCTGATGTTCAGGGACCTGCTCTGGGTCTGGGGGAGTGAGCGGCCGAACCCGGTGGGGTTCGTGCCCACCTCGATCATCGCGGCCTGCTTCGCGGTGCTGGTCAGCGCGGGAGCGCTGGTCGGGGCGGTGGCGCTGGGCGTGCGGGTGCGGCGTGCGCAGGACCGGCGCCAGCTCATGCCGCTGCTTCCCGCCGCCGTCGCGATCGCGGTGGCGGCGCTGATCGACTCCACCCACACCGGCGGCACCTGGTACGCCGGGATCTGGCTGCTGGCGCTGACCCTGCCCACCCTGCCGCTGGCCACCGCGGTGTCGATCTTCCGCTACCGGCTGTTCGACATCGAGGTGCTCATCCGGCGCACCGTCGTGTACGTCGTGGTGGCGGCGCTGCTGCTGGGCGCGTACCTGGCGACCGTCACCACCCTGAACGCGCTGTTCAGGGAGCGCAGCGGCGTGCTGGAGTCGTTGCTGGCCACCGGCGTCGTCGCGGTGGCGTTCGCGCCGGTGCGCGACGCCGTGCAGCGGGCCGTCGGCCGCCTGCTGTTCGGGAACCGGGGCGAGCCCGCCGTGGCCCTGTCCCACCTGGGGCACCGGCTGGAGGCCACGGCCGCCCCGACCGAGCTGCTCGACGGCGCCGCCGAGACGGTGGCGCGCACGTTGCGGCTGCCGTCCGTCGCCGTGGTCACCGCCGCGGGCGTCCCCGTCTCGATGTTCGGCGAGGTGCCGGACGACGGCGTACGCATCCCGCTGCTCAGCGGCGGACGGACGGAGGGAGAGCTGCGGGCGGCGCCCAGGTCACCGGGCGAGCCGCTGACCAGGGCGGACCTGGCGGTCCTGGACGACCTGGCGCCCCACCTGGCGGTGGCGCTGGCGGCGGTGCGGCTGGCCACGGAGGTCAGGGAGTCGCGCGAACGCCTGGTCAAGGCGCGCGAGGAGGAGCGGCGGCGGCTGCGCCGCGACCTGCACGACGGCCTCGGCGCGGACCTGACCACGATCGGCCTGCGACTGTACGTGATCGAGGCGACGGCGCCGCCCGAGCTGCGCGAGCAGGTCACCGGCGTCAGGGAGCTGACCCAGTCGATCGTGGGGGACGTCCGGCGGATCGTGCACGACCTGCGCCCGCCCGCCCTGGACGAGCTGGGCCTGTCCGGAGCCCTGGAGGACCTCGCGCTGGACGCCCAGCCGGGGCCGAACGTCGCCGTCACGATCGCGGACCCGCTGCCCGCGCTCCCGGCCGCCGTGGAGGTGGCCGCGTACCGGATCACGCAGGAGGCCCTGTCCAACGCGCTCAAGCACGCCGGCGCCGCCAACGTCGAGATCACCGCCAGGATCGTGCCCGACCGGCTGCTGCTGCGCATCCGCGACGACGGACGGGGCCTGCCCGTCCCGGTGCGGGAGGGCGTAGGATCCGGCAGCATGCGAGAGCGGGCCGCCGAGGTGGGCGGTGAGCTGCGACGTTCGTCCGAGCCTGGGCGCGGGACACTCGTGGAGGCGGTGCTGCCCCTATGACAGAGCCGGCGAGGCCCGTCCGCGTGCTGCTGGTGGACGACCATCCGCTGCTCCGCCACGGCCTCCGGGCGCTGCTCGAACAGGTCGGCGGCGCCGAGGTCGTCGGCGAGGCGGGCGACGGCGAGGAGGCCGTCGAGCTGGCGCTCTCCCTCGAACCCGACGTGGTCGTCATGGATCTCGTCATGCCCGGCATGTCCGGCACCGAGGCGACCCGGCAGCTCATCGACCGCCGACCCGACCTGGGCGTGCTCGTCCTCACGATGAGCGAGGACGACGCGTCCGTCTTCGCCGCGCTGCGGGCCGGGGCGCGCGGCTACGTGCTCAAGGGCACCGCTGGGCCCGACTTCCTCGCCGCCGTGTCCGCCGTCGCCAGGGGAGAGGCGGTGTACGGGGCGGGCGTGGCGCGCAGGATCCGCCGCTTCCTGACCAGCGGGCCTGCTAGCGGGCCGTTTCCCGAGCTGACCTCGCGGGAACGGGAGATCCTCGATCTGCTGGCGTCCGGCAGGTCCAACGCGGAGATCGCGCGGGCGCTCTACCTCAGCCAGAAGACCGTCAAGAACCACCTGACGTCCGTCTTCGCCAAGCTCCAGGTCGCCGACCGCGCCCAGGCCGTGGTGCGCGCCCGCCGCGCCGGCCTGGGCGAGTAAACACCCCCTCGCGCACTTAAATCCCGTCATATCCGTCTGACCTGGCTACTTCCCAATACCTCGTAAGCAGAGCTAACATTCCGGGCATGAGTGCGGAGGACCTCTCCGACGCCTTCGCGGGCGTCATCGCCGGTCTCAACCGGCTGATCCGGCGACGGGTACGCCGTCAGATGGCCGTGCCCCCGCTCCGTGGCGCCCAGGCCGAGCTGCTGCGCCTGGTCGAGGCCAACCCCGGCATCAGCGTCTCGGCCGCGGCCAAGGAGTTGTACCTGGCGGGCAACTCGGTCTCCACCCTGGTCAACCAGCTCACGGCCGCCGGCCTGCTGCATCGGGAGACGCGCAGCGACGATCGGCGCGCGGCCCGCCTGCTGCCCACGCCCCAGGCCGAGGCGCGGTTGCGGGCGTGGCAGGAGCGGCGGGCGGCGATCGTCCGCGAGCACGTGGAACTGTTGGGCGAGGACGACAGGGCCGCCCTGGCCGCCGCCCTCCCGGCACTGCGAAGGCTGGCCGACAGCCTGCGAGAGGAGGCACCGGAATGAGTGACGACGATCAGCCCCAGCAGGACGCGACCCCCGTCACAGACCCGCGCGACGGCGACCGGCCGCACGAGAACGCGCTGACCGGCCCACGCGATGGCGACCGGCCGGGCGAGGACACCTTGAAGGACCCAGGTCCCGATGGGCGGTCGCGGGAGGAGGCCGTGACGGTTACGGGGTTGCGTTACGCCTTCGGCAGTTCGACGGCCGTGGACGGGCTGGATCTGACGGTCACGTCCGGCGAGGTGTTCGGGCTGCTCGGCCCGAACGGCGCGGGCAAGACCACCGCGATCCGCTGCGTGACCACCCTCCTGCCCGTCCCCGCCGGAATGGTCAAGGTCTTCGGGCACGACGTGACCACCGACAGGATGGCGGTGCGCCGCCTGCTCGGCTACGTGCCCCAGCAACTGTCCGCCGACGCGGGCCTGACTGGCAGGGAGAACGTCGCGCTGTTCGCCCGCGTCTTCGACGTGCCGAGGCGTGAGCGCGCGGCCCGCGTCGCCCAGGCGCTGGAGGCGGTCGGGCTGGCCGAGGTCGCCGACCGGATGGCGGGCACGTACTCGGGCGGCATGGTGCGCCGCCTGGAGCTGGCCCAGGCGCTGATCAGCTCGCCGCGCCTGCTGATCCTGGACGAGCCCACGATCGGCCTCGACCCCATCGCCCGCACCGGCGTGTGGGACCACATCATGGCCGTGCGCGCCGCCAGCGGGATGACCGTCCTGGTCACGACGCACTACATGGACGAGGCCGACCAGTACTGCGACCGGGTGGCGCTGATGCACCAGGGCCGGGTGCGCGCGCTGGGCACGCCCCGCCGGCTCACCGACGACCTGCGCGCCCGGCGCGGCGACGGCACGTCCCCGACGCTGGAGGACGTCTTCCGCGACGTCGCAGGCAGCGGCCTGGACGATCTCGACAAGGGAGGGGAGTTCCGCGATGTCCGCCGTACCCGCCGCACCGCAGCCCGTGTCGGCTGACGGGCAGGCGTCAGGAGCGGCCGGTGGAGGGCTCGGGCTGCTGCTCGTCCCGCCGCGCACCCGGCCCGCCTGGCGGCTGATCCCGGCCAGGGTCGCCGCGATGTGCGTGGTGGAGCTGCAGAAGCTGCGCCACGACCGCAGCGAGCTGTACACCCGCGCGATCCAGCCGGCGCTGTGGCTGCTGATCTTCGGGGAGACGTTCACCCGGATCAACGTGATCCCGACCGGCGGCATCCCGTACCGCGACTACCTGGCGCCGGGGATCATCGCCCAGTCCACGATGTTCATCGCGATCTTCTACGGCATCCACATCATCTGGGAGCGCGACTCGGGCGTCCTGACGAAGCTGCTGGTCACGCCGACGCCGAGGGCGGCGCTGGTGGCGGGCAAGGCGTTCGCCGCCGGGGTGAAGGCGATCGTGCAGGCGCTGGTGGTGGTGGTGATCGCGCTGCTGCTGGGCGTGGGGCTGAGCTGGAACCCGCTGCACCTGCTGGGGGTGCTGGCGGCGGTGGTGCTGGGCTCGGCGTTCTTCTCCTGCCTGTCGGTGACGATCGCGGGTGTGGTGCGTACGCGCGACCGCATGATGGGCATCGGCCAGGCCATCACGATGCCGCTGTTCTTCGCCTCCAACGCGCTCTACCCGACCGGCGCCATGCCGGGCTGGCTGCAGGCGCTCAGCGCGATCAACCCGCTCAGCTACGAGGTGGACGCGCTGCGCGGGCTGCTGCTGGGCATCCCCGCGCATCTGCCGCTCGACTTCGCGGTGCTGCTCGTGGCCGCCGCGGCCGGCATCACGGCGGCCTCGGTGCTGCTGCCCCGGCTGGCCCGCTGACCGCCCGTCGGCCGCCGGACCACCCGCCCGGCATGCGGCACGTCGGCGGGGCCGGGAAGCCCGCCCAGTACGCTGCTTGCGACGTACCCCGGCTCCCGAGGAGGCCTGCCCTCATGACCACCACGTTCGGCGCGATCGGCGGCGGCCGGCGGACCCGGTTCTTCCTGCGGCTGGCCGCGGCGCTGCCCGACCGGCTGCGCGTCAGCGGCGTCGTGACGCGCGGCGAGGAGTCGGGCGCGCGGATCACCGGCGAGTGGGGCGTGCCCGCCTTCCGCTCGGTCGGCGAGCTGCTGCGGCACGAGCGCCCCGACTACGTGAGCGCCGCGGTGCCGTGGCCCGCGATGCCGGACGCGATCCGCGCGGTGGCCGAGCACGGCATGCCGGTCCTGGCCGAGACGCCGCCCGCGCAGGACCTGGACGGGCTGCGCGCCCTGTGGGGCGACGTGGGCGCGACCGGCCTGGTGCAGGTGGCCGAGCAGTACCTGCTGATGCCCGGGCACGCGGCCCGGCTGGCGCTGGTGCGCGAGGGCGTGATCGGTGAGCCGACGTCGGTCCAGGTCTCCTCGACCCACCTGTACCACGCGGTGTCGATGATCCGCGGCCTGCTGGGCGTCGGGTTCGAGGCGGCGGAGGTGCGGGCGGGCGCGTTCCCCGCGCCGCTGGCCAACCCGCTGGTGGCGGGCGGGTGGACGGGCGACGGCACGCCGCAGGAACTGACCACGACCATCGCGACGGTCGACTTCGGCGGCCGGATGGGCCTGTACGACTTCACCGAGAACCAGTGGTGGAACCCGTTGCGGATGCGCCGCATCGTGGTGCGCGGCTCGACCGGCGAGCTGGTGGACGACCGGGTGGTGCGCCTGCTCGACCCGACGACGCCGGTGGAGTCGCACCTGATCAGGCGCGACACGGGCGTGGACCTCAGCCTGGAGTTCCGCGACCTCAAGCACATCAGCTTCGACGGGCGGGTGCTCTACCGCAACCCGTTCGACGGCTCGGGGCTGTCCGACGACGACATCGCGGTGGCCGACATCCTGGAGCGGACGGGGGCGTGGGCCCGCCAGGAGGGGCCGGCGCCGTACCCGCTGGCCGAGGCGTGCCAGGACCACCTGATCAGCCTCGCCATCGGCGAGTCGGCCAGGACCGGCGGCGCGGTCACCACCGGCAAGGAGGCGTGGGCGGGGTGACGACCGGTTCCGACGGGCCGGGCAAGCGGCTGATCGCCCGGCTCTGGCACGGCATCCGCGGGTCGGTCCAGTGGCGGCTGCTGTACCTGTCGCAGGCCAAGTTCATGGTCGGGGTGACGGGGGTGGTCCGTGATCGTGGCGGCAACGTGTTGCTGCTGCGGCACCGGTTCTGGCCTGAGCACCGGCAGTGGGGGCTGCCGACGGGCGGGGCGAAGCGGGGGGAGACGTTCGAGCAGACGGTCGTGCGCGAGGTGCGGGAGGAGACGGGGCTGGAGGTGAGCGTCGGTGAGCTGGTGCACCTGGGGAGCGGGTTCCGGCTCAGGGTCGAGGTCGCGTACGTGGCCGCGTACGACGGCGGCGGCACGATGCGGCTCAACCCGATGGAGATCCTGGAGGCCCGCTGGTGCGCCCCGGGCGACCTGCCGGACGGCCTGCTGGCGGCCCACCGCCGCCTGATCGAGGCCTCAGGCGAGCGGCCCGCCGATGTGGGCTCAGGCGGGCCGTCCGACTCAGGTGGGTGGCGTGGCCGTGGTGGAGAAGGCGGCGTCGAGGTGGGCGGTGTCGTTGAAGCGGCGCAGGACCCACCGGACCCCGGTCAGCACCAGGTGTGACACCGACGCGTTGTCCGCGCCGAGGAACGCGAACGGCCGCGACCCGGTGGCCGCGGCCAGCGCCTCGGCGATCACCCCGCCGTGGGTGACCACCACGACCCGCTGATCGGGGTGCGCGGCGGCGAGCCTGCCGAGCGCCTTGCGCACCCGCTCGGCGAACGCCTCGGCGGGCTCCGCGCCCGGGATCACGTCCCAGCGCTCCTCGTCGGCCATCCGCCGCGCGATCGGGTGCCCTTCGGCCACCATGCGCCGGAACAGCCCGCCCTCCCACTCGCCGAGGTGCACCTCCCGCAGCTCGGGGTCCACCACCGGCGTCAGGCCGAGCCGGGCGGCGAGCGGCGCGGCCGTCTGGGACGTGCGCCGCAGCGAGCTGACGTAGATCGCGTCGATGGGCTCCGAGGAGAGCCGCAGCCCCACCCGTTCGGCCTGCTCGTGCCCCTCGGGCGCGAGCCCGGGGTCGCCCTGGCCGTCCACCAGCGGGAACGGCCTGCCGGGCCGTGCGGGCTCCGACTCGCCGTGCCGGACCAGCAGAATCTCCGTGGCCCCCGGCGGTGTACGGAACCGGCCCTGCCGGTACTCGACCGGCGCGCTGCTCTCAGATCCCACAATTACCGAACATTACTCTACTGATCGGGACGCGTGATCCCAGAGGCGGTCGGCGGCGTCCGGATCCACCGACCAGGACGCGACGCCGGTCATCACGTCGGGCCCGCCCCGCACCACCTCCGCCTCCTGGTTGTCGTGCGAGAAGAACCGGCCGGTCACGCCGTCCACCAGGGGAGAGGCGGCGAGCAGCACCGCGGTGGCCGCGCCCTGCTCGGGGGTCGTGAAGTGGCCGGGGGTCAGCGGGCCGCCCTCGTCGTCCAGCAGCCCGGCCGCCCGCAGGGTGTCCTGGTCCAGGTGCCGCTGCAGGTTGGTGCGCACGTAGCCGGGCTCGAAGGCGTTCGCGGCGATGCCGTCGCCCGTCCAGCGCCGCGCGAGGCCGACCGCGAGCAGCACGCCGGCCGTCTTCGACTGCGCGTACGCGGCCCACGGGTCGTACGGGCGGCGCTCGAAGTGCGGGTCGTCGAAGTGGAACGGCTCACGCAACTGGGCGCCGGAGCTGACCACGACCACCCGCGCGCCCCCGTTCCTGCGCAGGTGGTCGCGCAGGCCGGTGATCAGCGCGAAGTGGCCGAGGAAGTTCGTCGCCAGTTGCAGCTCCCAGCCGTTGGCGGCCACCTGGCGGGCAGGCAGCGCCATGATCCCTGCGTTCGCGACGATCGCGTCCACCGGCCCCGTCCAACCGGCCGCGAACGCGCGCACCGAGGCGAGGTCGCTCAGGTCCAGCGCCCGCTCGCCGGGCGCGGGACGCCGGGTGGCCACCGTGACCTCGGCCCCCGCCGCCCGCAGCGCCCGGGTGGTCTCGAGGCCGATCCCGGAGGCGCCGCCGGTGACGATGATCCGCCGTCCGGTCAGGTCGATCCCGGCGAGAACCTCCGAAGCGGTGGTCCTGGCGTTGAAGGGAGTGGTGATGAGTGTCATGACCACCACCGTAGGCAGCCCGATTTGGACTTGGAATACGTATGGGTCCACCATAGTTGCGTGAACGTCCAGCAAGCCGATCCCCTGGAAGATGTGCTCACCCTCGTCGGCACGACCAGCCGCCTGTCCACCGGGCTGGTCGCCGGCGGCAGGTGGGCGCTGTCGTTCGACCCGCCCGACGGGGTCAAGTTCAACGCGGTGCGCCGCGGCAGGTGTGTCCTCACCGTGGACGGCGTGCCGGGCCCGATCGAGCTGGCCGAGGGCGACTGCTTCCTGCTGGTCCGGCCGCGCGCCTTCACCCTGGCCGCCGAGCCTGGGCTGCGGCCCGTCCCGGCTGGCCCGCTCTTCCGCGCGGCCACCGACGGCGTGGCCCGCGCCGGGGAGGGCGAGGACGTGGTGATCGTCGGCGGCCGGTTCGGCTTCGGCGAGCGCGCTCAGGAGCTGCTGCTGGACGTGCTGCCGCCGGTGATCCACGTGCCCGGCCGCACCGCCGAGGCCGCCACCGTGCGCTGGGCGCTCGACCTCATCGACGCCGAGCTGCGCGAACGCCCGCTCGCCGCCACCCTGGTCACCGAGCACCTCGCGCTGGTCATGCTGATCCACCTGCTCCGCCTGCACCTGGCAGGCGCGGGGCCGGAGGGCGGCTCCGGCTGGCTGGCGGGGCTCGCCGACCCGGTCGTGGCCCCCGCGCTGCGCGCGGTGCACGCCGAACCCGCCCGCGCCTGGACGGTGTCCGAGCTGGCCAGGGTGGCGGCGGTGTCCCGATCGACGCTGGCGGCCCGGTTCAAGCAGGTCGTGGGGAGGGGGCCGCTGGAGTACCTGACCGGCTGGCGGATCGAGCTGGCCGCCGACCGGCTGCGGCGTGGCGACGAGACGGTGGCGGTGATCGCCACGCAGGTCGGTTACGGCTCCGTCAGCGCGCTGAGCAACGCGTTCAAGCGGATCACCGGCGTGTCGCCGCGCGACTACCGCCGCTGGAAGCAGGAGATCGCCCCGCTGTGATTTACGGGCGTCCGATATGTTCTTTTTGTGATTAGGGGAGCAAGGCGTGGAGTGCTGCTGACCCTGGCGGGTGCCGTGTGCCTGTCGGGCTGCGCGACGATCCCGGGCCTGCGCTTCCTGCCCGCCGAGGCCCCCACCACCACCGCCGCCGCCCCTCGTCCGACCCCCACACCCACCCCCACCACCCCGAGCCCCAGCCCCAGCGCCACCGCCAAGGCGGCGCTGACCAAGCCGCAGGCCACGCAGGCCCTGCGCGAGTGGCTGGCCAAGTACAACGCGACGCTCAAGAAGCGCAAGTGGTGGCGCCAGAACGACGTCCTCGACGGCCTGTTCGTGGAGGCGGCCCTGCACGAGGGCGTCCTGGAACGCAACCGCGAGACCTTCGGCTGGGGGACGGGACACAAGCCGATCAACCCGACCGGCACCCCCGCGCTCTACCTGCCCAGACCGGAGAAGCAGCCGGGCATCGGCGACTGGTTCATCGCGCGGGCCACCTGCAAGGACACCAAGGGTCACGCCCGCCCGCACGTCCTGGCCTTCTTCCGCTCGCCGGGGCAGCGGTTCAAGCTGGCCGTCGCCACCCCGATCCACTGGGGCCAGCGGATGCCCGAGCCGAAGCTCGACGCCGACGGCTACGTCACCGACATGGACGGCATCATGGCCGCCGCCGTCACCATGGAGTACCGCAACTTCTGGAACAACGAGAAGAAGGAGGGCGACTCCGGCTACCGCCTGGCCAAGGACAGTTACAGCCGCAAGGCGTTCCCCGCCGTCAACAAGGGCATGTACGTGACGTTCGCCGGCCACGGCTCGGTGTTCGGCTTCCGCACCGTGGACGGCGGCTCGTTCTTCCTGTTTGCCCTGGTCAACGACACGAAGAGCGTCAACCAGGTGCTGAGCGAGGCGCTCCTGGTGAACAAGGGCAGCAAGACCATCCAGGAGCTGGGCGCCAACTGGTTCTCCTAGCCGTGGGCGTGCGCCTCGGTGGCGTGGTCCGCGCGGGCGGGCAGGAGCAGCGCGGTGATGACCACGGCCACGGACAGCACCGCCCCGATGACGAAGGCCAACTGCATGCCGCCGAGGCTGGCGAGCGCGTCGGTGGCTCCCGACGTCCGCAACGCCTCGGCCCGCGCGCTCATCACGGTGACCACGAGCGCGGTGCCGAAAGCCGCCGAGACCTGCTGCAACGTGCTCAGGATGGAGCTGCCGTGGGAGTAGAGGCGCGGCGGGACGGCGCCGAGCCCGAGCGTGAACACCGGGGTGAAGGTCGCGGCCAGGCTCACCATCAGCAGCGCGTGCATGCCGAGGAGCAGCCAGAACGGCGTCGTCATCGACACCTGGGTGAAGCCGGCGAGGGCGAGCATGATCCCGGCCGCGCCGGGGATGACCAGCACCCGCCCGCCGAACTTGTCGAACAGGCGTCCCACGGTCGGGCCGAGCAACCCCATCGCCAGGCCGCCCGGCATCACCAGCAGCCCGGTCTCCAGAGCGCTCAGGCCGCGGACGTTCTGCAGGTACAGCGGCAGCAGGATCATCGAGCCGAGCATCGACATGAACGCCACCGACATCATGATCAGCGCGACCGTGTAGGTGCGGTGGCGCAGGGTGCGCAGGTCGAGCAGCGGCACGCCGCGCTTCTGCAGCGACAACTGCCGCACGACGAAGACGGCGACGGTGACCAGCCCGGCCGCGACGATCGCCGCGGCCACCCGCACGTCGCCGCCCTCGAACCGGCTCAGGCCGTAGACCAGGCCGCCGAACCCGGCCGCCGCGGTCACCACGCTGAACCAGTCGATGGTGCCGGCCTGCGGCTCCCCGACGTTCCTGAGCCGCCGCAGGCCACCCCAGGTGATCAGCGCGGCGATGGGCAGCACCACGGCGAACAGCAGCCGCCAGGACCCGAACTGCAGGATCACCCCGGAGACCGTCGGCCCCATCGCGGGCGCCACCGAGATGGCCAGCGTGACGTTGCCCATCACCCGGCCCCGGTCCTGCTCGGGCACCACCTGCATCAGCGTGGTCATCAGCAGCGGCATCATCACGGCCGTGCCGCACGCCTGCACGATGCGGGCGCCGAGCAGCACCTCGAACGACGGCGCCACGATGGCCAGCGCCGTGCCGAGCAGGAACAGGCCCATCGCGGTGACGTACGCGCCGCGCGTGGAGACCCGCTGCAGGAACCACCCCGTGATGGGGATGACGGCGGCCATGGTCAGCATGAAGGCGGTCGAGAGCCACTGCGCGGTCTGCTCGGTGATGTGCAGCGCGCTCATCAGCCGCGGGATCGCGTTGATCATGATCGTCTCGTTCAGGATGACCACGAACGTGGCCAGCACCAGCAGCCGAATGACGGCAGGGGTGCGACCGGCGACGGCGGCAGCGGATTCGGCAGGTGAGTCGAGCTGTGGGCTGGACACGGCACCTCGATCGGGGCTGTCGGACATTACGCGGTCATGGCCGGCCTTCAGGCCTTCGGTCTCACATGAAGTAGTGGTCATACACAGACTGACCGGCACCACCGACAAAACTCATCGACGACTCCCAACATTGCGGCAAGTGCTGCGAAATGTCACCACCTTTTCACCCACAGTGAAAGCCGATCAGTGCTGGGACGGCGCCAGGTGCGCGCGCTCTCCCTGCGCCCCGAACAACGTCAGCACCTCGGCGGGCCGGCTCCCGGCGCTGCCGAGCCAGTGCGGCACCCGGGTGTCGAACTCTGCCGCCTCCCCGGCCCCGAGCTGGAACTCCTGCTCCCCGAGCACGAACCTGACCTGCCCGTTGAGCACGTAGAACCACTCGTAACCCTCGTGGACCCGCAGCTTGGTGGGCGAGCGGCCCGCCGGCGGATAGATCACCTTGTAGGCCTGGACGCCGCCCGCCCGCCTGGTGAGCGGCACCAGCACCAGCCCGGAGCGCCGCACCGGCCGCAGGTGGATGCGCGGGTCGCCGGTGGGCGGAGCCGCGACGAGGTCGTCGAGCGGCACGCCGTGCGCCCTGGCCAGCGGCAGCAACTGCTCCAGCGTGGGGCGCAGCTTGCCGTTCTCCAGGCGGGACAGGGTGCTCGCGGTCAGCCCCGTCTCGTCGGCCAGCGCCGCGAGCGTGGCGCCCCGGGCACGCCGCAGGGCGCGCAGGCGCGGGCCGACTCCGGCCAGAACGTCTTCCGTCATGACCCCGATAATGCGGATCCGCAACTTTTCTTGCAACTGCGGAACGGCGGTGGCGAAGCTGTCCGTACGTGACCAGCCGCACGTACGAAAGGACCACTCATGGACTCCACCCGACGAGGCGCGGAACCCGGCAGCGCCCCCGAGACCCGCACCGGCGAGGACGCCGCGACGTTCTGGGAGCGGCTCCACCGCGCCCGGCCGGCCGGGAACGCCCGCGTCCTGCGCACCGCCGCGCACGCCCTGCGCCCCGGCGGCCTGCTGCTGATCGTCGACCACGGCTCCACCGCCCCCTGGTCCTGGACCGAGGACGCCGACGCCCACTACCCCACGCCCACCGAAGTCGCCGCCGGCCTCGACCTGGACCTCGCGCACTGGTCCGTCCTGCGCGCCGGCATGCCGCGCCGCCAGGCCACCGGCCCCGCCGGCCAGACCGCCACCGTCGTGGACCACGTCCTGCTCGTCCAGCGCGGCGCCGCATGACCGGCGCCGCCCGCCCGCCGCGGCGCCGAGCGGCCAGGGACACCAAGCCCCCGCACACCGGCGCCGACGAGAAGGCCACCCTGCGCGGCTTCCTCGACCACCTGCGCGACGCGATCGCCGCCAAGGCCACCGGCGTGCCGGAGCCGCAGGTCCGCACGCCCGGCGTGCCGTCGGGCACCAGCCTGCTCGGGCTGGTGAAGCACCTGGCGTTCGTCGAACGCTTCTACCTCCTCGGCGAGGACGCCGACGACTGGGCCGCGACCATGCGGCCGGCGGCGCGCGAGACCGTGGACGGCCTGCTCGCCGACTACCGCGCGACGATCGAGCGCGCCAACCAGGTCATCGACGCCTGCCAGGACCTGAGCCTGCCCGCCCCGCGAGCCCCGCGCCCGGGACCGGCGCCGTCGATGCGCTGGGTGCTGGTGCACCTGATCGAGGAGACCGGCCGGCACGCGGGCCACGCCGACATCCTCCGCGAGCAGCTCGACGGCTCCACCGGCCGCTGACCCATACCATCAGAACCGGTCGAACGCGCAGGACGGGGTAGAAACCGCTCGCCGCAGGGTCTACGGTGACCGGCGAAGGAGGCACCATGGCCACCCCCACCAGGCCGGCGACGACCGGCACCGCCGCACGAGCGCGAGACGACACCCGCCTGGCGCTCCTGTTCATCCTTCCCGCGCTGATCGGCTTCCTGGTCTTCCTGCTCTGGCCGACACTTCGGGGCATCTACCTCAGCTTCACCAAGTTCAACCTGCTCACCCCCGCCCGCTGGACGGGGCTCGACAACTACGTGCGCATGGCGCAGGACCCGGTGTTCTGGAACGCGCTGGGCGTGACCGTGTACTACGTGGTCGTCAACATCGCCGTGCAGACCGCGCTGGCGCTGGTCATCGCGGTGCTGATGCAGCGGCTGACGCGCAGGACGTGGCTGCGCGGCATGGTGCTGACGCCGTACCTGGTCTCGAACGTGGTCGCGGCGCTGGTCTTCCTGTGGATACTCGACTACCAGCTCGGCATCGGCAACAAGGTGCTGGAGCTGGCCGGGCTGGACCGGATCGCGTTCCTGTCGGACTCCGCGTGGGTCATCCCGACCATCGCGCTGATCAACGTCTGGCGGCACGTCGGCTACACCGCGCTGCTGATCTTCGCAGGGCTGCAGACGATCCCCGCGACCCTGTACGAGGCGGGCCGCATGGACGGCGCGAGCGAATTGCGCATGTTCCGCAGCATCACCCTGCCGCTGCTGCGGCCCGTCATGGCGGTGGTGCTGATCATCAGCGTGGTGGGCTCGTTCCAGGTGTTCGACACCGTCGCGATCGCGACGCGGGGCGGGCCCGTCGACTCCTCCAGGGTGCTGCAGTACTACATCTACGAGGCCGCCTTCAATCGCTTCCAGTTCGGCTACGCCTCGGCGATGTCCGTGGCGCTGCTGGTCGTCCTGATGATCATCACGTTCGTGCAGTACCGGCTCACCCGGGCCGGCAGCTCCGACCTGGCCGCAGGAGGGTGAGATGGCTACCGTGACGGCGCCCGCCGAGAGCGACGCCCACGCCGCAGACCGGGAGCCGCCGCCGAAGCCCCGGTTCGGCTTCGGCCGGGCCGTGGGCTGGGCGTTCATGATTCTGGTGATGATCGTCAGCCTGTTCCCGTTCTACTGGATCCTGCGCACCGCGCTGTCGGACAACAACGCGCTCTACGCGGGCGGCGACAGCCTGCTGCCCGTGCGGTTCTCGTGGGGCGGGTTCGAGCGCGTCTTCGGCATCCAGACCGGGCAGGAGGCCATCGACGCCGGCGGCGCGGGGCAGCCGATCGCGTTCTGGCGTTACCTGCTCAACTCGGTGCTGGTCGCCACGATGGTCACGGCCGGCCAGGTGTTCTTCTCCGCGATGGCCGCCTACGCCTTCGCCCGGCTGCGCTGGCGGCACCGCGACAGGGTCTTCGCCGTCTTCCTCGGCGGCCTGATGATCCCGGCGATCTTCACGCTGCTGCCGAACTTCGTGCTCATCAAGGAGCTCGGCCTGATCGACACCGTGCTCGGCATCGCGCTGCCCAGCATGCTGATGACGCCGTTCGCGGTGTTCTTCCTGCGCCAGTTCTTCCTCGGCATCTCGCGCGAGGTGGAGGAGGCGGCGCTGGTCGAGGGCGCCTCGAAGACGCGGATCTTCTTCCGGCTGATCCTGCCGATCTCGGCCGCGCCGATCTCCACGCTGTCGATCCTCACCTACATCACCTCCTGGAACGAGTACTTCTGGCCGCTCATGGTCAGCTACACCGACAAGTCGCGGGTGCTGACCGTGGCGCTCGGCGTGTTCAAGTCACAGAAGCCGCAGGCCGGCCCCGACTGGTCGGGGCTGATGGCGGCCACGCTGGTGGCGGCGCTGCCGATGTTGCTGCTGTTCCTCCTCTTCGCCCGCCGCATCGTCAACTCCATCGGCTTCAGCGGGATCAAGTGATGCTCAGACGACTCCTCCTGACCGCGCTCCTGCTGACCACCGCCTGCGGCGGGGGCGGCAGCGGCGGCGGCACCGGCACCATCGAATACTGGCTCTGGGACTCCTCCCAGCAGCCCGGCTACCAGAAGTGCGCGGACGCCTTCCAGCAGCAGAACCCCGGCCTGCGCATCCACATCTCCCAGTACGGCTGGGACGACTACTGGTCGAAGCTGACCGCCAGCTTCATCGCCGACACCGCCCCCGACGTCTTCACCGACCAGCTCGCCAAGTTCCCCCAGTTCGTCGACCTCCAGGTGCTGCGCCCGCTCGACGACCTCGGCCCCACCAGCGACATCAAGGACTCCGACTACCAGCAGGGCCTGGCCGAGCTGTGGAAGGGCAAGGACGGCAAGCGCTACGGCTCGCCCAAGGACTGGGACACCATCGCGATCTTCTACGACCACGCCGCGATCGAGGCCGCCGGCATCGACCCCGCCACGCTCGACGAGCTGACCTGGAACCCCCGCGACGGCGGCACGTTCGAGAAGACGATCGCGCACCTGACCATCGACCAGAACGGCGTGCGCGGCGACGAGCCCGGCTTCGACAGGACGCGGGTGAAGACGTACGGGCTGGCCGCCAACGGCGGCGGCGGCGACAACTGGGGTCAGACGCAGTGGTCGGCCTTCACCGGCAGCGCCGGCTGGCAGGCCACCGACCAGAACCCCTGGGGAACCCGCTTCAACCTGGACGACCCGGTCGTGCAGGACACCCTGAGCTGGTACTTCGGCCTGGTGCGCAAGGGCTACATGGCGAGCTTCGCCGCGATCGGCGGCAGGAACGCGATCACCCCCGACACGCAGATCCAGTCGGGCATCGCCGCGATGGGCCTGTCGGGGTCGTGGACGATCGCGTCGTTCACCAAGCTCACCGACGCCGGCGGCAGGAAGCTGGACATCGGCGTCGCGCCCACCCCGATCGGCCCGGCGGGGAAGCGGGCCTCCATGTTCAACGGTCTGGCCGACTCCATCACGACGTTCTCCAAGCAGCCGGAGAACGCCGCGAAGTGGGTGAAGTTCCTGTCCGGCGAGCAGTGCCAGAACATCATCGGCCAGTCGGGCGTGGTGTTCCCCGCCCGGCCCTCCGGCACCGAGCTGGCCATCCGGTACAACGAGAACGAGCGGAAGCTGGACGTGTCGGCCTTCACCGACCACATCGAGAACCGCACCACGTTCCCGCTGCCGGTGACCTCCAACGCGGCCGACATCACGGCGCTGATGACGCCCGCGCTGGAGGCCGTCTTCCTCGGCGAGGCTCCAGCCAGCTCGCTCACCGCTCTCAACGAGCAACTGAACCGGCTCTTCGAGGTGGCTGGGTGAGAACGCGCTCTCTCGGTTCTAGGAGCGGGTCCACCGCTGGTTGGCGCCGCCCGAGCAGTCCCAGATCTGCAGCCGGGTGCCGTTCGCCGAGCCGGCCCCGGTCGCGTCCAGGCAGCGGTTGGACTGCGGGTTGACGATCTGGCCTGTGCCCGAGTTGTAGGTCCACCGCTGCGCGCCGGTGCCGTTGCAGTCGTAGAGCTGCACCTGCGCCCCGTTGGCGGTGGACCCGCTGGTCACGTCCATGCACTTGCCGAGCGCCCGCACGGAGCCGTCGGCGTTCCAGGCCCAGCTCTGCGCGCCGGTGCCGTTGCAGTCCCAGAGCTGGACGGCGGTGCCGTTGGCGGAATTGGCGCCCGCGACGTCCACGCACTTGCCGCCGTACCCGGTGATCTGGCCGCTGGAGCCGCCGGTCGGCGGGGCGAAGACGCGGACGTAGTCGACGGTCAGGGCCTGCGGGAACGTGGTGGTGGCGTCGGGGTAACCGGGCCAGTAGCCGCCGACCGCCACGTTCATGATCATGAAGAACGGGTGGTCGAAGACCCAGCGGTTGCCGCCCAGGTCGGACGGGGTACGGCGCTGGTACTCGACGCCGTCCACGTACCAGATGATCAGGTTCGGCGACCAGTCGACGGCGAAGGTGTGGAAGGCGTCGGCGAACGCGCCGCCGATGCTGTAACCGGCGCCGATGCCGCCGCCGCCCGAGTAGCCAGGCCCGTGGATGGTGCCGTGCACGGTGCTGGGCTCGCGGCCGATGTTCTCCATGATGTCGATCTCGCCGCTGTTGGGCCAGCCGACCGAGCCGATGTCGTTGCCGAGCATCCAGAAGGCCGGCCAGATGCCCTGCCCGCGGGGCAGCTTCATGCGGGCCTCGAACCGCCCGTAGGCCCTGGTGAAGGTGGCGGAGGTGAGCAGGCGGGCCGAGGTGTACTGGCAGGTGCCGTAGTGGCACTGGTAGTTGGACGGGTTCTCGCGGCGGGCGGTGATCACCAGGTTGCCCGCGCCGTCCATGGCGGCGTTGCGGGTGCTGCTGGTGTAGTACTGCTGCTCGTTGTTGCCCCAGCCGCTGCCGCCGAGGTCGAAGCGCCACTTCGACTGGTCGACGGCGCTGCCTGCGGCGCCGTTGAACTCGTCCGACCAGACGAGCGGGCCGGGGGCGGGGGCGGCGCTCGCGGCGCCGGCCGGCGGCGCGAGCAGGGCGATGATCGCGGCGAGTGCGGCGCCGGCGGCGAGTAACGCTCTGGAACGGGGGGTGCGTGCCATGGGAGTGTCCTCATCGGATCCACGGATGCGGGTTCACAGAAACACTCCGGCACTGTGAGCGCCGCTGTCAAGAGAGCGCTCTCTCGAATTTCAGGTCACCTTCTCCGGCGTTCCCGACAGCGGGATGTCGAGCCTGTACACGCGGGTGGTCTGGAGGTGGCTGAGGTTGTCGTCCGAGATCAGGTAGAGCATCCGGCGATCGGCCGACGTGACCGGCCCCAGCGCCATGCCCTCCACGTTCTGCAGGAGCGGGTTCGGCTGCGCCTCACGGGCCTGCGCGCCGCCCGCCGGGCAGGCGGCCAGGTTGACCAGCAGGGTCTTGGTGGCGAAGTCCTGCTCCTCCACGTTCCGCAGGGAGTTGTCCCACCCGATGCCCCACTTCTTGCCGAGCGTCGTCCGGTAGACGCGGATCGCGTTGCCGACGCCGTCCATGTAGCCCCGTTCGAGGGTGAGCAGCACGTTGTCCTCCAGCGCCACCATGTCGACGAGGTTCAGGCCGGTGTCGGCCTTGTAGCCGTACTGGCCGTCCGGGGTGTAGCCCTGGTCGGCCATGCCCGAGTAACGCAGGATCCGCAGCAGCGGCTGGCCCCGCACCTTGCCGTCACGCCACAGCGGCTCCTCCAGCCCGGCGTACAGCAGCCTGCCGTTGGACGTGGCGGTCAGCGACTCGAAGTTCTCCGCCGGCCCTTCGCCGCCCCCCGACTTCACGCGGTACAGCGGCGGCACGTCCAGCGCGCCGTTCTGCTTACCCGACCTGCGGTCGAACCGGACGATCGACGGCTCGGTCTCCGAGCTGATCAGCACGTTGTGCGGCTGCAGCACCATGCCCTCGCCGTCGAACTCGCGATCCTGGAAGTGCGACCCGTCGGAGCGGACCAGAGTGGTCATGCCCTTCACCCCGACGTGGCGGGGGTCGCCGCCGAGGGTGAGGTGGTAGAGGCGCGGCGGCGCGTTGTCCGTCAGGCTCACGGCCTCGGACGGGCTGGTCATCGTGAGCGCCGACAGGCCGCCCACCGTGGTGCCCCCGTACTGCACCTTGTCGAGATCGTCGGAGAAGCCGACGAGTCTCGTGTCCGCCGAGCACGGGCCCTGCGGGCCGGACGGCCACAGCACCACCGCCACGACGGTGGCGGTGACGGCCGTCACGGCCAGCGGGGCCGCCCACAGGAACAGGCGCCGGCGCTTCGGCATGGGCGGGTCCTCTCTTCCGGAGGCGGGGGCCGCCTCCACGGGGTCACCGGACCGGGGGACGCGGAAGTAGGGCAGCGACCCGACGTGCAGGGGGCCTTCCCGCTGCGGCTCCGGCTGGTGGGGGATCAGGGCGGTGCGCACCGTGCGGTACAGGTCGTCCAGCGTCGTGAACTCCGCGCGCGTCCGCGGCTCGCGCAGCGCGCGGATGATCTCCCCGGTGAACGCGGTGTGCCGCGCCGACCTGGGGGCCAGCGCCAGGCTGTGCTTGGAGGCAGCGGTCAGCGTGTAGATGCCGTCGGCCTTGGCCGCCTCCAGGAGACTGGCGGACGGGTCGCGCTCGTCGATGGCCAGGCCGCTGTAACAGCAGTCGAGGATCACCACGCGGTGCTTGGCGCGGCTGGCCCGCAGGATCGTCCGCAGATCCCGCCACGGCACGGTGGCCGCCGCCTCGGCCCTCGCCTGCTTCGCCCCGCCCAGGCACAGGTGCAGCTCCCTGCCGTCGGAGTCGCACAGGCCGTGGCCGGAGAAGTAGACGAGCAGCGTGTCCTCGGCCGCCGTCGCCGCCTCGCCCACCGGGGTCAGCAGGTCGCGGGGGGTCTGCGGGTTCAGCACCATCCGGCAGTTCTCCCACGGCACGCCCCAGATGCCCGGGTCCACCAGCGCACTCGCCAGGTCCACGCAGTTCTGCTCGACGGCGGGCAGGTCACCCAGGTGCGGGTAACGGCTCACCCCGACGAGCACGCAGCACGACCGGCTCGGGTCGGGCTGCCCGCTCAGGGCGCGCACGGCGGCCGGCACGTCGAGCAGCTCCTGGCCGGACAGCGTCCGCGTGGTGTCGTCCAGCCGCACCACCAACTCGGCCGCGCGGTCGCAGTCACGGCGCCAGGTGACGAAGGCCAGGGCCAGGGTGGCGATCTGGAAACCGCTGTCGACGACGAGCTGGATCACCTCGAAGCCGGGGCCCATCGTGTCGGACGCCTGCGGCGGGGGTTGCAGCGAGATGTCGGCGCCGTGCAGCCGGGGGTCGGAGAGCATCGTGTTGATCAGAGAACGCTGGGACTCCCTGTCGTGCTGGTCGGCCACCCAGACGTGAATGCGCACGCTGCTCATCTTCCTCGGCTTCGGCAGAATGTCGCCGAGAACTTTATTGCAGCGGTTATTTCAGCGCGGGAGATTTCCGCAGAGCGGTTTTATGGATAATTCTATTGTGGTGATTTGTGTCGAGCTGTGCTTGATCACGGGGACGCCGGGCCGAGGCTCCAGCCGGTGACATTGCCTTCGCGGTCGCCCGCCACCAACCACGACTCCCCGTCGTCCTCGGCGATCACCACCGAGTAGACGCCCTTGCCGGGAGACTTCAGCGGCTCGCCGACCAGCTCGCCGGAACGCAGGTCCCACACGCGGACGGTGCCGTCGAAACTGCCCGAGGCGACCACCGCGCGGCCCTTCACCCGGCCCACCGCCAGGCAGGCCACCTCCGCGGTGTGCCCCGAGAACGAGGCCAGCTCATGCCCGTCACGCAGGCCCCAGACCCGGACGACACGGTCGGAGCCGCCGCTGATCCCCACCGGCGTGCCGTCCAGCGCGGCGGTCGCCACGGCGAACACGTCGTTGCCGTGGCCCCGGAAGGTGGCGCCCATGGCGCCGGTCTCCAGATCCCACACCTGCGCGGTGTCGTCCGCCGACGCCGTCACCGCGAACGGGCGGCCGTCCATCGAGCCCGTCGCGATCCCGAACACCGGATCGCCCCCGGCCGCCTTCGGCTGCGGGCCGGAGTCCTTGCCCGACGCCGGGTCCCACACGTGGATCTTCCCGGCCGCGTCACCGCTGACCAGCAGCGTCCTGCCCGACACCTGCGCGGTGGCGAGCACGTAGACCATGTCCTGGTGGCCCTGGTAGACGGGGCCGAACGGCTTGTCGCCCTCCGCCGCCGAGACGAGCACTCCGCCGTTCTGCAGCCGCCTGAACGTGGCCGCCTTCCCGTCCACCTCGCCCACGTCGATGGCGGCGTCCTTCTGCTCGCCGCCGGAGTTCCTCAGCTCGGCCAGCTCGACGGGGGGTGTGCCGAGCCTCCACGCCTTCGCCATGCCCTTGGTGCTGCCCGCCAGCACCACCCGCCGGCCGTCCACCGTGGACACCGCGACAGTGTTCACCTCGCCGCCGAGGGTCCCCTCGCCCACCTTCTCGCCGTACGGGCGGGGGGTGGCGGACGGCGACGGGGTGTCCTCCTGCGTGGCCGTCGTCTTCGCTGTCGCCACCGTCGTTGTGGTGGTCGTCGAAGGGGAGGTCGGCGCGGAGTCCCCGGCGCGCAGGGCCACCACGATCACGCTGATCAGGACCGCTGCGGAGGCGGCGGCGCCCACCACCAGGAGCCTGGAGCGTCTGCGGTTGGAGTCGGGGGGTGGTGGGGCCGCGCCTGGAGAAGACGTCCAGACGCGGGGTGCTCCGGGTTGTGGCGCTTTCGTCTGCGGCGCTCCTGCCGGGTGGGGGCCCGTTTGAGGCGTTCCGGAGGGAGATGCCCCTACGGGAGGGGCTGTGGGCGGGCTCATGGGCGGGCTCGTCGGCTGGTTCGCCGGCTGGTTCGTGGCGAACGGGGCCGCGGGCGGATGGGGGACCGAGCTGCCGCTGATGGGCCTGGTCACCGTGGTCTGGTCGTGGCCGAGGAGCAGGTTCAGCGCCTCCGTCGCCGCCGGACGCTCGTGCGGCGTCTTCGCCAGGCAGCGGGCGAGCAGCGAGCGCAGCGGCTCGGGGACACCCTCCAGATCCGGCTCGGCGTGCAGGATGCGGTACATCACCGCGGGCAGCGTGTCGCGGCCGAAGGACGGGCGCCCGGTCGCCGCGAAACCCACGGTCACGGCCCAGCTGAACACGTCGGACGCGGGCTGCGCGGGCTCACCCGCGATCACCTCGGGCGCCATGTACGTCGGGGTGCCCACCGAGCCCCCGGTCACGGTCATGTCGATCGCCCGCGCGATACCGAAGTCGATCACCCGGGGGCCGTCGGAGCCCAGCAGCACGTTCGACGGCTTGAAGTCGCGGTGCACCACCCCGGCCCGGTGGATGGCCGCCAGCGCGGTGGCCGTGCTGACCGCGATCCGGTCGAGCGCGCCTCCCGACCTGGGGCCGTGCTGCCGGACGGCGTCGTCCAGCGACGGGCCGTCGATGAACTCCGACACGATGTACGGCCTGTCGCCGTCCACCGCCACGTCCAGCACCCGGGCCGTGCAGAAGGCCGCCACCCGCATGGCGGCGTCCACCTCGCGTAAGAAGCGCTCGCGCGCCTCGCTCATCCCCGCCAGCCTGGCGTGCAGGACCTTGATCGCCACTCGCTCGCCCGAAGGGTCCTCAGCCAGGTAGACCACGCCCTGCCCGCCCTCGCCGAGGCCGCCGACGATGCGGTAGTCACCCAGGTGGGTCGGCTCGCCGGCGTGCAGGGGGCGGAACATGATTCCCGACGATACACGTTCGGCAGATCAACGGCGATCCTGCGCGTATACGGCGGAATCACCCCGGGAATGCGGCGCTCGGGTGGGGAGGGTTACATGGCAGCGCGTCCGGGTTACGGGCGGTGCGTCGCGTCGCGTCGGTGTGGCGGGCCGCGGGGTGTGGTCAGGTCAGGCGGGCGAACCAGCGGTCGTGCGCCGTCCAGCAGTCGGCGGCGGTGAACCCGGCGGACGGGGCGATGCGTCCGATGTCGCGCGCGGAGACGGTCGCCCAGCCGAACCACTGCCCCGCCACCGCCCCGCGCCGCAACCGGAGCCGGTCGACGCGGCTGCGGGTCCCGGGCGGCGCGACCTCGGCCAGGACCGCCCCGCCCGGCCGCAGCAGGTGCCTGACCCGGTGCAGCAGCGCCGCGGGGTTCCCGCCGATGCCGATGTTCCCGTCCGCGAGCAGCGCGGTGGCCCACCGGCCGCTGTACGGGAGGTCCTCGAAGACGTCCCTGAGCAGCGCGAACCCTCCGGCGCGGCGGGTCAGGGCGACGGCGCGCGGGGTGACGTCGATGCCGAGCGAACGAATCCCGCGCCGCGTCAGCGCCACCGTGAGCCGGCCTGGACCGGAGCCGACGTCCAGCGTGGGGCTGGCACAGCGGGTCAGGAGCTCCTCGTCGCCCGCGATCGGCTCGAACCAGCGCGCGGCCTCCAGCGGCACGCGGGTGCCGTCCACGTACTCGATCTCGACGCTCTCCCCGGCCAGGGCGTCGGCGTACATCTCGCCGATCACCGGCTCACCTCCTGTGCCGCGTCGGCGTACATCTCGCCGATCACTGGGTCGGCTCCCGCAACGCGGCGGCACGCGGCTCAGCTCCCGTGGGGTGCCGGTGCGCATCTCCGCCGATCACCGGTCCAGCTCCCGTAGCGCGGCGGCGAAGCAGGAGCCGGGGGCGTCGGCGGCCACGGCGGTGGCGTCCGCGGCGGTGTCGACGTCGATCAGCTCGGGCAGGTGGTGCACGGCCAGCCCGGCGCGTTCCAGCCGGTCGAGCTGCTGCTTGCCGGTCTCCGGATGCGACATCGGCACCCCCAGCAGCAACGCCGGATCCGGCCGCCGCAACCCCAGCAGCCAGAACCCGCCGTCGGCGGCCGGGCCGAACACGGCGTCGTACCGCTCCAGCGCCTGCCCCGCCTCCCGCAGCAGGGCGGGCGTGACCTGCGGGGTGTCCATGCCGATCAGCACGACGGGGTCCGGCCGCAGCCGGTGGGCGTCGGCGAAGGCCGCCGCCAGGCGCTCGTCCAGGCCCGCACCGCGCTGGGGGATCACCACGAACCCGGCGGGCAGCCAGCGTCCGGGCAGCCCGTCGAGGGCGAGCACCCGCTGGGTGGCGGGAGTGGCGGCTACGGCGCGCACGCTGTCGCGCAGCGCCGCCTCAGCGAGGGCGGCGGCCTCGACCTGGCTGTACGGCGGCGTCAGCCGGGTCTTCACCTGGCCGGGCCGCGGTTCCTTAGCGATGATCAAGATCTGGTGAGTCAGTGTGCTCAGTCCTTACGGGGTGCGGGGCGGCAGGCGTCCTGCCGGACCGATGGGGGAGACGCGCCACCCAGCCGATCAGCACGGCCAGCATGGCCGCCGCGTAGAACGCGGGGCCGAGGTCGCCGTCGAGGTAGGCGACCGCGCCCGCCAGAGCCGTGCCCAGCCACTCCCACCGGCCGTCCATGGCGGCCAGCGCGACGACCAGCAGCGCGTACCAGGAGTAGCCGGGGGTGAACAGCAGCAGCAGCGAGCCGCTGACCAGCAGCGCGCCCTGCCAGGGGCGGTCGGGGTCGCCGTGGCGCAGGACGAGGAGAGCGATCAGGCCGAGCAGGGCGATCGCCGCGTAGGGGGCCCAGGCGTCGGGGACGATCAGGCGCAGCACCGCGTACCGGGTGCCGCCGCCGTCGTAGCGCTCCTCCTTGAGGTAGCCCGGCAGGTAGCCCAGCACGGCACCGCCCGAGGCCAGGACGTACGGCAGGTAGGACAGCACCACGACGAGCCCGGCGGGCACCACGGTCACGATCACGCGCCGCCAGGCCGTGCGGCATGGGTTCACGGGGCCGCTCGATGGCACGCCGGATCGGGAGCCGGACAGCACACCCGACAGGGCGCCGGGCAGGGCCGTTGCGGGTAGCAGCTTGGCCGCCACCGCCGCGCCGAGCAGCGCGCCCCGCCCCGCGCCGCCCCACCCTGCGCCGCCCCACCCTGCGCCGCCCCACCCTGCGCCGCCCCACCCTGCGCCGCCCCGCCCCGCGCCGCCGCGTACGGTGCCGAAGGCGAGCACCACCAGCAGCACGCCCAGCATGTCCACGTGCGCGTTGTTCACCGCCTCGACCGGCACCGCCGGGCACCACGCCCACAGCGCCGCCCGCCGCGCCCCCGCCACCCGGCACAGCACCAGCAGCGCCACCACGGCCATCACCCACCCACCGACCTGAAGCACCTGGTGCCGCGCCCCGGCAGGGGACAGCCAGTGGACGAGCAGGAAGTACCCCTGCGCCACCGGCGGGTAGATCGTCGGCTCGGTGGGCCGGTTGATCCGCGTGCAGCCGCCGTCCGGAAGGGGGTACAGGCCGGCGCAGTCGGAGGGGAAGAGCCAGGCGTCGCGCAGCCCGGCCAGCGCGGGGTCGGACGGCGGGCGTTCGTAGGGGGAGATGCCCGCCGCCTGCACCCGCCCGTCCCACACGTACCGGAAGGAGTCGGTGCTGGTGCTCGGCGGGGCCGCCAGCCCGGTGGCGGCGAGGACGATGCCGCCGCCGACGACCAGCGCGGCGAGCCGGCGTTCCGGCACGCGGCGGGACACCCACGCGGCGGACGCGAACAGCGCCCACGCCAGCAGGTGCCAGCCCACGCCCGCGGGCCCGGTGACCGTCCTCAGCAGGACGGCCGCCAGGGCGGCGAGGAGCCCGCCGGTGGCGAGCGTGCTGCGGCTCACAGGCGGCAGCCTCGCACGCCGGCGCCTGGTCAGGGCCGTTGCGGCCGTCGCCGTTCGTGCTCCGTAAGAAGCCTTACGAACCGCGAACGTGGCTTCAGCGCGGCGGGGACGGCGGGTTAGCGTCGGCGGCGTGAGAGTGATGGTCACCGGCTCGGCCGGTTTCATCGGCGGCCACGTGGCCGAGACCCTGCGGGCGGCGGGCCTCGACGTCGTCGGCCTGGACCTGAGGCAAGGCGACGGCGCCCACCACCCGGACGCCCAGGACCTGAGGCAAGGCGCCAAGGCCCCGGCCCTGGCGTGCCGTGCCGACGTGCGCGACCCCGACGCCCTGGACGCGTTGCTGCCGGGCGTCGGCGTGGTCGTGCACCAGGCGGCCAAGGTCGGCCTCGGCGTGGACGTCTCCGACCTGCCCGCCTACGCCTCCACCAACGTCTACGGCACAGCCGTCTTACTGGCCGCCATGGCCAGACACAACATAAAGCGCCTGGTCCTGGCCTCCTCGATGGTCGTCTACGGCGAGGGCCACTACGCGTGCGCCGCACACGGCAGGATCAGGCCGGGCCCCCGCACCGTCCACGACCTGAAGGAGGGCCGTTTCGACCCCGCGTGCCCGCACTGCGCCGAGCCGCTGACCTGCGCGAAGATGGACGAGGACGCCCGCCCCGACCCCCGCAACGCCTACGCCACGACCAAGCTCGCCCAGGAGCACCTGGCCGCCAACTGGGCCAGGGAGACGGGCGGCCGGGTGGCGGCGCTGCGCTACCACAACGTGTACGGCCCGCGCATGCCCCGCGACACCCCCTACGCGGGCGTGGCGGCGATCTTCCGTTCGGAGCTGGAGGCGGGCAGGGCGCCGAGGGTGTTCGAGGACGGCGGCCAGCTCCGCGACTTCGTCCACGTGCGCGACGTGGCCAGGGCGAACCTGGCCGCCGTGTCGGCGCCCGTCGCGCCCGGCGAGCTGCGGGCCTGGAACGTCGCCTCCGGCACGCCGCACACCGTGGGCGAGATGGCGGTCGCGCTGGCCGCCGAACGGGGCGGGCCCGAACCCCGGGTTACCGGGGAGTTCCGGCTGGGGGACGTCCGCCACATCGTGGCCTCGCCCGAACGGGCCGCGTCCGAGCTGGGCTTCCGCGCCGAGATCGGGTTCGAGGCGGGCATGAAGGAGTTCGCCCGGTCATGACGATCGACGTGATCCTGCCGTGCCTGAACGAGGAGGCCGCGCTCGGCTGGGTGCTGGGCCGGATGCCGGACGGCTACCGTCCCATCGTGGTGGACAACGGCTCCACCGACCGCTCCGCGCTGGTCGCCGGGGAGTATGGGGCGCTGGTGGTGCACGAGCCCAGGCGCGGGTTCGGCGCCGCCTGTCACGCCGGGTTGCTGGCCGCGTCGGCGGAGCTGGTCTGCTTCATGGACGCGGACGCCTCGCTCGACCCCCTCCAGTTGCCCCGGGTGGCCTCGGCGGTGCTCGGCGGGGGCGGCGACCTGGTGCTGGGGCGGCGCGTCCCGAAGGCCGCGGGTGCCTGGCCGCCGCACGCCCGGCTGGGCAACGCCGTCCTGGCCAGGAGCCTGCGCCGCCGTACGGGTGCGCCGCTGCACGACCTCGGCCCCATGCGGGCGGCCAGGCGTTCCGCGCTGCTGGCGCTGGAGCTGACCGACCGCCGCTTCGGCTACCCCCTGGAGATGGTGCTGCGCGCCGCCGCGGCCGGGTGGCGGGTCGCGGAGGTCGACGTCGACTACCTGGCGCGCGCGGGGCGCTCGAAGGTGACCGGCACCGTACGCGGGACGTTGCGGGCGATCGCCGACATGCGACGCG
The DNA here is from genome assembly GCF_039531895.1 of Nonomuraea monospora. Classification (NCBI taxonomy): domain Bacteria; kingdom Bacillati; phylum Actinomycetota; class Actinomycetes; order Streptosporangiales; family Streptosporangiaceae; genus Nonomuraea; species Nonomuraea monospora. Next base: position 94,821 of record NZ_BAAAQX010000046.1, read on the forward strand.
TCCTGGCTTCGTGAAAGGGCCGCGCCAATTCATTCTTTATTGTGAATAAGGATAATTGTCCTATTTGAAGAATCGCACCTGACGCGTTCGTTCCATGGAAATTCTGCGGTATGTTCGGCCAGCCAAAAGAAATGGCGATGCTGCCGTCAGGAGATCACCTTGTTCGCAAAGGGCCGGGCGCTCGTAAGAATTCCGCTCATCGCCGTACTCATGACGGCGCTGAGCTCCACCCCGGCGCACGCCGCCGCCTCTTGCGCGGCCGTTCGCGTCCCCGCAGGGGATCACACGATCTCCGGGACGCTGTGCGCGCCCGCCTCCTACCCCGGCGGCGTCAAGCGGGTGGACGTCCTGGTGCACGGCGCCACGTACGACTCCGCCTACTGGGACTGGCCGGTCAACCCCCGCGTGCACTCGTACGTGCGCAGGACCACCGCGGAAGGCAGGGCCACGCTCGCCTACGACCGGCCGGGGGCGGGGAAGAGCACGAAGCCGCCCAGCACCGCGCTCACGGTGCCCGCCGACGCCGACGTCCTGCACCAGGTCGTGCGGTGGCTGCGCGGCCGGGGGTTCGACGAGGTGACGCTGATCGGGCACTCGCTCGGATCCGTGATCGCGATCAAGGAGACGGCCGACCACGGCGACGCCGACCGGCTCGTGGTGACCGGCCTGGTGCACCCGCCCGCCCTCGGCCTGACCGCGCCGATCGCCTTCGCCAGCGTCTACCCCGCACCCCTCGACCCGCAGTTCGCCGGGCAGAGCTCCGACCTCGGCTACCTGACCACCAGGCCGGGCACCCGAGGCGCCTCGTTCTACCACGCCCCGGCCGCCGACCCCGAGGTGATCGCCTACGACGAGGCGCACAAGGACGTCGTGTCGAGCGTCGAACTCGCCGACGCCCTCTCCCGCCTCGCCCTGCCGCCGCTCGTCAACGACGCCAGAGGCGTGCGCCGTCCCGTCCTCGTCGTGCTCGGCGAGCGGGACGCGGTCTTCTGCGGCCCGGTCGTCGACTGCTCCGACAGCGCCGCCGTCCGCGTCAACGAGAGGCGGTACTTCGCGTCGGCCCCCAGCCTGGCCGCCGTCGTGCTGCCGGAGACCGGGCACGACCTGCCGCAGCACGAGTCGGCCGGGCTGTCGTTCGCCCGCATCGACCAGTGGATCAGAACGCACTGACCCCTTTCGCGACGACGGAACCGGTGAATGACGGTGACACCAGTGCGGCGGATCGGGCGCCTGCCCGAGCAGTCGACCAGCATGGTCGGGCGCGGCCACGAGCTGGCCCAGGTCACAGCGCTGTACGAGAGGTCACGGCTGGTGACGCTGACCGGGCCAGGCGGGGTCGGCAAGACCCGCCTGGCGTTGCGCGCCGCCGCCGAGCTGGCGCCGCGCTTCGCCGACGGGGTGCGGCTGGTGGAGCTGTCGCCGGGGGCGGAGGCCGCGCTGCCGCACACGATCGCCGAGGCGCTGCCGCTGGAGGACCGCAGCACCCGTCCGATGCTGGAGGTGCTGGCCGACCACCTGGCCCGCCGCGAGCTGCTGCTGATCCTGGACACCTGCGAGCACCTGATCGAGGCGTGCGCGCAGGCCGCCGAGACGCTGCTCGCCGCGGCACCGGGGCTGCGCATCCTGGCCACCAGCCGCCGCCCGCTCGGCCTGCTCGCCGAACGGACCGTCACGGTCGAGCCGCTGCCCGTGCCCGACGCGACCGGCTCGGGGCCGCGTGACGCGCTGCTGCTGCTCGCCGACCGCGCCGCCGCCGTGGTGCCGGGCTTCGCCGTGACGCCGGTCAACCGGCCCGATCTGGTACGGGTGTGCCGCAGGCTGGAGGGCCTGCCCCTGGCGATCGAGCTGGCGGCGGCCCGGCTGGGCGAGCTGTCCCCGGGGGAGCTGGCCGACCGGCTGGAGACCCGGTTCAGCCTCCTCGACGAGGCCAAGGACGAAGGCGACACAGCCCACGGCGTGGGTGGCGGTGCCGAGGGCCTGGGTGGCGGTGCCGAGGGCAGGGGTGGCGGCGCTGAGCACCTGGGTGGCGGTGCCGACCCGCCGCGTCACCAGGCGCTGCGCACCGCGATCGGCTGGAGCCACGAGCTGTGCACCCCCGAGCAGCGCCTGCTGTGGGCGCGCGCCTCGGTGTTCTCCGGAACGTTCGACGCCGACACCGCCGCCCGCGTGTGCGCCGACGACCGCCTGCCGGAAGACCAGATCCCCGCCCTCCTGACCACCCTGTGCGAGGCCTCGGTCCTGGCCTGGCTGCCCACCGGGGGCGGCGAGCGCTACCGCATGCTCGACACCGTCCGCGAGTACGGCGCCTTCTGGCTGCACCACCTCGGCGAGGCCGACGACCTGCGCCGACGCCACCGCGACCACTACCTGGCCCTGGCACACGAGGGCGAAGCGGCCTGGATCGGCCCCGACCAGTACCTCTGGTACGACCGGATGACCACCGAGCACGACAACCTCCGCGCCGCCCTGGAGTTCAGCCTCACCGAGCCCGACGGGCACACCGCCGTGGAGCTGGCCGGAACGCTGTGGTTCTTCTGGTACGGCACGGGAGCCGTCAGGGAAGGCCACGGCTACCTGGAACGAGCCCTGGCCCGCGCCCCCGAGCCAGGCCCCGCACATGCCAGAGCGCTGTGGATCTACGCCGTCCTCACCACGGCCCAGGGCGACGGCGCGGCCGGAGCGGAGTGGGCCGCCGAGTGCGTCACCGTGGCCGAGCGGCACGGCGACGCCGGCGCGCTGCAGGGGGCGCTGGTCGCGACGATCCTGTCCGCGTTCGTCCGCGGGGAGCACAGCGCGGCGGCGGCCATCGCCACCGACCACCTCGACGGCCGGCCCGAGAACGAGCTGACCCTGGCCGCGCTCATCGCCTGGCTCGTGCTCAGCCACGCGCACATCGTGGCGGGCGAGATCGAGCGGGCCGTCGCCGTCCTGGAGGAGATGCGCGTCGTGTGCGAGCGGCACGGCGAGCGCTGGCAGCGTTCCTACGGCGACATCATCCGCGCCAGGGCCGAGCTGGCGCGCGGCCGTCCGGCGGACGCGGTGACCTTCGCCCGCGCCGGGCTGGAGGTCAAGCACCGCATGCACGACCCGCTCGGGATCGGCGTCGCCGTCGACAGCTTCGCGCTCGCGATCGCCGCCGTCGGCCATCCGGAGCGCGCCGCGTACCTGTTCGGGCTGGCGCAGCAGCTCTGGGACACCGTCGGACGGTCGCAGGCGGGCGTGCCCGAGTGGGTCGCCGCGCGCCGGGCCTGCGAGGAACGCGTCCGCACCGGCCTCGGCGACCACGCCTACGAGAGCGCCTACGGATCCGGCTACCACACCGACCTGGACACGGCCATCGCCCACGCCCTCGCTCCACCGGACCACTGACCACCCACCGCCGCGTGCTCCTAGGAGCCGGTCAGCACCCCGCGCAGCTTGATCCGCGAGTCCACGTCGAGCTTCGTGAACACCTTCCGCAGATGCCACTCGACCGTCCGAGGGCTGATGAACAACTCGGCCCCGATCTGCGAGTTGGTCTTCCCGTCAGCGGCGAGCTGAGCGATCTGCGCCTCCTGCGCCGTCAACGCCTCCCGCACCTCGGCGGCACGCTGCCGCACCGACTCCCCTGCGGCCGCCAGCTCCCGCCGGGCACGCTCCGCGAAGGCCTTCGCGCCGAAACGGCTCAGCATCTCGTACGCGGTGCGCAGGTGCTCACGGGCGTCGGCACGCCGGTTCTCGCGGCGCAGCCATTCGCCGTACACGAGATGGGTGCGCGCGAGGTGCACGGCGACGCGGCTGCGCTGGAGGTGCTCGATGGCCTCGCGGTACAGCGGGTCGGCGGCCCGTCCCTGGCTGAGCAGCGCTCTCGACCTGGCCAGGACGCCGCGCGCCCAGCTCGTACCGGCCGCGTCGGCGCGCTCCTCCAGACGCCGCAGGGCGGTCGCGCCCGCGTCGCGGGCGTCGCAGTGGGCGGCGGCCTCGATCAGCTCGACGAGGGCGAACCCGTAGACCCCGAGATCCTCGTGCTCGGCCGCGTGCCGCGCGTCGGCCAGGGCGTCCTCGTACTGGCCGAGCCCGTTGTGGAGGACGGCGTTCAGGTAGGCGCCCAGGCCGATGGCGCGTCCCTCGCCCCAGGAGGTCGCGTCGCGGACCTTGGCCCGCATCACCGACGGCGCCTCGTCGTCCTCGCCGCGCCAGGCGAGGAGCAGCAGCGAGGCGTAGGCGAGGGGCGAGTTGCGGGTCGCCTCCGTGATCGCGTCGGACTCCTCGACCAGCCCCGAGGCCACGTCGAACGCGCCGGCGTGCACGTGCACGGCGGCGCGGTAGGTGAGGGCCAGCGGCAGGTAGTTGAGCGCGCCGGACTGGCGGGCCGTGCGGACGGCGTGCGTGGTCAGCTCGTGCCACGTCTCGTCGTCCCACAGGTCGGCGGCGATCAGCCAGGTGAGCCAGAGCCAGCGCATGATGTCGTCCCCGTTGCCGCACGGGTCGCGCCGGAACGCCTGGAGCGCCTGCTTGAGCAGCGGCGCGCCCGCGATGTGACCTTCGGCGAACCGCTTGGCCAGCCCGTCTAGCAGCGCGTCCGCGAGGCTCAGGGGTTGCGGGGCGGCGGCGGCCTCGGCCGCGTCCGGGAGGTACGGCGGTTGCGGGCCGCGTGGTTCGGCCTCGGCCGTGTCCGGGAGGCGCGGGGGTTGCTGGCCGCGTGGTGCGGCGAGGGCGGCCTCGGCGACTCGTGGCAGGCTGTCGTGCCCGTTGAGCCGTCCGGCGAAGACCGCCGACCCGATCGCTTCGAGGTACGCCTCGCGCGCCTGCCCGCCGTCCACCCGTTCCAGCGCCTTGGCGGCGTCGAGCAGCAGCGGCAGGGCCTCGCCGCCGCGCCTGCGGGCGAAGACGATCTGGGCGCGGAGCCGGGCCAGCCGCGCCCGCCGCAGCTCGTCCAGCGGGCCCAGCTCGGCGGCGGCGAGCAGCTCGCGCGCGGTGTCGGGGACGCCCGCCTCGAAGGTGGCCTGCGCCGCGGCCAGCGCCCGCGCCCCGCGCCGGGCCGGGTCCGGCGTCAGCTCGGTGGCGCGCCGCAGGAACGCCGCCGCCGCCGCGATGCCGCCGCGTGCCTGGGCGCGGTCGGCGGAGGCCTCCAGCTCGCCGGCCACAACCTCGTCGGGCTCGACGGCCGCGTGGGCGCGGTGCCAGGCGCGCCGGTCGGGGTCGGACTCGGGGTCGGTGGCCTCGGCCAGCGCGCGGTGCACGTCCTGGCGTGCCTCCAGGCCCGCCGCCCGGTACGCCGCCGAACGGACCAGCGGATGGCGGAACCGCGTCCGCGTGCCGAACTCGATCAGCCCCGCCGCCTCGGCCGCCGCGGCGGCGACGGGACCGATGCCGAGCCGATCGGCCACCCGCCGCAGCAGTGAGACGTCTCCCACCGGCTCGGCGGCGGCCACGAGCAGCAGCAGCCGGGTGTCGTCGGGCAGCGCCTCGATGCGCCGCAGGAAGTGCTGCTCGATCTGGCTGGCCAGCGGTCGCGCGTCGGGCCGTCCGAAGCCGCCCGCCAGGTCCGTCGCCGTGAGGCCGCGCGGCAGCTCCAGCAGGGCGAGGGGGTTGCCGCGGGTCTCGGCGACGATCCGGTCCCTGACCCGTTCGTCGAGCCGGCCGGGGACCACCGAGTCCAGCAGGGCGCGGGCGTCGTCGTCGCGCAGGCCCCGGACCACAAGTTCCGGCAACCCCCGCAACTGGTCGTCGGCAGTGCCCTGCGCCAAGGTGCCCTGCGCCGTGGTGCGTACCGCGAACACCAGCGCCACCCGCTCGGCGAGCAGCCGCCGCGCGACGAAGGCGAGCGTCTGCGCGGAGACCTGGTCGAGCCACTGCGCGTCGTCCACGGCGCAGACGAGCGGCTGCTCCTCCGCGGCCTCGGCCAGCAGGCTGAGGACTGCCAGGCCGACCAGGAAACGGTCCGGCACGTTGCCCGCGCTGAGGCCGAACGCGACGGCCAGCGCGTCGCGCTGCGGGCCGGGAAGCCGGTCGAGATGACCCATGATCGGCATGCACAGCTGGTGCAGCCCGGCGAACGCCAGCTCCATCTCCGACTCGATGCCGACGGCCCGCAGGATCCGGCAGCCTGCCGCGTTCGCCACCAGGTGCTCCATCAGCGCGGACTTGCCGACCCCCGCCTCGCCGCGCAGCACCAGCACCTGGCTCTGACCCGACTTCGCGTCGGCGAGCAGCCGATCCAGCGTTTCGCACTCGCTGCGCCTGCCGCGCAACGGGCCGCTGTTCGACATCCACCACCCCGCGCAGGTCACGTGAGCCAGACCCCGGCTGTTTCGGGTCGTCCCAATTATGCACTGGGGAGCTGCGGCGCGGACAAATCGGTGATCAGGTCAGGAGTCGCCTTCTCGCTGGTCAGCGGCGTCCGGAGACCTCACCACCGCCTCGGGCCGGGGAAGAAGTGCCGCAGGGCGGCGTCGAGCTGGCCCGGCGTGGTGACCAGCTCGTCCAGGCGGCAGAGGTTGATGGTGTCGGTGGCCTTGTCGCGCCAGGGCGAGCGCGCCGACGTCCAGGACAGCCGCTGACCGGCGAACGGGTCGGGCGCAGTGAAGTCGAACATCGGGCGCAGGATCAAGGTGGCGCGCGGCTTGGGCCCGATGCCCGGCACGATGCCGATGAACGCGATGCGCGGCCAGGCGAAGCGCACCCGGCGCAGGCCGCGCACCAACTCGATGCCGTCCGCCGAGATCCGCAGGTAGCGGGGCCTGGCCAGCTCGAACAGGAACATGCCCAGCGCGTGCAGAGCGGAGAGCGCGGCGACGATGATCAGGCTGAGCAGCGCGTACGCGAAGACGCCCATCAGGACCGTCCCCCCGCTGGGCAGCAGCGAGCGGACGGTGCCGTCGTCGTCCCGGTTCGAGGAGGTGAGCCAGAACACGAGCCCGACGCAGATCATCAGCGTCCAGAGCAGGCAGCCGCCCCGCCCCTTGCGGGCGACGGTGCCGGCCTTGATCCGGGCGACGTAGGCGCCGGCGGGCCGCGGCGGCCCGCCAGGCCCGGCCGGTGCAGGCCCGACCGGCGCAGGCCCGGCCGGTGCAGGGCCGGCCGGTGCAGGGCCGACCGGTCCAGGGCTGACCGGTGCAGGGCCGATCGGCGCCGGGCCGTCCTGAGCCGGGCCGTTCTCCCAGTGCGGTTCGTGCGTGCTCATACGCCGCTCCCCGAGGTAAGCGCCGGCGACAGTGCGGCGGGCCATGCCCCGTCAGTGTCATCCATGACCCCGCCGGAAGCCGAGCGCCGGGATCGGGCCTGCGCTGTACGCCAACACATCGTGCGCTCTGTGCTGACGACAGGGGAGTGACGGCGGCGCAGGATGGCCGATCGAGGAAGTGCGTTCCCGACCGAGGACAGGTGGGCGTGCCCGCGCATTCCAGGATCACGAGGCCCGCGATCGTCGCCCTGCTGGCCGTCACGCTGGCCGGGTGCGGCGCCGGAGCGGGGACAAGCGCGGGCGGACCGCCGCCCGCCGCCGAGCGGTTCGACCCGCCGATGAAGTTCGAGACGGACGGCGCCGAAGTGGAAGCCATGAACACCGGCGTGCCGGCTGTCTGGGAACGGTACGCGTTCCGGCTCGTCAACCAGCGCACCGGCGACTCCGAGTACACCAGCGACCTCACCGCGACCGACCTCCTGACCGGGGACCGCCTGTGGTCCGTCACCGAGAGACGATCGGTGCCGAACCAGGCCGCCGTGCCCGTCGTCGCCTCGCTCGGCGGGCGCCCGCTCGTCCTCACCGCCCAGAGCACCGAGATCAAGGGCGAGGGGACCGCGCCCGTGACGATGGCCGTGGACCTCCTCGCGGCCGACGCGGTCACCGGCGTGACGGTGTGGCAGGCCAGGCTGCCGTTGGGCAAGCAGGGCGAGGGGCCGTGGGAGGAGGCCAGGCTCGTCGGCGCCGACGACGACGCCATCGTGATCGCGCTGGGCGAAGGGGACGCGATGTACAGGGCCCAGCTCACCATGGTCGTCGATCCGGTGACCAGGCAGGTGCGCTGGACCGAGAGGCTGCAGCCGGACGGGTACGCGGGCGGCCGGGTCTTCGGGCTGCCCACCGCCGACGTCGTCCCCGGCAACCTGCAGAGCTGGGACGTCAAGGAGCACCGCAAGCTGTGGGAGGCGCAGCTCGACGCGCCGGCCGGGTCCAGCGCGATCGCGGCCGGGCCGACGCTGATCTTGTCGTACACCGGGGTGCCCTCGCTGGACGGCTCGTCCCTGCGGCTGCTGGACGCGGCCACAGGCGAGATCCACACCCGACTGGCGGACGGCGACCGGGCGAGCGGCACCGCCTGCCGGTACGACGAGGTGTCCGTGGTCGTCTGCCAGACCTACGACGACCAGAACCGGCCCGGCCTCGTCGCCTACGACGCGCCGTCCCGCGAACAGCTCTGGAAGCTGCCGGAGAACGGCCGGACCGGCGCCGTCATGGCGGGGCTGTGGCACGGGGCGCTGTACGGCACGACGGCCAACGGGCCGCTGGTGCTGGACGCCCGTACCGGAGAGGACAGGGAGACCGCCCCCGGCGCGGCCCCCGACATCGTCACCCCCTACGGCGGGCTGGTGAAGGCGGCGGGCGGCGGGAGCTGGCTCCTGCACCGCGCGACCGGGTAGCGGGCTGGGGGAGCAGGCTCCCGCACCGCGCGACCGGGTGACGGGCTCGCCTGGCGTGTGGGTGACGGGCTCGCCTGGCGTGTGGGTGACGGGCTCGCCTGGCGTGTGGGTAGCGGGCTCGCCTGGCGTGCTTCTGCGTGCCGATCTTCCTGGGTAGGGTTGTGCCCCTTGGTGATCGAGGCCTGGCGGCGCTGCGCGTGGCAGGCGATGGGGAGGTTGTGATGGATCTTTCCGGAGTGGGCGTGTGGAGTCACCATCTGCGTTTCGGTGACCCGGCGGAGGCCGCCGACGCGGCCGCGGAGCTGGACGAGCTGGGCTACAGCGCCCTCTGGATGCCGGACGCCGGAGGGCCGGTCTTCGACACGGTCACCAACCTGCTGACGGCGACGAACCGGATCGTCGTGGCCACGGGCATCCTCAACCTCTGGATGCACGACCCCGCCGGAGTCGCCGCCTCCTACGCGTCCGTGACCGAGACGTACCCCGGCCGGTTCCTCATGGGCATCGGCGTGAGCCACGCGGTGGCGATCAACACCGAGCAGGAGCCGGCCCGCTACCGCAAGCCGGTGGCGGCGATGACGGCCTTCCTCGACGAGCTCGACCGCGCCGAGCAGCCCGTCCCGGCCGACGGGCGGGTGCTGGCCGCGCTCGGCCCCAAGATGCTCGACATGGCCGCCAAGCGGGCCCGCGGCGCCCACCCGTACCTCGTCACCACCGAGCACACCCGGCGCGCGCGGGAGGCGCTGGGCGACGGCCCGCTGCTGCTCCCGGAGCAGACGGTCATCTTCAGCGCGAGCAGGGAGGAGGCGCGGGCCATCGGCGAAGGCTGGCTGCGCGGCTACCTGTCGCTGCCGAACTACGCCAACAACCTGCTCCGGCTCGGCTACTCGGCCGACGAGCTGGCCTCGGTCAGCGACCGCGTGTTCGATGACGTGTTCGCCTGGGGCGACGAGGAGGCGATCCTGCGCCGCCTGGACGAGCACCGCGCGGCAGGCGCCGACCACGTGTGCGTCCAGGTGATCACCGCAGACTCCGGTTCCTTCCCGCGGCAGGAGTGGCGCGCCCTCGCCGCGGCGCTGCGCTGAGCTGTCGGGCGGTTGACCGGAAGGTGTACAACTGGCTAACTTCTCCGCCGCCACCTGACCGGGCCGCCGCCTGACCGGCCGGGCCGGACCCGGGCGCCGGCCAGGGCGGGAACGGCCGCCGACGCGCCGGCACGGCGAGGGAACCGCCGCCGGGCTCTCACACAACTCACACAGTCGCCTGCGATGACTGACCACATGACAGATTCGCGAGCGCGCAGGTGGTGGTGAGTGCATGACGGACAACGCCGTGGCGGCGCGAGGCGACGCCCCTCCGCCTGCCGGGCTGACCGCGACGGTGGAGATCGTGGTGCCCGTGTACAACGAGGAGCGGGCGCTGCCCGGTTGCATCGACGTGCTCCGTGACCATCTGGCGCGGTGTTTCCCGTTCGAGTGGACGATCACGGTGGTGGACAACGCCAGCACCGACCGCACCCCGGTGGTCGCCGCGGAGCTGGCCGACCGGCACCGGGGCGAGGTGCGGCTGCTGCGGCTGGAGCGCAAGGGACGGGGGCTGGCGTTGCGCACGGCGTGGGCGCGCAGCCAGGCCGACGTGGTCGTCTACATGGACGTGGACCTGTCGACCGGGCTGGACGCGCTGCTGCCGTTGACGGCGTCGCTGGTCAACGGGCACTCCGACGTGGCGATCGGCTCCCGGCTGGCGCGCGGCGCGCGCACGCTGCGCGGGCCGCGGCGGGAGCTCATCTCGCGCGCCTACAACGCGCTGATCAGGCTGACGCACGGGGTGGGGTTCACCGACGCGCAGTGCGGGTTCAAGGCCGCCCGTACGGAGGTGGTGCGCCCGCTGCTGGAGAAGATCGAGGACGACGGGTGGTTCTTCGACACCGAGTTGCTGCTGCTGGCCGAGCACAACGGGCTGCGGGTGGCCGAGGTGCCGGTCGACTGGGTGGAGGACGTCGACAGCCGGGTTCAGGTCGTCTCCACCGCGCTTGACGACCTCAAGGGGCTGATCCGGGTGGCGCGGGCCAAGGCGTCCGGCGCGGCCACCGTGCCCGGCCTGCCGCGCCGCCCCGAGCCGCGCGCCGCGCACCCGGACGCGGTGCTGGCCCCGCGCGGTGACGGCGGGCTGCTGTGGCAGGTGCTGTCGTTCGGCGCGATCGGGGTGCTGTCCACGCTCGCCCATCTCGGTCTGTACGCGCTGCTGCGGATGTGGCTGCCGGTCCTGGTGGCGAACCTGCTCGCGCTGACCGTCACCACCATGCTCAACACCGAGGCCAACCGCCGCTTCACCTTCACCGCCGCGCGCGGCTCGACCACGCGCACGCACCTGCTCGGGTTCGTGGTCTTCGCCCTGTACTACGCGGTCACCTCCGGCGCGCTGCTCGTCCTGCACGCCGTCAACCCCGGCCCGCCGCGGCTGCTGGAGCTGACCGTGCTGATCTGCGCCTGCGTGCTCGGCACCGCCGGGCGGTTCCTGCTGCTGCGCGGCTGGGTCTTCCGCCGCGCCTCCACCTCTTCCGGAAGCTGACCGACTGATGACCGCCATCTCCCCGCGTGCCGCCTTTGTGCGGCGGTACGCGCTGACCGCGATCTGCCTGCTGGCCGCCTTGCTCTACGGATGGTCCTTCTGGACGTGGGGCTGGGGCAACACGTACTACAGCGCCGCGGTCAAGTCCATGTCGGCGAGCCTGACCACGTTCCTGTTCGGCTCCTTCGACCCGGCCGGTGTCGTCACGGTGGACAAGCCGCCGATGGCGTTGTGGCCGCAGGTCGTCTCCACCTGGGTCTTCGGGTATCACGGGTGGGCGCTGCTGCTGCCGCAGGTCGTCTTCGGGGTGGCGGCGGTGTTCGTGCTGCCTCGGGCCGTGCGGCGGTGGGCGGGGGAGACCGCCGGGCTGATCGCCGCCCTGGTGCTCGCCGTGACGCCGGTGACCGTCGCGATCAACCGGGACAACAACCCGGACACCCTGCTGGTGCTCCTGCTGGTGGCCGCCGCCTACGCGCTGACCCGCGCCCTGTCGCCCGGACTGGCGGCGCGGCGGGTCACCGGGTGGCTGATGGTGGCCGCCTTCCTCGTCGGGTGCGGGTTCACCACCAAGATGCTGGCCGCGTGGGTGTGCCTGCCCGCGTTCCTGCTGGCGTACTTGTTCGGGACGAGTGCGCCGTGGCGGCGGCGGGTCGGGGATCTGGCTGCGGCGGGCGGGGTGTTGCTGGTCAGCTCGTTGTGGTGGGTCGCGTTGGTGGATCTGTGGCCGGGGGAGAAGCCGTACATCGGGGGGAGCACGGACGGGACGGCGCTGGACCTGGTGCTGGGCTACAACGGGCTGGGACGGATCTTCGGCGAAGGCGGGCCTGGCGGCTTCGGCGGCGGCGGGTTCGGTGGTGGAGGGCCCGGCGGCGGTATTGGCGGCGGCGGTGGCTTCGGCGGCGATGGGCCTGGCGGCGGTTTTGGCGGCGGGCCGGGCGGTCAGTCGCCGGAGATGCCGAACGGGCAGATGCCGGATATGTCGGGCGGACTCCCCGGCGGCGGCGGGCCGGGTGGGGGCGGTGGGCCGGGCGGCATGTTCGGCGGGTCCGCCGGTCTGGGGCGCATGTTCAACGACGTGGTCGGCGGTCAGATCAGCTGGCTGCTCCCGCTCGCCCTGCTGACCATCGTCGCCGCCACCGCACTCGCCGTCCTGGCCCACCGCCGAGGCGCGACGACCACGCCCGCCGTACGCGGCGGGTGGCTGCTGTGGGGCGGCTGGCTCCTGGTCAACGCCGTCGTCTTCAGCTTCGCCTCCGGCATCTTCCACTCCTACTACACCACCATGCTGGCCCCCGCCATCGCCGCTCTGACCGGCGCGGGCACCGTCTGGCTGGCCCGCCACCGCCGGGGCGCGGTGGTCGCCATGGGGGCGGTGGCCGTCACCGCCGCCTGGGCCTGGGTGCTGATCTCCCGCGACACCTCATGGAACGGCTGGCTCCGCTACGCCGTCCTGGCCGCCGCCGTCGCCGCGATCGCCTTCCTCCTCGTACGGCTGCGCGGCGGCCGTACCGGACCGTCGGTCATCGCGGCGCTGCTCGTCCCCTCACTGCTGGCACCGGCCACCTGGTCGATCGCGTACGCGTTCGGCCCGCCCGACACCAACACCACCAACCCCACCGCCGGTCCACGCGGGACCTTCGGCGGCATGCGCTTCGCGGCCGGGCGAGGCACCGCGCCCGGCCTACCCGGCACCAGCCAGCAGGCCGGCCCTCAAGGCACGCCCGCGCCGGGCCAGTCGGGTGGCCCCGAGGGCACGCCCGCGCCGGGCCAGTCGGGTGGCCCGGAAGGCACGCCCACGTCGAGCCAGTCGGGCGGCCCCGAGGGCACGCCCACGTCGGCTCAGCCGGGCGGCCCTCAAGGCACGCCCGCGCCGGGCCAGCCGGGCGGCCCCAACGACACGCCCACCTCGGGTCGCCAGGACGGCGTCGATGGCGCGCCCGGGTCCGGTCGGCGGGGTGGGGGCGGCGGGATGCCCGGGTTCGGGGGTGGCGGGCCGATGGGGGGCGGCAGCGAGCTGACCACCGACCAGCGCAAGCTCCTCGACTACGCCGTCACCAACTCCGGCCCAGCCCGCATCAAACTCGCCATCAACGCCCCCGGCATGATGACCGCCGCGTACATCATGCACAGCGACGCGACGGTGATAGGCATGGGCGGCTTCATGGGCTCCGACCCCGCCCCCACCACCGACCAACTCGCCCGCTGGGTCAAGGCAGGCGATCTGCGCTACATCCTGAGCAGTCCCTCCGGTCAGGGCCAAAGGGGCGGCTCCACGTCCGACCGCACCACCTGGATCAGCACCAACTGCACCGAGGTGCCCGCCACCGAGTACGGCGGCACGGAAGGCACCGGCACCCCCGGCGGCCAGACCCTCTACCGATGCGGCTCCTGAAACAAGACGCCCACCAGAACCAGGAGGAGTGACAACCCCGTCCGTTAACCCTCTCGTCAGATGCGGTTCACACATTATTCCCAGCTTCGTGCTGTCAGATGTGTGCTGACGAAGGGAGGGACATGCTGAAAAGGTTCCGCAAGGCAGCCGTTTCCGCAGGCGGCAGCGGCGCGCAGCCGGTGTCCGGCACCGAGGCGAACGGCGAGCTGGGCCACCGGCTGCGCGCGCCCAGCAAGCTGCACGCCTTCAACCGCTACGAGATCAAGTACCTGGTGGACCTGGCGCAGGCGGCCGAGCTGCGCGAGGAGATCGAGCAGCGCCTCGACCGCGACCGGCACAGCGGCGACACCGGCTACGGCATCTGGAGCGTCTACTACGACACCCGGCAGCTCCGCTTCTACTGGGAGAAGATCGAGGGGCTGAAGTTCCGCAGGAAGCTGCGGGTGCGCCACTACGGCGACCGGTTCGCCGTGGGCGCGGACACGCCGGTGTTCGTCGAGATCAAGCAGCGGGTCAACCGGGTGACGCAGAAGCGCCGCGTCCAGTTGCCGTACGCCGACGCGCTCAAGCTGTGCGACGGGCGGCAACTGGTCGAGCACGACCCCTCCCAGCGGGCCTTCCTGGAGGAGGTGCTGGACCTGGTGGTGCGCCTGGACCTGCGGGCCGTGGCGATGACCGGCTACCAGCGGCACGCCTACGTGGGCCGTGACGCCGACGTGGGCCTGCGGGTCACCTTCGACCAGCGCATCCGCGGCCGGGATCGCGACTTCCACCTCGGCGCCGACACCACCAACCGGCTCATCGTGCCGGCCCGCAAGTCGATCGTCGAGGTCAAGGCCAACGACCGGGTGCCGTACTGGCTGACCGACCTGACCGCCAAGCGCAACCTCCAGGTGGTGCGGGTGTCCAAGTACTGCCAGAGCGTCGAGGCGCACGGCCT
>NZ_BAAAQX010000047.1:0-109283 GCF_039531895.1 Nonomuraea monospora
TGGTGTCGCGGGCGTCGACCTCGTGCTCCTCGATGTGGATCGAGGACAGGACGTCGTCCTGCACCAGCCGCTGAGAAAGGATGATCGCGTCTTCGTAGTTGTGACCCTCCCACGGCATGAACGCCACCAGGAGGTTCTTGCCCAGCGCCATCTCGCCCTGGTCCGTGCAGGGACCGTCGGCGATGACCTGGTTGACCTCGACGCGGTCGCCCTCGGCCACGATCGGCTTCTGGTTGAAGCTGGTGCCCTGGTTGGAGCGCTTGAACTTGGCGACCCGGTACGTCGTACGCGTGCCGTCGTCGTTCATGACCGTGACGTAGTCGGCGGAGACCTCCTCCACCACGCCGGCCTTCTCGGCGCTGATGACGTCGCCCGCGTCGGTCGCGGCACGGTACTCCATGCCGGTGCCGACCAGCGGCGCCTCGCTCTTCAGCAGCGGCACGGACTGCCTCTGCATGTTGGAGCCCATGAGCGCGCGGTTGGCGTCGTCGTGCTCCAGGAAGGGGATCATCGCGGTGGCGACCGACACCATCTGGCGCGGCGACACGTCGATGTAGTCGACCTCCTCGGCCCGCATGAGCTCGGTCTCGCCGCCCTTGGTGCGGACCAGGACGCGCGCCTCGGCGAACGAGCCGTCGGCGTTGAGCACCGTGTTGGCCTGCGCCTTGACGTAGCGGTCTTCCTCGTCGGCGGTCAGGTAGTCGATCTGCTCGGTCACCTTGCCGTCGACGACCTTGCGGTACGGCGTCTCGACGAAGCCGAAGGCGTTGATCCGGCCGTAGGAGGCCAGCGAGCCGATCAGACCGATGTTGGGGCCTTCAGGCGTCTCGATCGGGCACATCCGGCCGTAGTGGGACGGGTGCACGTCGCGGACCTCGAAGCCGGCCCGCTCACGGGACAGACCACCGGGGCCCAGGGCGGACAGACGCCGCTTGTGCGTCAGGCCGGCCAGGGGGTTGGTCTGGTCCATGAACTGCGAGAGCTGCGAGGTGCCGAAGAACTCCTTGATCGACGCCACGACCGGGCGGATGTTGATCAGGGTCTGCGGCGTGATGGCCTCGACGTCCTGCGTGGTCATGCGCTCGCGCACGACGCGCTCCATGCGGGCCAGGCCCAGGCGGACCTGGTTCTGGATGAGCTCGCCGACGCTGCGCAGGCGGCGGTTGCCGAAGTGGTCGATGTCGTCGACCTCGACGATGACCTCACGGCCCTCGGCGCCCGGCATCGACTCCTCGCCCGCGTGCAGGCGGACGATGTACTCGATGGTGGCGACGATGTCCTCTTCGGTGAGGGTGCCCTGGGTGATCTCCGAGTCGACCCCCAGCTTCTTGTTGATCTTGTAGCGACCCACCTTGGCGAGGTCGTACCGCTTGGGGTTGAAATAGAGGTTCTCCAGCAGGGTCTGCGCCGACTCCTTGGTCGGCGGCTCACCCGGCCGCAGCTTGCGGTAGATGTCGAGCAGGGCGTCGTCCTGACCGGCGGTGTGGTCCTTCTCCAGGGTCGCCCGCATCGACTCGTACTGGCCGAAGCGCTCGAGGATCTGGTCGCTGGTCCACCCCAGTGCCTTGAGAAGCACGGTGACGGCCTGCTTGCGCTTGCGGTCGATGCGCACACCGACGCTGTCGCGCTTGTCGATCTCGAACTCCAGCCAGGCACCCCTCGACGGGATGACCTTGCAGCCGTAGAGGTCCTTGTCGGACGTCTTGTCGACGTTGCGTTCGAAGTAGACGCCCGGCGAACGGACGAGCTGGGAGACCACGACACGCTCGGTGCCGTTGATGATGAAGGTGCCCTTCGGCGTCATGAGCGGGAAGTCGCCCATGAACACCGTCTGGCTCTTGATTTCACCGGTGGTGTTATTGATGAACTCCGCCGTCACGAACATCGGGGCGGAGAAGGTCATGTCCTTCTCTTTGCACTCATCTACGGAGTACTTCGGCGGCTCGAACCGGTGGTCGCGGAACGACAGGGACATGGTCCCCGAGAAGTCCTCGATCGGACTGATCTCTTCGAAGATCTCTTCGAGGCCCGACTGAGTCGGGACGTCCCGACGCCCGGCCTGGCGAGCCGCCTCGACCCGGGCCTTCCACTTCTCGTTTCCGAGCAGCCAGTCGAAAGACTCGGTCTGCAGAGCGAGAAGGTCAGGAACTTCGAGAGGCTCCTGGATACGCGCGAAAGAGACGCGACGGGGACCAGCGGGTACGGCGGAGGCGTTGCGCGAGGCTGCCAACAGATGTCCTTCCGAGGGCTCGCGGCGGACTGACTACACGCACGCCAGACAACCTCGCAACGTGAGCAAGCATCGCGGGTCGTCAAAGGGCAGCGCAAAGGGGCAGTGTAGCCGAACGGCACACGCCTGTCCACTTCACCCTCGCTGCATGCTCCACGTTGGTCGCAGCATCGCCCGTTCAGGCGGAAACGTCAAGCCCGCGAGCCCGACTTTTAGCCGACTCAGGGCCCCGACGCTGGGTTTTCTCCCCTGTGTGACTGATCGCCTACCGCCAGGCCCAAGACGATACCCGCGAACGGGGGCGGTTAACGCTCCGTCACACCGGGGGTCGAACCCATGCCGACAACCGGTGTTGCAGTGACTGGGGTACCCCTATCAAAGGCTTCGCTAAACCTGATTTTTGGTAACAATTGAAGGAAGCGACGCGCCAGCGATCACCTGGAGCCTCAGGCCGTCCCCAAGAGGGTGGACAGGCCGGCCACGAGCCAGCGGGAGTCTTGCCGCACCATGACGAACCTGGCGCGGTTCTGGGTGAACTCTTGCTGGACCCCTTCTTTACCGGGGATCTCCTTGACCGTACCAGTGTTCACGAAGAGCAGAACTTCTACCCGGTCGGGCTCTGCCCGTTCCACACCGGCGCCCGCCACTGCCACGTTCTGGACGATCTTCTCCTCCTTCGCCTTGGGCACCAGGGTCTTCGCCAGCTCCTTGTAATGCCCGGCCAGCTCGCCCGTGGTGAACGTGCCGGCCCTGGCCAGATCCTCCTCCACCGTCCGGTAGTCGTAGGAGAGCAGGTCGGGCGCGACCTTCCTGGCCGCGACCACGGCCTCCTGACCCGCCGCGTCGCTGTCGCGCAGCTCGCGCAGGTCGAACCACATCGTCGGCACCAGCACCCCGCCCGCGACCACCAGGACGCCGAGCACCGCGATCATGAAGACCCTCACCGGACCTGCACCACCTTCGCCGCCAGCCAGGTCCTGCCGATCTTGGTCAGGTCCATCTGCCAGCGGTAGAAGCGCTCCTGCGGCGGGCTGTCGGAGCCGTCCCAGCGGATCTCCACGTCGCCCACGACCAGCACCCTGGCCGTGGTGGCGGTCATCGTGACCAGGCCGGTCGCGCGCAGCACGCCGTGCTGGACGACCTTGTTCTCGACCGTGGTGGTCCGCAACTTGGTCGCGTTGGCCTCGTACTCCGCCCTGGCGGCTCCGGTGGAGGAGCCGATGATCCGCCGCACGTCGGCGTCGGCGCTCTTGTAGTCGAGGGACATGAGGTTCTTGGCGTGCGTGCCCGCGGCCAGGAGCACTGCCTGCTTGTCGCCTGCCCTGCCCTGCTCGTCGCGCGCCTGGGCCGCGATCCACACGCCGGTGCCGACGAGCACCGCCAGCACCCCGCTCAGCGCCGCCAGCAGGATGCGAGCGGGCCGGACAGCAAGCCCTGCCACGTCTGCTCACCCCTCTCCCCGCCGGTCGCTGCCGGATCATAACGCGACATCCGCTTCCGCAGCCCGCCAACCGACGCAGGCGGTTGGGCAGGTGGCGCGGTGGCGGATCGGGTCATATAGGGGCGCTCGGGACACGTCAGGGAGTGAATCGGTCAGAGCCGAAAGATCTCCCACAAATGCCTTCAGATGGCCCTGAGAGGCCCGCAGAGCGCCGGGCACGGCCTCATGCTTGCGATGAGCCTCGGGACGGCCTTCTGCGCCTGTGCGGCGGCCTCGCGAGCGCCGGCCCGCGACCTTACCCGCCGGTTAGAGTTCCGCCACCTCGCCGTTATGCGATCCCGTGCAGGTGGGCGTTGATCAGCCGCGGGTACTCGTCCAGCCAGTTCCGCCCGCGCTCGTCCACGAACGACCCCTGCGGCGGGATCACCCCGTTGGCCGCCAGCCACGTGCCGGGCGGCCGCTGGGTGCGGCGGATCTTGTTGCCGGACGGCATGAGCTGCGGCGGGATCGGCGGCAACGGCCCGGGGTCGTGGCCCATCTGCGCCTCGGCCTCCAGCTCCGACAGGTCCTTCTCCTCCGACATGCCGATCGGGCCGTGCTTCCTGGCGTTGAGGAATTGCCGCACCACCGGCTCGTCGCTCGACAGCAGCATCTCCCGCGAGCCGAACATCACCAGCTCCCGCCGGAACATCAGCCCGATGTTGTCCGGCACCGTGCGGGCGGTGTTGATGTCGTGCGTCACGATCAGGAACGTCGCCTCGATCTCGGCGTTGATGTCCACGATGAGCTGGTTGAGTATCGCGGTGCGCACCGGGTCGAGACCCGAGTCGGGCTCGTCGAACAGGATGATCTCCGGGTCCAGGACCAGCGCCCTGGCCAGCCCCGCCCGCTTGCGCATCCCGCCGGAGATCTCGCCCGGGAGCTTGGTCTCCGCGCCGAGCAGGCCGACCAGCTCCACCTTCTCCATGACGATCTGGCGGACCTGGGCCTCGCTCTTCCTGGTGTGCTCGCGCAGCGGGAAGGCGATGTTGTCGTAGAGGTTGAGCGAGCCGAACAGAGCGCCGTCCTGGAACAGGACGCCGAACAGGCGGCGCAGCTCGTACAGCTTGGCCTCGGCGCAGTTGGCCAGGTCGAAGCCGTCGATCCAGATGTGCCCCCGGTCGGGCCGCAGCAGGCCGACCATGGTCTTGAGGAAGACCGACTTGCCGGTGCCCGAGGGGCCCAGCAGCACCGAGATCTCGCCCGCCGGGAGCGTGAGCGAGACGTCCTCCCAGATGACCTGCCGGCCGAACGACTTGGTCAACCCGTCGACCATGACTTCCACGCCCACGGTCACCTGCCCGATCACAGAAGGCATTGAGAGGATGTCATCACCGTAACGGCGTCCGGGCGAATGGGAACCCGATCTCTCAGCTTGTTACCGGGCAGTTATCAGACTTCCTGTCCAGTAAGGGCGCGCAGGCTCGGCCGCAGCAGCCGGGCCAGCTCCTCCTGCGGCACCCCGCGCAGCTCGTCGATCTCCAGGAGCTGATGGCCCACGGTGATGCCCAGCATGACCAGCGTCATCAGCGCCGCCCGCAGCCGCGCGTCCTCGCCGGGCAGCGCCTCGGCCAGGCGGTCGATCTGCTTGCCGAGCACCTGCCGCGCCGACGCGGCGGCCTCGGGGTGGGTGAGCATGGAGCGCATCATGGCCAGCGAGCCCTGCGGCAGCTCGCCCAGCTTCATGGTCAGCGAGCCCAGCACGTGCTCGACCGCCCCCTCGGGGCCCAGCTCGCCGCCGGCGGGCGGCGTCATGCGGACGGACTGCTGGAACAGCTCCTGCTTGCTGCCGAAGTACTGCATCACGAGGGCCGGGTCGACCTCGGCGCGCTTGGCGACGGCCCTGATCGTGGCGCGTTCGTAGCCCAGCTCGGCGAAGAGCGCCCTGGCCGCGTCGAGGATCCTCGCCTCGGTCCTGCGCCGCCTCTCGGCCCTCGGAACGCCCATCCCCTGACTCTACAGCCGTTGACCGTCCGCTCCATTTCGCTCTACGCTCGTTGAGTCAACAGCCGTTGAGCGAAATGAGGGATCATCATGTCGATCGAAGAGATCGTCACCGGCTTCCACGCGGCCATGCTGCACAAGTCGGCCGACGAACTGGCCGACCTGTACGCCGAGGACGGGCTGCACGAGTTCCCCTTCGGCGGGCTGGCGCCGTACGAGGGCAGGGAGGCGGTGCGCGAGAACTACCGCGCCACGTGGGGCGCGACGCCGTTCGAGGTCGAGGAGGTACGCCGGGTCGCGCTGCACCGCACCGAGGACCCGGAGGTCGTGGTGGTGGAGCAGACCGTGCACGGCGCGGCCGGCGGCCACCGGCTCACCGTGCCGGGCCTGCTCGTGCTGCGGATCAGGGACGGGCGGATCGTGCACACCAAGGACTACATGGACACCAGCGCCATCGCCCAGGTACAGGCGGCGGGCTGATCAGTCCTTGACCCGCGCGTTAACGACGAGCGTGCCCGCCAGCCGGTCGTGCAGGCAGCGCTTTTCCTCGTCGAAGAACGACCACAGCCAGTCAGCCACGGCGAGGAACTGGCCGACCACCGGGATCAGCGGCAGGAACACCCAGAGGGAGCGGAGGGCCGCGGCCCACGGCGAGGGCGGCCGGTCCGTTCCCCGTCCGACCACCTTGAGCCCGACCACCCACTTTCCCAGCGTCCGCCCGAAGCAGGCGTGCGCGGCGCAGAGGTAGGCGAAGGCGGGGACCAGGTTCGCCGGTTCGTCCCAGAAGAAGGGGAACACCCGCTGGACGCCTGAGACGAGCATCGCGCACACCAGGATGTCGAGGAGCCAGGCGCCGAAGCGGGTGAACCGGGGCGCGATCACCCGGCGGTCGACATGGGGGGTGGTGTCGGTCACTCCCCCATTTTGTCGATATTTCAGGATTTCGTGAGGTCGAACACCGTCGTGCCGCCGACCGTGGTCGCGGTGAACGTCTCCTGCACCCACGCCGCGATCTGGGCCGCGTCGTCGCTGCCGCCCGAGCTGCGTCCGGCGCCGCCCATGCCGGTGCCGACGAAGTAGTGGATCTTCTTGTCGGCGACGTACCGCTTGAACTGCTCCAGCGTCGGCGCCGGGTCCGTGCCGTTGAACCCGCCGACCGCCATCACCGGCAGCTCCGTCGCGAGCTGGTACCCGGCCGCGTTGTTGGACCCGACCGTCGCCGCCGCCCACGTGTAGGCGGAGGCGCCGGACTTCAGCAGCGCGGTCAGCTCGGCGCTCGGGGCGGCGGCGCCGAGCAACCCGCCCATGCCACCCCGCATCCCGCCGCCCATGCCCCCACGCATGCCGCCACCCGTACCGCCTGTGCCCCCGCCTGTGCCCCCGCCTGTGCCCCCGCCTGTGCCCCCGCCTGTGCTGCCGCCTGTGCTGCCGCCTGTGCCCCCTGTGCTGCCGTCCGTGCCGCCGCCGCGGCCCGTGCCGCCGGGGTTCTGGGAGCCGCCGTCACTTCCGCCCTGGCCGGGCTGCCCGCCGCCCTGCCACTGGCGAGGCTGCCCGCCCCCTGGTCGCTGGAACCCTCCACCGGATGGCCTCCCAAAACCCCCACCGGTGGAGGGCCCAGCAGTCGGAATGGCGCCCGTGTGCGCCGACGCGGCCGTGTCCACCGCGTACGCCGCCGGCCCGGCCAGGCACGCCACCAGCGCGACCACGACCACGGCCAGCGCCCGGCGGCCGAACAACATCGCCAGCGCCGCCCCGAGCCCCGCCACCAGCACGACCACGCCCAGCCACGGGTTCCAGTCGGAGCTGCGCGACAGCAGCACGTACGACCACCCGGCCGTCCCCGCCGTGACCAGGGCCAGCGCCCGGTGCGCGCCGCGCTCCCAGAGCACCGCCGCCCCCATGCCGACCACCGCCGCGATGGCCGGCGCCAGGGCCACGGTGTAGTAGGCGTGGAAGATGCCCTGCATCAGGCTGAAGATCAGCCCGGTGACGACCAGCCAGCTCCCCCAGACCCACAGCGCGGCCCGTACCGGATCGACGCGGGGCGCGCGGCGCGTCAGCCACGTGGCCGCGACCAGCAGCACCAGCGCCGCGGGCAGCAGCCAGGAGATCTGGCCGCCCGCCTCCGTGTCGAACAGCCGCAGCCAGCCGGCCTGCTGGTTGAGGTTGCCGAGCCCGCCGTAGTTCTCGCCGTTCAGCCGGCCGATGCCGTTGTAGCCGAGCGCCAGCTCAAGGACGCTGTTGTTCTGCGAGCCCCCGATGTAGGGCCGGTCGGCCGCGGGCACCAGCGCCACGGCCAGCAGCCACCACCCGGCCGAGACCACCATGGCCGCACCGGCCAGCAGCAACTGCCGTACCCGCCGCCAGAGCCCCACCGGCGCCGTCAGCAGATAGACCAGCGCGAACCCCGGCAGCACCAGGAACGCCTGCAACATCTTGGCCAGGAACGCGAACCCGATCGCCACCCCCGCCAGCACCAGCCACCGCGTCGCGCCGCGCTCCTGCGCCCTGATCACGCAGTACGCGGCCACGGTCAGCAGCAGGACCAGCAGCGCGTCGGGGTTGTTGAAGCGGAACATCAGCACGGCCACCGGAGTGAGCGCCATCGCGGCCCCGGCCAGCAGCCCCGCCCTGGCCGACAACACCCTGCGCACCGAGGCGTACACCATCGCCACCGAGCCGACCCCCATCAGCGCCTGCGGCACGAGGATCGCCCACGAGTTCAGCCCGAACAGGCGCACGCTGAGCACCATCGGCCACAGTGAGGCCGGCGTCTTGTCCACGGTGATCGCGTTGGCGGCGTCGGAAGCCCCGAAGAAGAACGCCTTCCAGCTCTGGCTGCCGGCCTGGACCGCCGCCGAGTAGAAGGAATTGGCCCACCCTGAGGCCCCCAGACCCCAGATGTAGAGCACACCGGTGCCGACGAGCAGCACGGCCAGCGCCCAACGAGACTTCGCTTCGGTAACCACACCAGGAACGCTAGGCAGGCCGGTTGGCCGGGCGATGAGACGTACATGAGAAGTTTCTGAACCCGCGCGGGGCCCTGGAACGCGAAAAGAGGCGGGCACACCCGGCACCAGGGTGTATCCGCCTCTTTCCGAAGAGCTTCCTGCGTGAAGTGAAGGGGAAGTTACTTCACGGTCACGGTGGCGCCGGCGCCCTCGAGGGCAGCCTTGGCCTTCTCCGCCTGCTCCTTGTTGACCTTGCCGTCGAAGACCGGCTTCGGAGCGCCGTCGACCAGGTCCTTGGCCTCCTTGAGGCCCAGGGACGTCAGGGCGCGGATCTCCTTGATGACCTGGATCTTCTTGTCGCCGGCGGCCTCGAGGATGACGTCGAACTCGTCCTGCTCCTCGACGGCGGCGGCCTCGCCACCGCCACCGGCGGCGGGGGCGGCGGCGACCGCGACGGGCGCGGCGGCCTTGACGTCGAAGGTCTCCTCGAAGGTCTTCACGAACTCGGACAGCTCGAGGAGGGTCATCTCCTTGAACGCGTCGAGCAGCTCGTCGGTGCTGAGCTTCGCCATGATTGTTTCCTTACGTTTAGGACTTGCAGAAAACTAGGAACGGGACCGCGGTACGTGCGGCAACCCCCGGTGTTACTCGCCAGCCTCGTCGCGCTTGGCGCGCAGGGCCTCAGCAAGCTGGGCCATCTGCGTGGGCAGAGCGGCGAACATCGCGGCCGCGGCGCTCTGCTTGGCCTTCAGGGCACCGGCGAGCTTCGCGAGGAGAACCTCGCGGGACTCGAGGTCGGCGAGCTTGGTGATCTCGGAAGCGTCGAGCGTCTTGCCGTCGAGGACGCCGCCCTTGATCACCAGAAGGGGATTGGCCTTGGCGAAGTCACGCAGACCCTTGGCCGCCTCGACAACGTCACCGTTGACGAAGGCGATCGCGGTCGGACCGGCGAGCAGGCCGTCGAGGCCCGTCAGACCGGCCTCGTTGGCCGCGATCTTGGTCAGGGTGTTCTTCGCCACGGCGAACTTCGCATTCCCACCGAGAGAGACGCGCAGCTCCTTGAGCTGAGCGACGGTGAGACCGCGGTACTCGGTCAGAACGGCGGCCTGGCTGCCTTCGAACTCGCTCTTGAGCTCGGCAACCGCTGTCGCCTTATCCGCCCTCGCCATGGGCCTCCTTCCAGATGTGCCGCCGGAGAAGGCCCGCAGAAATGAGAACAGCCCCGGCGCAGGGGCGCACGGGGCTCACGCACATGAATCAACCATGTGGGAAACTCGCATCACACCTGCGCAGGTCGCCCACATGACGTGGAACCTTCGGTCGTCAGGCTCAGAGCACCCGACGACGACCGGCGGTCTTCGGCAACGACCAGAGTACGTGCTGGCCGCCGAGTTTCCAAATCGTTCTCAGTTGGTCGTGCCCTTGGGCAGCTCACCGACCTGGTCGGCGGGCGGCGTCTGGATGGTGACGGCCTCGTTGAAGCCCTTGAAGAACAGGGTCGCGTCGAGCGTCGCGCCGTCCTTGGCGCCGTTCAGCCCGATCTTACGCGGCAGCCCGTCGGCCGCCACCCACATGTCGAACTTGACGTCCTTCAGCTCGGCCAGGTTCTGCCGGGCCTGCTCCTGCTCGGCGGCGGGCAACTGCTGCACGGCCACCTCCACGGGGAAGGTGCCGCTGTAGTGCGTGGTGTCCTCGCCGTTGACGCTCTCGGTGCCGACCGACTTGACGTCCTGCGACGCCGTGACCAGCTTCGTCATGTTGCCCAGGTCGAACTGCTGGATCTGGGCGAGGTACTGGTTGACCTCACCGGCGTGGCCCGTCTCGTTCAGCGAGACCTTGATCCACGGCTTGGTGTTGCCGAGGAAGTCGTTGAGCGCCTGCACCTTCACGTAGACGGTCTCGCCCTGCAGCACCGCCCGCACCCCGCCGGGGACGTTGCGTCCGCCCACGTCGACGGCGTCCAGGGTCAGGTCGGCGGCGACCTGCGGCTTGCTCTGGTAGAGCATGCGGCCCTGCACCTTGCCGGCGCCCTGCTGCGGGTGCGAGACGTTCACCACGGCGTCGACCGTGTAGCTGGTGACCTCGGCGGTCTTCTGCGCCGCCTGCGCGAGAACCTCGGAGGCGGCCAGGTTGACCTGGATGGGCTGGGCGTTCGATCCACAACCGGCGACCGCCGCAACCACGAGCGCGGCTCCTGCCGCGGTCATACTTATCGTGCGCTTCAGCATGTCTTGACCTTACGTTTAAGTTTCCGGGTCATGGCGCCTTCCCCGCACAAATCGGGGAAAACTAAGGGTTCTCCCTCACAGGCTCTGCACGATTCCTCCACAACCCCCTGCCCGGCACGCCCGCCACCAGCCTCCTGCGCACGCGCCCACGGCCCGTCCCCTGGTCCTCCGCAGGCCGCACAGGGCAGCAGGCCTCGCGTACCGAGCGGGCGGCAGGCCGCGCACGCGGGTGGCCGCCTACGCAGCGGGCCACACAAGCCGGACGGGGCAGCAGGCCGGGCGGGCGGCAGGCCACGCGAGCCGGTCGGACAGGCCTGCGAGGCGGCAAGCCGGACGTGGCAGGCCTGGCAGGCGGCAAGCCGGGCGCGTGCAGGCCCGGCAGGTGGCAGGCCGCGTGAGCCGGGCGTGCAGCAGGCGGGCTTGCACACGCCGCACGCGGAGGGCAGCGCAGCGCGGGCCGGGCACGGCCGGGCATGGGGCGGGCCGGACAGCGCGGGCCGGGCACGGGGCAGGCCGCGCGGCCGGGCGGACGGCAGGCCACGCGAGTCGGTCGGACAGGCCTGCGAGGCGGCAAGCCGGGCGTGCAGCAGGCGGGCTTGCACATGCCGCACGCAGAGGGCAGAGCAGTGCGGGCCGGGCAGCGCGGGCCGGGCAGCGCGGGCCGGGCAGCGCGGGCCGGGCACAGGGGCGGGCAGCGCGGGCACTGGGGGCAGGCGGGCACGGGGGCAGGCGCGCACGAAGCGGGCCTACGTGCGGGGCGGGCCTGCGCACGAAGCGGGCCTACGTGCGGGGCATGCCTGCGCACGAAGCGGGCCTGCGTGCGGGGCGGGCCTGGGTGTGTGTCCGGGACGCAGAACGCCCCCGCCCGGACGAATCCAGGCAGGGGCGCGAAGAAGCCGGGAAGCTCAGGCCTCCAGCTCGGCCGTCAGCCCGCGCGTGACGTTGGGGTCGACCGGAACGCCCGGCCCCATCGTCGTCGAGAAGGTGACCTTCTTCAGGTAACGGCCCTTGGCCGCCGACGGCTTGAGACGCAGCACCTCGTCGAGGGCAGCAGCGTAGTTCTCGATGAGCTGGCGCTCGTCGAACGACGTCTTGCCGATGATGAAGTGCAGGTTGGCCTGCCGGTCGGTGCGGAACTCGATCTTGCCGCCCTTGATCTCCGTCACGGCCTTGGCGACGTCGGGCGTCACGGTGCCGGTCTTCGGGTTGGGCATGAGGCCACGGGGGCCGAGCACGCGGCCCAGGCGGCCGACCTTGCCCATGAGGTCGGGGGTGGCCACGACGGCGTCGAACTCGTTGAGCCGGTTGCCCTTGGCGATCTCGTCGATCAGCTCGTCGGCGCCGACGATGTCGGCGCCCGCCTCGCGGGCCGCCTCGGCACGGTCACCGGTCGCGAAGACCAGGACCCGGGCGGTCTTGCCGGTGCCGTGCGGGAGGTTGACCGTGCCGCGCACGATCTGGTCGGCCTTGCGAGGGTCGACGCCCAGCCGGAGAGCGACCTCCACGGTCGAGTCGAACTTGGTGGTCGACGTCTCCTTGGCCAGCTTCGCGGCCTCTACGGGCGAGTAGAGCTTGTCGCGGTCGACCTTGGCCGACGCGTCTTTGTGCGCCTTGCTGCGCTGCATTTCTTGACTCCTAGTGGTGTCCGGGCCGCCTCTGACGGCGGCCCTCCCACGAACTGCTGGGAAAGGTCTTACTCGGCGACGGTGATGCCCATGGACCGGGCGGTGCCGGCGATGATCTTCTCGGCCGCCTCGATGTCGTTGGCGTTGAGGTCGGGCATCTTCGTCTCGGCGATGCTGCGCAGCTGCTCGCGGCTGAGCTTGCCGACCTTGTCGCGGTGCGGGACCGCGCTGCCCTTGTCGAGGCCCAGAGCCTTCTTGATCAGCTCAGGCGCCGGGGGCGTCTTCGTGACGAAGGTGAAGCTGCGGTCCTCGAAAATGGTGATCTCAACGGGGATGATGTTGCCCCGCTGGGCCTCCGTCGCAGCGTTGTACTGCTTGACGAAGTCCATGATGTTGACGCCGTGGGGACCGAGGGCGGTACCCACCGGCGGAGCCGGCGTCGCCTGGCCGGCCGGGAGCTGCACCTTGACGAGTGCGGCGATTTTCTTCTTCGGAGGCATTTGTCCTTCTCCGGGTCCTGATTGCGTTGCGTCCGGCCCGAAGGATTGCGGGCCCGGACATGTCGGAGGCCGCCCTCGCGATTAGGCGGCCGACCGAACGTCTAAGTGTATGTGATCGTCTTAGATCTTCGAGACCTGGTTGAACGAGAGCTCAACCGGGGTCTCACGACCGAAGATCGACACGAGCACCTTGAGCTTCTGCGACTCGGGGCTGATCTCGCTCACCGAGGCGGGCAGTGTCGCGAACGGGCCGTCCATGACGGTGACGGACTCGCCGATCTCGAACTCGACCGTGGGGCCGCTGGCGGCCTTGGCCGTGGTCTTCTTGGCTTCCTCGGTCGGCTCCGGCGCCAGGAGCTTGGCGACCTCGTCGAGGCTGAGCGGGCTCGGCTTGTTGGACAGGCCCACGAAGCCGGTCACGCCGGGCGTGTTGCGCACGGCGGCCCAGGACTCGTCGGTCAGCTCCATGCGCACCAGCACGTAGCCGGGCAGCACGCGCTCCTTGACCGGAACCTTCTTGCCGCTCTTGAACTCCTGGACGGTGTGCGTCGGCACCTCGACCTGGTAGATGTAGTCCTCCATGTTGAGCGACACGTTGCGGCTCTCGATGTTGGACTTCACCCGGTTCTCGTAACCGGCGTAGGAGTGGATCACGTACCACTCGCCGGGCAGACCCCGCAGCGAGCTCTTGAACTCCTCGACGGGGTCGACGTCAGGAAGATCCTCACCGTCCTCGACGGGGGCCGCCTCATCGTCGGCAGCCTCGTCGCTCTCCTCGACCTCGGCCTCCTCCAGAGCCGCCTCGGCGGACTCCTCAGTGGCCTCTTCCAGCTCGTCGCCCCACTCGTCGCGGGACTCGTCCGCCGGAATTGAAGACTCGGACACGGTGACTCTTCCTCTTTCGTGGTTTCGAATGGCGACTCCGACAGGCGACCCACCCGGCGGCGTCTCGGTCAGGATCCGCCGAAGACGCGGAGGACCGCCCATCCCAGGGCGCTGTCGAGCCCGTACACGATCGCAACCATGATCAGAACGAATACCAGAACGACCGTGGTGTAGGTGATGAGATCCTTGCGTGTCGGCCAAATGACCTTACGAAGCTCGTTGACGACCTGCCGATAGAAGAGGGCAGGAGAAGTGCGTGTCTTCTTCTCGCCACTAGGCTTGTCTGCGGTCTCGCCGCGCGTGTCGATCGCCACAGTCCTCACCTGATCCGTCGTATCCAACGCAGTCTTGCGGCGCGCTTACACGCCAATTGTTGCGCGGACCGCACTCGCAGGGCACGAGGGACTCGAACCCCCAACCGCCGGTTTTGGAGACCGGTGCGCTACCAATTGCGCCAGTGCCCTATGTCGTCAACCACACTACCCTGATCGACTCACTGCCTGGACCGAACCGCTCGCCGACATGCGGCGGAAGGACCAGGCGAAAGCATACGGGTGATTGCCCGTCACGTCGAACCAAAACCTGATCGCCCAGGTCAACCGCTGCGAAGGGGCGCGTGGGAGCATGGAGCCATGTCCACCCGATCCCGCATCTCCGCGAGAATTTCCGCGATTTCCGAGTCCGCCACACTCGCCGTAGACGCGAAGGCGAAGGCGATGAAGGCGGCAGGACGCCCCGTCATCGGCTTCGGCGCGGGCGAGCCCGACTTCCCCACGCCCGGGTACATCGTCGAGGCGGCGATCGAGGCGGCCCGCGACCCGCGCTTCCACAAGTACACCCCGGCGGGCGGCCTCCCCGAGCTCAAGAAGGCGATCGCCGCCAAGACCCTGCGCGACTCCGGCTACGCCGCCGACGCCTCGCAGGTGCTGGTCACCAACGGCGGCAAGCAGGCGGTCTACCAGGCGTTCGCGACGCTGCTCGACCCCGGCGACGAGGTGCTGGTCGTCGCCCCGTACTGGACGACCTACCCCGAGGCGATCAAGCTGGCCGGCGGCGTGCAGGTGGACGTCGTGACCGACGAGTCCACCGGCTACCTCGCGACCGTCGGCCAGTTGGAGGCCGCGCGCACCGACCGGACGAAGGTCCTGCTGTTCGTCTCGCCGTCCAACCCGACGGGCGCCGTCTACTCGCGCGAGGAGACCGTCGCGATCGGCCGCTGGGCGGCCGAGCACGGCCTATGGGTCGTCACCGACGAGATCTACGAGCACCTCGTGTACGGCGGCGCCGAGTTCACCAGCATCGCCACGGCCGTCCCCGAGCTGGGCGACCGGGTCGTGATCCTCAACGGCGTGGCCAAGACGTACGCCATGACGGGCTGGCGCGTGGGCTGGCTGATCGGCCCGTCCGACGTGGTCAAGGCCGCCACCAACCTGCAGTCGCACGCCACCTCCAACGTCTCCAACGTCGCCCAGATGGCGGCGCTGGCGGCCGTGTCAGGCGACCTGTCGGCGGTGGCGGAGATGCGGGCGGCGTTCGACCGGCGGCGGCAGGCGATGGTCCGGATGCTGAACGACATCCCCGGCGTCTTCTGCCCTGAGCCGAAGGGGGCGTTCTACGCGTATCCGTCGGTCAAGGAGCTGATCGGCAAGGAGCTGCGGGGGCGCCGGCCGCAGTCGTCCAGCGAGCTGGCCGAGCTGATTCTGGAGGAGGCCGAGGTCGCCGTCGTGCCGGGTGAGGCTTTCGGGACACCCGGTTACTTCAGGCTGTCGTACGCGCTGGGCGACGACGACCTGGCCGAGGGCGTCAGCCGGATGAGCAAGCTGCTGGCCGAGGCCCGCTGAGCCGCCGGGCAGGTCGCTAGGTGGTGATGTCGGCGGCGATCGGCCTGATGTCGTCGGCGAGGCCGGGCGTCGCCCCGACGTAGACGGCGGTGCCCGGCCGCTCCAGCCACATGAAGTTGCGCACGCCCGTCCGGGTCGTCCAGCGCAGCGCGGGTTTGCCCTTGTACGCCGTCAGCGTGGACCTGGCGACCAGCGTGGCGAACTGCTCGGCCGTCCGCACCCCGCACACCACGCCGACGTACATGCGCTCGTCGTTGTCGCTCCAGATGCGGCCCTGGACCTTCTGCGGCCGGGTGAGCGAGTCGAGGCGGGCGAACGTGCCGGCCGGGGTGAGGCCGGCGGGCGAGGCCGGGACGCGCACGTCCGTGTCGTCGTCGCAGGACAGCGAGATCGTGCCGCTGCCGGTGACGTCCGGTTCCTGCTGCGGCGGGGTGGTCTGCGGATCCCGCACCTCGCCGCCGCCGTCCCTGCCGCCGTCCCTGCCGCCGCCGTCGTCACCGCCGATGGCGCCGCAGGCCGTGAGCGTGAACATGAGGAGAACCGCCGCCAACCGCCGCATCGACCCCCCATGAGAGTGCGTTGAACCAGGGAAAAGGCTCCTAGTCTCCTACAGGAGCCTTGACCGAGGCGGCAAGAGTGACGAGTTCGCGGCCGAGGGAGTCGCTGACGCGGATCCACGCGCCCGTTCCCGGGCGTTCGAGCCAGACGATCACGCGTCCGCCTGCCGGGTGCTCGCCCACCACGGCGGGCTTGCCGCGGACGGTGGTCGCGCGGGCGTCCAGCACGGGGATCCGCTTGCGGTAGCCGTCCCAGTCGGCGGCTACCGTACCGCGCTCCACCTGTACCTCGACGAATCTGCCCGCCGCGCCGAAGGCGGCTCGGGCGCGGGAGGCGGTGACGGCGCCGCCGGTGCGTTCGAGGCCCGCGGGCAGGTACGTGAGCCAGAAGTCGTCGGAGACGACCCAGAGCGCGGGCCCGGAGGCGCGCACCGGGCTCGGCTGCCCGACCGAGGCGGCGGCCGGCCGGTCGGGGTCGTGGCTGGGATCGGCCACGTGGCCGGGATCCGGCGCCGCCTGACCAGCGACGGACTCGGCCTCACTGGGGCCGGGCTCGCTGGCCCCGGGCTCGGTGGACCCGGCCTCGTTAGGGGCGGGTTCGTTGGGGGCGGGTTCGATCTGGCTGGGGGCGGGGGCTGGGGTGGGCAAGGCGGCGCGCGGGAGGCGTCCGAAGCCCGACGAGAACAGGCCGTAGATGATGAGCGACGTGACCCCGAGCGCCAGCGCCGCCAGCGCCGCGCGCCATCCCTGGCCGATGTGGTGCCCCTCGGGGATCATGCATCCTTGATATCCCGCCGGACCCCGTCCGTACCGCGTGTTCAGCCCGTCTCGCGGACGCCTCTCGCGATCCTCCGCAGTTCCCGCGCGGCGTCGATCTCCTTGGCGTACTCGGGGCTGACGCACAGCTCGACGGCCAGGCCCGGCCGCAGCTCCCAGACGATCGTGGGGGTGCCGCCCTCGGTGCCGTACGGGACGACCTCGCCGTTCGCGGACACCGTGGCCAGCCGCGCCTGCTTGCCGTTGACGTCCACGACCTCGGTCCCCTCCCAGGACGGCGGGGCGGCGCGCTCGATGGCGGATGCGCCGTGGAAGACGACGAGCTGGACGAAACGGCGGCCGGACGCGTCGCCCACCTTCTCGAAGCTGGCGATGTAACTGCTCTCGGGGTGCACGGTGCCGGGGTCCGCGACCCAGGTGAGGCCGTCGGGCAGGTAGGCGAGGCGGATGCCGCCGAACTGGCGCGGGCTCGCCGGGGGTTCGGTCATGACGGCGCGGTTGGCGGTCTCCCCCGTTACGGAAGGGCCGGTGAAGGCCGCCGGGACAGCCGCGGCGACGGCCGCCGTGACGAGGGCCGCGCCCGCCGTACGGAGGCGGATGGTCCTGGCGCGGTGCCGGCGGCGTACGGACCGGCCTAGATCAGGTGCGGCCTGCACACTGGAGACGTGCGCCGCCATGGCGCCGGCGAGGTCGTCCTCGATCGTCATCTCGTCACTTCCCTTGCGACATCCAGGTTTTCGCGGATCCTGGCCAGCCCTCGCGCCGCCTGGCTCTTGACGGTGCCGACCGAGCAGCCGAGCAGCGCCGCGGTGGCCTGCTCGGACTGGTCCTCCCAGTAGCGCAGCACGAGCACGGCCCGCATCCTGGGCGGCAGCCTGCGCAGCTCGCCGATGAGGGTGTCGCGCAGGTCCAGGTCGGGGCTGTCGGCGGGGGTGTCCGGCGGGCGGGCGAACACGATCTCCTTGATCACCCTGCGCCGCCGCGACCTGCTGATGGCCGCGTTCACCACGACCTTGCGCGCGTACGCCTCGGGGTTGTCGCGGCGGAGGCGGGGCCAGTTCCGGTAGACCTTCTCCAGCGCGTGCTGGACCAGGTCCTCGGCGTCATGCCTGGTCGCCCCGCAGACCAGGATCGCGGTACGCAGCAGCGAGGTGCTCCGCGCGGCGAGGAACTCGTCGAAGGCCGCTTCGTCGTCGTCTGTCATCAGCGAGGGTCCCCTTTCGCCCTCCCCAACGCGCGAACCCGCCCTGAGGTTGAGTGGCAAGATATGCAGATGCTCCGGCCCCTGCATGCGCTCCCCAAGGCCCATCTCCATCTGCACTTCACCGGCTCCATGCGGCACTCGACCCTGATCGAGCTGGCCAGGGAGCAGGGGCTGACCCTCCCCGACGCGCTGGAGCAGGACTGGCCGCCCAAGCTGCGGGCGACGGACGAGCGGGGCTGGTTCCGGTTTCAGCGCCTGTACGACATCGCCAGATCCGTACTGACCCGTCCGGAATACGTCTACCGGCTGATGCGGGAGACGGCGGAGGACGAGGTGGCGGCCGGATCCCGGTGGCTGGAGATCCAGGTCGACCCGTCGGGCTACGCGCAGCGCTTCGGCGGACTGACGGCCACGCTGGAGCTGATGCTGGACGCCGTCGAACAGGCCGCGAAGCACGCGGGCATCGGCATCGCCGTCATCGTCGCGGCCAACCGCACCCGCCACCCGCTCGACGCCAACACCCTGGCCAGGCTCGCCACCCAGTACATCGGCAAGGGCGTCGTCGGCTTCGGCCTGTCCAACGACGAGCGGCGCGGCGCAGCCAGGGACTTCGAGCGGGCGTTCAGGATCGCCAAACGCGGCGGCCTGCTGGCGGTGCCGCACGGCGGCGAGCTGCTGGGGCCGCGCAGCGTCGCGCAGTGCGTGGACGACCTCGGCGCCGACCGGGTCGGCCACGGCGTGCGCGCGGCCGAGGACGAGTGGCTCATGCAGCGCCTGGCCGACCGGCAGATCTGCTGCGAGGTCTGCCCCACCTCGAACGTCGGCCTGGGCGTCGCCGAGGAGCCGGCCGACGTGCCGGTGCGGCGGCTGTTCGACGCGGGGGTGCCGATCGCGCTGGGCTCCGACGACCCGCTGCTGTTCGGCACGCGGCTGCTGCGGCAGTACGAGCTCGCCAGGGACGTGTACGGGTTCAGCGACGCGGAGGTGGCGGAGCTGGCGCGGCAGTCCGTACGGTCGTCCACCGCGCCAGAGTCGGTGCGCAAGGAGCTGCTGAAGGGCGTGGACGACTGGCTCACGCGCTCACTCGACTGACGAGGCTATGCGGACGGCCTCCGCCATGCTCTTCGCGCCCTCCAGCCGGAAGTTGAGGCCGTCCCGCGTCCAGAGGAGCGTGGCGGCGGCCTGGCGGAGCGGGACCTGGGTGCCGTCCTCGCGGGGGATGTAGCCGAGGGGGTGCTCGCCGGGGATCCACCAGGCTTCGCGGCCGTTCACGCGGGTGTATTCGGGGGCGGGCGGGCCGAGCTTCTTGAAGAAGAACGGGGTAACGGTGCCGTCGAACTGGTCCAGCCTGAGGCCTCCCGGCCAGTACATCGAGACCACCCTGCCGCCGTCGGCCACCGTGACGCGCTCCGGGTCGGCGAGTGCTGTGGGGGTCTTGACCTGGAACTTCGCCTGGTTCTGGACGTCGGCGCGGGGGACCTCGTGCTCGCCTGGGAGCGGGGTCGTGGTGGTGACGGGCGGGGGTGTCGTCTCGCCGATCTCTATCTCTATGCCGGCGAAGCGCAGGATCTGGACGACGGCGGCGCGGCCCTGGGGGGTGGCGGCCGTGACCGTGATGACGGCTATGACGACGGCTGCGATGACCGTCCACCTCGTTCGCCGGCGACGTGCACCGTCCCGCCGGCCCGGCGCCGGAGAGTCGGTGCGGGTGGGGGGACGCACGGGGCCGGTGATCGGGCCGTGCGCCGGATCGGGCCCGGCGCCGGGCGCAGAGGCATCCGGCGCAGAGGCATCGGGCGTGGTGGCGGCGGGCGTGGTGGCGGCGGGTGGTTCGAGGCGGGCGCGGACGGCGGCGGCCACGTCGGACGAAGGCGGCGGCTCGGGAACGTCGAGAAGATCACCGAGAGCCGTCAGCTCGGCTTCGATCTCGTCGAAAGGCTCATGCGAGCTCATCCCCCACCTCCTCCCTCAACCGCGCCAACCCCCGATGCGTACTGGACTTCACAGTTCCGACAGGCCAGTCGAGCACCTGCGCCGTCTCCGCCTCGCTCAGTTGTAAGAAGTACCGGCACACGACCGCCTGACGTTCCCGCTCGGGCAGCCCGCGCACCGCCGCCAGCAATCGCGAGCGCCGGTCGGTGGCGACGGCGAGACCTTCGGGGTCGTCGGGCACCCGCGTGTCGGCGGTGCCGCTGAGCCGCAGTTCGAGCGAGGAGCGCCGGCCACGCGACCGGGTGAGGTTGTGGGTCTCGTTGGCGACGATGCGCAGCAGCCACGGCCGGAAGGGCGCGTCCTTGCGGAAGCTCGGCAGGTGGCGGAACGCCTTGACGAACGCCTCCTGCACCACGTCCTCCGCCTCGTCCCCCGCGCCGAGCATGAAGGCGGTACGGTGGGCGAGCGCGCTGTAGCGGGCGACCAGCGCCTCGTAGGCCCCCAGGTCACCGTCGAGCGAGCGCGCGATCGCCTCGTCGTCGTCCATGGCGAGTCAGATTCCACCGCAAACAGGTCACGCGGGGAAGGGTGATCCGCGGATCGTGTCATCCTGGTGACTGTCGCGGGCACTAGACTCGGGCAATCCGTGAGCCCCTCGAAGGAACGGGATTATGTCTTCTGGGTATGACCGTGTAGTGCAACCCGCGGCCGGTGACGAGGCCCTGGAGAACCACCTGGGTGGGGACGAGGCCAAGAACTATCGGCAGTACGAGTTCGACATGGTCGCCCCGCATGTCGGCCGCTCGATGCTGGAGATCGGCTCGGGGCTGGGCCACTTCGCCGAGCAGTTCCTGCCGCGTCTCGACCGTCTGGTGGTCAGCGACTTCGACCCCTACTGCGTCGAGCAGCTGGAGAAGCGCTTCGCCGACCGCGAC
Organism: Nonomuraea monospora; assembly: GCF_039531895.1. Classification (NCBI taxonomy): domain Bacteria; kingdom Bacillati; phylum Actinomycetota; class Actinomycetes; order Streptosporangiales; family Streptosporangiaceae; genus Nonomuraea; species Nonomuraea monospora. The sequence goes on from NZ_BAAAQX010000047.1 coordinate 21,090, forward strand.
GACATCAGCGTCCTGCAGTTCGGGCTGCCGACGGACATCCCGCTGGAGGACAAGGTCGACACGGTCGTCATGATGAACGTCCTGGAGCACATCGAGGACGACGCGGAGGCGCTGCGCTCGCTGGCGCGCGTGACGCAGCCGGGCGGGCGGATCATCATCTGGGTGCCCGGCTACCAGCAGCTCTACGGCGACTTCGACCGCAAGGTGGGCCACGTCCAGCGCTACACGCCGAAGACGCTGGGCACGACGGTCGCCAAGGCGGGGCTCGACGCCGAGGTGCTCAAGCCGATCAACTTCCTGGGCGGCATCGCCTGGTGGGTGGCGGTGCGCCGGGGCGGGGTGGGCTACCCGGACCCGCGCCTGGTCAAGATCTACGACCGTACGGTGGTGCCGATGACCAGGCTCATCGAGCGGTTCGTCACGCCGCCGTTCGGTCAGACGGTGTTCTGCGTGGCGCGCGTCCCGCAGAAGCTTTAGAAGACACGTCCGGCCGCGCCCGAGGATCTCAGGGGCGCGGCCGGACGGGTCACTTGATGGAGCCGGCGGTCAGACCGCCGACCACCTTCCGCTCGATCAGGGCGAACAGGATGATCACCGGGATGGTGGCGATCACCGAGCCGGCGAACAGGTTCTGCCAGTCCACCTGGTACTGCCCGATGAACGAGTTGAGCGCCACGGGAAGCGGCTGGTTCGCGGTCGTGGTGGTGAGGGTCAGCGCGACCACGAACTCGTTCCACGCGGCGATGAACGTGAAGATCAGCGCGGTGATGACGCCGGGCATGGCCAGCGGCAGCGTGATCCTGAACAGCGCGCCGAAGCGCCCGTTCCCGTCGATGAAGGCGGCCTCCTCCAGCTCGCGCGGGATGGAGGAGAAGTACGCGGTCAGGATCCACACGGCGAAGGCCAGGTTGAAGCCGGCGTTGACGAGGATCAGCGCCCAGATCGAGTCCACCAGCCCGAACTGGAAGAACTCGCGGTAGATGCCGACCACCATGGCCGTGGGCTGGAACATCTGGGTGATCAGCACCAGGATGAGGAACGCGTTACGGCCGCGAAAGTTGTGCCTGGCCGCGTAGTACGCCGCGGGCAGCGCGACCAGGAGCACGAGCACGGTCGATCCGGCCGCCACCTTGATCGTCACCCAGAGGTTGCCGGCCAGGCCGCTGCCCCAGAAGTCGGTGAGGTTGGACCACACCCACTCGTCGGGCCAGAACGTCACGTCGCGCAGCGACTCCTGCGAGCGCAGCGAGGTCAGCAGCATGACCACGTACGGGAACAGGAACAGCAGCGCGACGACGTACGCGGTGGCCGCGATGAGGACGGTCTTCAGCCTGGGCATGGCGCGCGCGACGCCGCCGCGCCTGGCACGGGCGTGGTGGTGATGCGGCTGGGCCTGCGCCGGCATGGTCTTGACGGCCATCACGCCACCTCCTTGTTCCATCGGGACACCTTGAGGAAGATCACGGTGAGCACGATCACCATGCCGAAGTTGACGACGGACATGGCGGCCGATTCGCCGATGTCGGAGCCCTTGAGGATGTACATGAGGATGGTCGAGGTGGCGGTGGAGTAGCCGGGCTGCCCGTGGGTCATGGCCCAGATGATCGGGAAGCTGTTGAAGACGTTCATGACGTTGATCAGGGCGGCCACGGTGAGCGCGGGGCGCAGCAGCGGCAGGGTGATCGACCAGTACGTCCGCAGGCGTCCGGCGCCGTCCATCCTGGCGGCCTCGTACACGTCTGAGGGGATCGTGGCGAGCCCGGCGAGCAGCGCGTACGTGGTGAACGGCACCGACACGAACACCGCGACGAACACCAGCCACGGCATGGCGGTGGCGGCGTCGCCGAGCTGGTCGGCGGCGGCTCCGCCCATCGCGTCGATCAGGCCGAGCTGGAGGCGGATCTGGTTGATCACGCCGACCTCGGGGTCGAGCATCCACTTGAAGATGATGGCCGTCATCAGCACCGACGCGGCCCACGGCGCGATGAGCGCCCAGCGGGCCAGCTTGCGCAGCGGGAAGCGCTGGTTGAAGAGCTGGGCCAGGGCCAGCGAGAGCAGCACGGTGAGCGCGACGACGGCGACGACCCAGATCACGCTGCGGAGCATGACGTCGGCGAAGTCCTTCTCGGCGAAGAGCTTGTCGTAGTTGGCGAGCCCGGCCGAGCCGCGCACCACGCCGAGCCGGCTGATCTCCAGGAACGAGGACCTGATCATCTCGACCACGGGCCAGATCACGACCAGGGCGATCAGCACGATGGCGGGCCCGATCCAGGCGAGGGGTTCGAGGGCGCGCAGGCCCCGCGATCGCGCGCGCGGCTTCTTGACGTCCAGGGTTGTCACTCAAGTACCTTTCGCAAGGACGGTACGACCGGCGGTGGCCGGCCGTACCGTGGTCTCGCTGGATCAGCCGGCCGCTTCCGCGGTCTTCTGCAGCTCACCGAGGACCTTGGCCGGGTCGTCCTTGACGGCCCCGCCGATGGTCTGCTTGATCGCCGGGTTCAGGGTGGCCCACTTGGGGTCCTGGAAGGGGTAGAAGCTGGCGTTGGGCAGGGCGGCGAGGAACGGCTTGAGCTTCTCGTCGCCGGACAGCTTCTGGATGCCGCCGTTGGTGACGGGCAGCAGCTTGTAGATGTCGGAGATCTTCTCGGCGGCGTCGCCGGTGTAGAAGAAGTCGAAGAACTTCTTGATCTCGGCGGCGTGGCCGTTCTTGTTGAACGCCATGATCCAGTCCATGACGCCGAGCGTGGTGTCGAGCGGGCCGGCCTTGCCGGGGATGGGCGCGACGCCGTAGTTCTTCAGGCCGGCCGCGTCGAAGATCGGGATGGACATGGGGCCGCCGTTGACCATGCCGACCTTGCCGGCGCCGAAGTCCTCCCAGACCGTCTTGCGGTCCTTGGTGCCGGGGTTGGGGGTGGTCAGACCGGCGTCGACCAGGCCCTTCATGTACGTGAAGGTCTCGACGTTCTGCGCCGAGTTGATCGCCCACTTGCCGGCGGCGTCCTTGTAGCCGCCGCCGTTGCCGAGCATCCACAGGAACGACTCGGCCTGGGCCTCCTCCTGGCCGAGCGGCAGGCCGAACGGCTGGGTCACGCCGGCCGCCTTCAGCTTCTCGGCGGCGGCCTTGAGCTCGTCCCAGGTCTTCGGCGGCTCGGTGATCTTGGCCTTCTCGAACAGGTCCTTGTTGTAGAACAGGGCGCGGGCCGAGGAGACGAACGGGATGCCGTACGCGGTGCCGTCCACCTTGCCGAACTCGGCGAACTTCTGCAGCATGTCGCCGGAGACGTTCGGGGACAGGACCTCGTCCACCTTGTGGAGCAGGCCGTCCTCGACGAAGCCGGAGTAGTCGCCGGTCTGCAGGATGTCCGGGATCTGGCCGTTCTGCACCATGGTGGCGACTTGCTTGTCGATGTCGTTCCAGTTGATGACCTGGACCTCGACCTTGATGTTCGGGTTGGCCTTGGTGAACTCGTCGGTGACGCCCTTCCAGAACGTCTCGCCGGAGTTGGGCTTGCCGGGGCCGTCGCCGTAGTCGGCCGCGACCATCTTCAGCGTGACCGTGCCGTCACCCGACGCCTGGGTGTCACCTCCGCCGCCGGAGCCGCCAGAACCGCAACTGGACAGGACCAGCATGGTGGCAAGGCCGAGAGCGGCGCCGCCCACAAGCTTCATGTTCACTGGAGATACCGCCTTCTCGTCGGACGGGCCCCGCTGGTCCGTACCAGCCGGCCGGGCCCCGCCCAGGGGGATGAGCACGCGGCCCAGCACCAACCAGCGCATCGCCGCGTTTGCGCAAGCGTAAGCCGGAGTTCAGCGGCCGGTCTATACCGGCCTGTCTCGGTTTGGCAACACTCGGGTGGCAAAGAGCGCACATCCGGTCTAGACCGGATGTCAGAGAATCTTGCGGCGGACGTTCTCCCCGCCCTCGGGCGAGCCGATCCACGGGCCCTCGACGGACGGGTCGAGGATGCCCTCCTCGACGAAGGTGTAGCGGCCGTCGAGCACGTAACCGGCCACCCGGGCGTCGAGATTGTCGCTGTTGTCCCACAGGCGGTCGAACAGCGCGTCCACCCGGCGTCTGGACTGCTGGCAGAAGGTGTCGGCCAGCTCGTACGGCCTGCGCCCCAGATCCTTGGAGTCCTCCTCGGCCTTCAGGCAGACGGCGGTCATCGCGTACAGCTCGGCGCCGATGTCGACGATCCTGCCGAGGAACGCCTGCTTGTGCTCCAGCCTGCCCTGCCAGCGGGACATGCCGTAGAAGGTGGACCTGGCCAGTTTCCTGCTGGTCCGCTCCACGAAGCGCAGGTGCCCGGCCAGCGGGCCGAAGCCGGCGTACGCGGTGGGCAGGTTGCCGGTGCCGGCCACCAGCGTGGGCAGCCACTTGGCGTAGAAGCGGCCGGCCCTGCGCAGGGCCTGGGCGCGCTCCTGGCGACTGGCCTCGGGGTTGATCAGCTCGCCCGCGGCGGACAGGTGCGCGTCCACCGCCTCCCGGGTGATCGCCAGGCGCATGATCTCGGAGGAGCCCTCGAAGATGCGGTTGATGCGGGAGTCGCGCAGCATCTGCTCGGCGGGCACCCCGCGCTCGCCCCTGGCGACCAGCGACTCGGCGGTCTCGTAGCCGCGCCCGCCGCGGATCTGCACCAGCTCGTCGAGCACCTGGTACGACAGCTCGGAGGCGAACAGCTTGGCCAGCGCCGCCTCGATCCTGATGTCGTTGCGCCGGTCGTCGGCCAGGCGGGCGGTCAGCTCGCAGACGGCGTCAATGGCGTACGCGGTGGCCACGATGAAGGCGACCTTGGTGGCCACGGCCTCGTGCAGGCCGACCTTGCGGCCCCACTGCACGCGTTCGTTGCCCCACTCGCGGGCGATCTTGACGGCCCACTTGGCGTTCCCTGCGCAGGTGGCGGGCAGCGACAGGCGGCCCGTGTTGAGCGTGGTGAGCGCGATGCGCAGCCCTTCGCCCTCCTTGCCGATGAGGTTCTTGGCGGGCACCCTGACCTGGGAGAGCTCCGTCACGCCGTTCTCTATGCCGCGCAGCCCCATGAACGTGTTGCGCCGCTTGACCGTGATGCCCGGTGAGTCGGCCTCCACCACGAACGCGCTGATCTTCTTGCCGGTCCTGGCCATGACGACGAGGAGGTCGGCGATGACGCCGTTGGTGGTCCAGAGCTTGACGCCGTCGAGCACGTACTCGTCGCCGTCGCGCACGGCGGTGGTGGCCAGCCGCGCGGGGTCGGAGCCGACGTCGGGCTCGGTCAGCAGGAACGCGGAGATCTCCCCCGCCGCGCAGCGCGGCAGGTACTCCCGCTTCTGCTCCTCGGTGCCGAACAGCTTGAGCGGCTGCGGCACCCCGATCGACTGGTGCGCGGACAGCAGCGTGGCCAGCGCGGGACAGTAGGAGCCGACCAGCGTGAGCGCGCGGCAGTAGTACAGGTACGGCAGGCCGAGCCCGCCGTACTCCTCCTTGATCGTGATGCCGAACGCGCCGAGCTCCGCCAGGCCCTTCACCACGTCGTCGGGCACCTGCGCGGTCCGCTCGATGAGCGCCGGGTCCACGCGCGCGTCGAGGAAGCGCCGCACCGCCCGGACGAACTCCTCCCCCTTCTTCGTCGCGGCGTCGGGCAGCGTGGGCGCCGGATGCACCAGGTCCATCCGGAAGTCGCCGAGGAAGAGCTGCTTGGCGAAGCTCGGGCGCGCCCACTCCTTCTCCCGCGCCTGCTCGCCCACCTGCCTGGACTCCGCGTACTTGGCGTGCTGGGTCATGGCACCTCCCGACTCGCGCCGTCTGTGCTCATGTGTACTGCCCGCCTGACGGCGCTCTGTCGCCGTTTATAGCCCGATTTTGTAGGAACGGCGAGGGTTGATGCCGAGCGCCGCGAGCGCCACCGCGCCCAGCACGGCGGGCACCAGCAGGTACGTGCCGCAGAACGCCAGCCCCAGCAGCGACATCCCCGTCCCCACGACGGCCATGGTCCGGTGACGGCCGCGCGGCAACATCCGCACCGCCGCCGCCACCCCCGCCGAGGTGACCGCCGCCAGGCACGCCGACGTCGCGCGCATCAGCAGGTCCAGGTCTGTCGCCCACACCAGGACGGGCACGCTCAGCACCAGCACCAGCCCGAGGCTCCGGAACGGCGTCTCGCCCGGCGCCCCGCCCCTGGCGAACCAGCGCGGCAGCGCCCCGTCCGCCGCCAGCGCCGCACCCAGCCTGGCCGCCCCGGCGATGTAGGTGTTGACCGCCCCGAACGTCAGCAGCACCGCGACCACCCCGGTGACCGGGCGGGCGGCGGGGCCGAGGCCGATCAGCAGCATGTCGGTGAGCGGCACGGCGGACATGTCCGCGCCGAGCACGGCGACGGAGGTGACGGAGACGCCCGCGTACAGCAAGCCGATCACCACGAGCGTCACCGCGGTGGCCCGCACCAGCCCGTTCCTGCTCGCGAACTCGCCCGACAGGTGGCTGGCCGCCTCCCAGCCCACGAAGGCGAACATGAGCACGCCGGCCGCGCCGGCCACGCCCGCGAAGCCGTACGGGGCGAAGGGGGTGAAGTTGACCGGGTCGGCGTGCGGCGCGGCGGTGATCACGGCGGTGGCCAGCAGCGCGACGAGCAGGGCGACGAAGCCGATCTGCAGCCGTCCTGACGTGCGCAGCCCCGCGGCGTTCGCGGCGAACGCGGCGGCCAGAATGAGGCAGGCGGCCACAGTCGCGTTCACGCCCAGGCACGCCTCGACGTACTGGCCGCCCACCAGCGCGCCCGCGACCGTGCCGATCGGCACGGCGCCGTAGAACCACCAGCCGGTCACGGCGGCGGCGCGCCGGCCGAACGCGAGCCCGACGACGGCCGCCACCCCTCCGCCGCCGGGATAACGCGCGCCGAGCGCGGCGAACGTCAGCGCGACGGGCACGCTGAGCGCCAGCATCCCCGCCCAGGCCAGCACCGACGCGGGCCCCGCCGCGGCGGCGGCCAGATGCGGCAGCACCAGCATGCCGGGGCCCAGCACGGCACCGACCAAAAGCGCCGTGCCCTGCCACGCCCCCATGTGTCCACTCATGACCCCCGAACGTAACCCGCGCGTTCGGTGTCATCTCGTGCTAGCCGAACGCTTGGCCGGAATGTCGGGTATCTCTGGCGTATGGATGAACTTGATTCGGCGATCATACGGCTGCTCCAAACGGATGCGCGGCAGTCCAACCGCGAGCTGGCCAGGCAGCTCGGCATCGCGCCCTCGACCTGCCTGGAACGGGTGCGGGCGCTGACCAGGCGGGGCGTGATCCGCGGCTACCACGCCGACATCGACCCTGCCGCGCTCAACCGCGGCGTCCAGGCGATGGTGTCGGTGCAGGTACGGCCGCTGAGCCGGGCGGTGATCAACACCTTCAAGGAGTCGGCGGCGGCGATGCCGGAGGTGCTGAGCGTGTTCGTGCTGGCCGGAGGGGATGACTTCCTGCTGCACGTGGGGGTGCGGGACCTCGATCATCTGCACGGGTTCCTGCTCGACCGGCTGAGCAAACGCAAGGAGATCGTGGGGTTCCGGACGTCGGTGGTGTTCCAGCAGGTGCAGAAGGCGGTGCCGACGCGGCTGGAGGATACGTGACTTTCGTCAGGGGTGATCCTGGACGGTCGGCGGATACGGGCGGGGCCTTCGGGTTTCTAGGTTTCTTCCCGTGAAACTCCTTCTCGCCCTCGCCCTCGCCCTGAGCCCGGCCCCCGATCCGACCCCCGCCGCCATCGACGCCTACCTGGAGCAGGCGATGGAGTCCACCGGGGTTCCGGGCCTGTCCGTGGTCGTCACGCACGGCGGCAAGGTCGTGCACGCGGCCGGGTACGGGCACGACTCGCAAGGGCGGCCGATGACCGCCGACACCCCGATGCGGGTGGCGTCGGTGAGCAAGTCGTTCACCGCCATGGCCGTCATGACGCTCGTGGACCAGGGCAAGATCAAGCTCGACGAGCCGGTCGCCGCGCAACTCCCCGGCTTCACGATGGCGGATCCGCGGGCCGCGCGGATCACCGTCCGCCAGTTGCTGAACCAGACCTCCGGCCTGTCGGACCGCACGGTGGACATCGCCTCCACGGAGGAGGCCACCTCGCCGGCCGACTTCACCGCCCGCCTGGCCGGCTCACGGCTCGCCGCCGAGCCCGGCACCCGCTACGAGTACTGCAACGTCAACTACGACCTGGCCGGGCGGCTGGTGGAGGTGGCGAGCGGGCGGCGGTTCGGCGACTACCTGCGGGATCGGGTGTTCGGGCCGCTGGGCATGAAGTCCAGCGCCATCTCCGACAAGGTCGTCCCGGTCGCGGACGGCTACAACTCGCTCTTCGGTGCCTGGCTGCCTCGGCCGGAGCTGGCCGGGTTCCACGACGAGAGCGGGGCGGGCGGCGTCATCACCACCGCCGCCGACATGGGCAAGTGGCTGATCGCGCAGACGGGCGACGGGCGGCCGCTGGTCAAGCGGGAGAGTCTGAAGGCCATGCACGAGCCTTCGAAGCTGCGCCCGTACGGGATGGGGTGGGGCATCGAGGACGGCGGGCGACTCGTGCACTCGGGGAACCTGTTCACCTACAACGCGGTCGAGGCCATCTCCCCCAGGACCGGCTACGGGTTCGCGGTGATGACCAACAACGCGACGCTGTACGACCCGACGTACGACATCATGCTCGGGCTCACGGCGCTGAGCGAGGGCAGGACGCCGGAGGGGCCGGGCGGCGAGCGGCAGCTCTTCGAGGCGGCGCTGGCCGCGTTCGCGCTGCTCGCGGCCGGGCTGGGCGCTCTGGGCGTGGCGCGGGCGCGGCGGTGGGGTGCGCGGCGTTCCGGGCGGCCGTGGTGGCGGATCGGGCTGCGGATGATGCCCGCGCTCGTTCCGGTGGCGGTGCTGGCCTGGTATCCCGACCTGGTGTCCGTGCTGGTCAACGGGCGGACGGTCACGTGGGCGCAGCTCACCTACTTTCCCGCGCCGCTGTCGGTCGCGGTGCTGGTCGCGGCGCTCGCCGGCCTAGGGGTAACGGTCGCCCGGATTCGTGCGCTGCGTTCCGAACGTCGCCGGGGCCTGCCTGATGACGTGGTTTGTAAGCCTTCCGGCAGTTCTCACCAAGTACAGGTGTAGATCGACGAAGGGAGCAAGGCCGGTGCGTCTCATACGGGGGAAGCTCGCCACCGACCCCGTGGCGTTCGAAGCCTTCTACCGGCGGCACATCGACGCTGTCACGAGGTTCCTGGCACGCCGGGTCGACGACCCGCACACGGTCGCCGACCTGGTGGCCGACGTGTTCCTCGCGGTGTTCGACTCGGCGCACACCTACCGCCCGGGCAAGGGCAGCGAGATCGCGTGGCTGTACGGCGTCGCGCGCAACACGCTGTCGTCCGAGCGGCGGCGGGCGCTGCGGGAGTCCCAGCTCACGCATCGGGTGAGCGGGCGGCGTCCGCTCGACGGCGACGACGTGTCCCGGCTGGAGGAACGGATCGACGCGGAGCGGCCCGCCAGGGCGGCCTTCGAGGCCATGGCCGGGTTACCCGACGGGGAGCGCGCCGTCCTGGAGCTGGTGGTACTTGAGCAGCTCACGCCGTCGGAGGCGGCGGTGGCGCTCGGGATCCGGCCGGGGACCGCCATGGTGCGGCTGCACCGCGCCCGCAAGGCGCTCCGCGACCTGCCCTTCGTCATGGAAGGAATCCCACGATGAGATTCGAGGAGCAGTTGCTGATGGACCTGCAAGCCGAGATGACCGCGCGCAACGAACGCACCCGCCGTACCGGCCGCCGCCTGCTCGCGGGGGCGGCGGTGGCCGGGCTGGCCGCCGTGGCGGCGGTGGCGGTGCCGCTGCTGACCAGCCCTGAGCCGGCGTACGCGGTGAGCGCGAACGCCAACGGCACCGTCACGGTGGAGATCAAGGAATTCAGGGACGCCGAACAGCTGGAGCAGGACCTCAAGGATCACGGCGTGACCGCGGACGTCACGTACCTCAAGCCGTACACCAAGTGCCAGAACGATCGGGGCGCGCTGGTCGGCGGGGGGTACGACACTCCGGAGGAGTGGCGCGCGTCCGTGCACTACAAGGTCGCCAGGCCGGGGGCGAAGGGGTTCGTCATCGATCCCCGGCAGGTCGGGAAGGGGCAGACTGTGCTGCTGGAGTTCACCGAGAACCCGAAGGGGCCGGTCAAGTCTCAGCTCAAGGCTGAGGTGATTCAGGGGGCTGTCGCGGCGTGCGTCCCTGAGAAGGACCCGACGCAGGTCGGCTGACCACGGGTTCCCCGGCCTTCGCGCTTCAGGCCGGGGAACCCGTCAGACTCTCTCTACGGGGGACGGCGGCGTAGCTGATCGCCAGGGCGGCCAGGCTCAGCGCCGCGGCGGCCAGCCCCAGCCACCGCAGCCCGTCCACCGCCACCAGCCCGCCGCCCAGCGCCGACCCGGCCGCGATGCCGATGTTGAACGCGCACACGTTCACCGACACCGCCAGCGTCGGCGCCCGCCCGGCATGCCGCAGCACCAGGCTCTGCAGCACCGGCGTCGTGGCCGAGGTCAGCAACCCCAGCGCCAGCACCGCCACCACAGCGGACCCCGCCCACGGCACCGCGAAAGGAAAGACCACCAGCACCACGCTCAGCCCGGCGAACGTGCCCCGCACCGTACCGGCCAGCGACCGGTCCGCCAGCCGCCCGGCCACCAGCCCTCCGGCCAGGCTGCCGGCCCCGTACACGAGCAGCAGCGTCGACACCGCCGCCGGCCCGAACCCGGTGATCTCGGTCAGCGTGGGCGCCAGGTACGTGAACACCGTCGAGGTCGCCGCCAGCCCGACGGCCGTCGTAGCGATCACCACCAGCACCCGCCTGCTCACGACCGTCGCGATCTCGTCCCGCACGCTTGTCACCTCCGCCGCCTGCCTGGGCAGCACGACGGCCAGCAACCCGGTCACGGCCAGCGCCAGCCCGGCCAGCACCGCGAACGGCGTCCGCCACCCCGCGTCCTCCCCCAGCAACACCCCGAGCGGCACCCCGAGCAGCGTCGCCACCGAGAACCCTGAGCCCACGGCGGCGATGGCCGTCCCGACGCGCCGCGGCTCCACCACCCGCGTCACCACCATCAACGCCAGGGTCAGGAAGGCCGCGTGGCTCAGCGACGCGATCACCCTTCCGACGATCAGCACCTCGTACGAACCGGCCGCCGCGCAGATCGCGTTCCCTGCGGCGAACACCAACAACAACCCCAGCGCCAGCCCCTTACGCGGCAGCCGCACCGTCACGATCGTCACCAGCGGGCCGCCCACCACGACGCCCAGCGCGTACGCCGTCACGGCCTGCCCCGCCGTGGACACGGAAACCTGGAGGTCGGCGGCCACCTGAGGCAGCAGCCCGGCGATCAGATATTCGGACGTGCCGACCACGAACACGCTCAGCGTGAGCATGGCGGGCACCAGCAGAGTTTTTCTCATGCGGGCACGCTAAAGTCTCACATGCATGTGAGAGTCAAGTCGTGGAGGTGTTCGTGGGATGCGGATCGGTGAGCTCGTCCGGCGCACCGGCGTGAGTGAGCGGCTGCTGCGCTACTACGAGGAGCAGGGGCTGCTCACGCCGTCGCGGCTGCCCAGCGGGTATCGCGAGTACACCGAGGATCAGGTGGAGACCGTGCGGCGTATTCGGTGTTTGCTCGCGGCCGGGTTGAGCACCTCGACCATCGCCACGGTGCTGCCCTGTCTGGAGGCTCGGGGGGAGCGGTTGGCGCCTACGTGTCCGGATGTGGTGGGGCAGCTTCGGGCGGAACGGGATCGGATCGATCAGGCGATGCGTGATCTGTCCGAGTCCAGGCAGGCCTTGGAGCTGGTCATCTCAGCCGCGCGCGTCTGAACCGGGAACCGGTTGGTGGACCTCCGCCGCCAGCCATTCACGCAGTCGGTCGTCGTCACTGCGGCTGATCAACCGCACCAGCCCTCGATGCTGGCGGTGGCCGGGCGTGTCGTGCAGGCGGTCTCGCCAATCCTCGGCGTACTCACGCAACGCGCCGATCAGCTCGGTAACGGCCTCGTCGAAAGTCCGGCCGTCCGCCGCGATCGGCGAGCCGGGGATGAACATCGACCAGCCGCCGTCCTCGGACGCTACGTGGATTTTGGGGTACCGGGCTATCAAGGCGACAACATCGCAGGGTGGGCCGGCTGCTGGTACAGCACCTCGAACAAGTGACCGCCCTTGATGAGAATCGAAGCTTCGACAGGCCGCTCGTCATCACTGTGGATCACCCGGAACTGCCGGATGACCGGTACGTCCGCCGGTAGGTCCAGCATCACGACCTCTTCGGTACGCGGTTGCCGCACCGAAATTCGATCTACGAATGCCCGCTGCGGGAAGCCCAGGTCCGCGAGAACCTTGGGAGCCCCACCCTTGACTTTCGCTCGTCCGGCGAGAGGTGATCCCGCGACGATGGCGAGCGGGTAGTACGACCACGAGAGTTCGATGGGATCGCCGGCATGCAGCAGAAGGCGGTGCCGCTCCACACAGCGCTCACCTTCGCCGAGAGCGAGGGCCTGCGCGACATCGGCCGGCGGCTCCGTCTCGCTCACGTGCAGGAGGTCGTAGCTGTAGCCGCCCGATGCGGGGGCCTTGTATGCCGTCGCGGTAACGGTGAAGGGCTGCCGCTGCCGGACGAAGACGCCCTTGCCGGGTTGCCCCTCCAGGAAGCGCTCGTCTTTCAGGAGCTTCATCGCCCCTTGGATGGTGGCGGGCGCGCAACCGTACTGCTCCGCAAGCTGCGAGGTGGAGGGCAGCTGTGCGCCTGCGGGGAGAACCCCGGACATGATCTGCGCCCGAAGGTCTGCGGCCACCTGCTGATGCCGAGGCCGGCTGTCGACCCGTCTGGCCATGCTCAGCCTTCCTCGTGTTCGTATCGCAGTTCACGACCGCTGGCGACCATGGTCATCACGGTGCTCTCGAACGGAGTCCCGTCGTGGTCACGGGTGACGCGGCGAAGCACCAGAACCCACTCGTTCGCATCGAGCTCCAGCAGGTCTCGCTCGATGACCGTGGCCGGCCGGGCGCTCACCGTCTCCTCCACCTTGCGCGCCCGATGCCCCAGCTCGGCGAGCAGCCGCACAGCACCGCCACGGATCTTGCCGGGTTGCGCGAGGGGTGTGCCGCGGGCGATGGAGGCCGGGTAGTAGGAGTCGGCGAGCTCGATCGGTACGCCGTCGAGAAACACGATCCGACGCCGGACCACGACCTGTGGATCGCCCTCGATGTTCAGGTCACGGGCGACGTCTGCCGTGGCCCTGATCTCACCGACTTCGCGCAGTTCGTTCGTACCGACATGGCCCCGCTGGGCGGCTTCCTCGGTCCACGCGTCAGGCTCCCCGTCGCGGGCAGGCCGGACGTAGGGAGTCGAGGCGTTGTTCCAACCTGACGACCGCACGTCCCATCCTCCTCCGGACAACTCGTCCTACTTCATCACCTTACTAGTACGCCAGCAAGGTGGACGGCCAGACAGCCTTGCTGCGATTTCAATATGGCAGTACGGTCGTAGGCAGGACGTTCCAGAAACTCGAAGGAGAATCAGGATGAGAGACCTGTACGGCAGCAACCTCGGCGAGGTGCCGTTCACCAGGCTGTGCGGCGGCAATCAACAGAACGAGGACGGGGAAAGCTGTGTCCTGATCGCCCCGATCCCCGGCGTGAAGGACGCCTACGCCCTGCGTGACTCGAAGAACCCGGACGCCGGGACTCTCCGCTTCAGCGGCGACGAGCTTCGCGCCGCCGGGCTCGCCACCATCTGAGCGTCACCCCGAAGGACGGCGGTCCCTGCCTGATCACAGCAAGCAGGGCCCGCCATCCCCTCGCACTCTACGGGAGCGCCCGAGCATGCATTGGCACGCCTACCAGTGGACCGGCCCCGGAGCCGACCGCGGCAACGAGGCCGAACGCCGACCGGCCTCATCCGACTTCCCCTCCTCGCTGGTGCCGCCGATGCGGACCGGTGACTGGTTGGCCAAACCGGCGGCACGCATCACCCGTACCTTCGACGAGCCTGGCCAGGCGGCCGGGTGGATGGCCGCCGAGTACGCCAAGACGTGCGACGTGCTGCTGCTGCCCGAGCGGATGCCGCTGGAGGAACGGCTGGAGACCGCGGTCGATCTGCTGTCCCGGGGCGTGGACGTGCAGTGGGGCGAATGGCTGCAGGGCGGCCGGTTCGTCACGATCGGCGTGATCTGCTGCCCCAACCGGCACGTCTCCCATCCGTGCCCGATCCGCCACCCCTCACGATGACGACCGCGTTGGAGGTCGGTATGAGCATCGAGGACTTTCACGGCCCGCACCCGAAGCCCCCGAAGGAGGGACTCGCCCGGATCGACTGGTCCGAGCCGGTGGGCAGGTCTGTCTCAAGCCGCGTGCGGGCCCACACCTGCGGCTGCGCGCCGACCACGTACGAGCTGTGCATGGCCGGCGGTCTGAGCCACATCCGCCGGACAGAGCGAACGTCTGCCGGGGATCGAGTCCAAGAAAGCCCGTGGCAGCGGACCTGCGAGGCGCAGCGGCTGTGGAACGACCTGCTCGCAGGGAACGCGCGATAGCACCCGCGAGCGCCGCGACGCCCTTCGAGCGGCGTCGCGGCGCAGGATGATCAGCTCAGACGGTGGTCCCGTCGTCGAACCCGAAGCCGTACTTGGACGGCTTCTCCCCCGGCGGCAGCAACCACTGCTGGGCCAGCCTGAAGTCGCACGGCTGCACCACCACCCGCGTGCCGACGGCTGTGGCGTTGTTGAGCAGGCCCGCACATCTGAGGGATCCCGGGTTGCGCAGGACCCAGCGGCCGTCCAGCCCGCCGGGCTGCACCGCCCAGAAGATCCACTGCTGGTCGCCCAGGGCCACCCGGCTGCAGTCCCGCAGCACCAGCGGGGTGTTCAAGGGGACGGGAGAGCTGGTGTTCGCCATGCTGAGGCACTTGCCGCTGAAGTGACGGACCGAGTTGTCCGTGAAGGTGACCTGCGCGAAGCCGTGCCAGAGCTGGTTGCAGTCCATCAACACGATCGGGGTGCCGTCGGCGGTGCCGGCGTTCAGCGGGCCGAAGCACTTGGGGCCGCCGACCGCGTTGCTGGCGATCGTCGTGAACGGGAAGTCCACGGCCTGGGAGGCCGCCGCCGGTGTCCCCGCCGACACCAGCAGCGCGGCCAGTCCGGCGAGGAGGGAGAGGAGAAGTCGGCGCACATTTGCTCCTTCGAGCAGTCGGGGATGGTGTGACACGCGGGGTGCGTGCACGTTGGTAGGGCGTTCCATCCCGTTCCTGATCAGGGAGGTGAGCGGTCCAGCCTGGGACATGCGCGTGCCAACGCCGGTGCTCGCGAGGCCAGGCTCTCCCTACGCGCCCCGCAACCGATCCACCCGGCAGATAATTCGGTTGCGGGGGTCTCAGGCGTCCTCGTAGCCTCATGGACATGCGCCTTTACCAGTGATTCGCAAGCAAGCAATCGTCACCCGCCGACTTCCGAACCAGGTAGAGGAGCCTCGTATGCGTGCACGCTCGAACAAGCAAAAAGGCCGCCCCACGCTGCCCGTGGTGCGACCGATGCCCAAGATGCCGCAGCGGCCCATCGCGCCGCCGCGCCGCATCCCGCCGAAGGGCCGATAAAGCAACTACCGGGATGGGTAGTTAGGCGAGCGCCGCCCCCTTGTTACGCCCGGGGCGGCGCTCGCCGCTTTGCTAGAGCCTCTCGATGATGGTGACGTTGGCCTGGCCGCCGCCCTCGCACATCGTCTGCAGCCCGTACCGGCCGCCGGTGCGCTCCAGCTCGTGCAGCAGCTTGGTCATAAGGATCGCGCCCGTGCCGCCCAGCGGGTGGCCGAGGGCGATCGCGCCGCCGTTCGGGTTGACCTTGGCCGGGTCGGCGCCGAGCTCGTGCATCCAGGCCAGCGGCACCGGGGCGAACGCCTCGTTGATCTCGACGGCGTCGATCTCGCCGATCGACATGCCGGCCTTCTTCAGCGCCCGCTGGGTGGCGGGGATCGGCGCGGTCAGCATGTAGACGGGGTCGTCGCCCATGAGCGCGAGCTGGTGGATGCGGGCCCTCGGGGTCAGGCCGTGGTCGCGTACGGCCTGCTCGGAGGCGATGAGCACGGCGCCGGAGCCGTCCGAGATCTGCGAGGAGGTGGCGGCGGTGATCTGGCCGCCCTCCTTCAGGGTCTTCAGCCCGGCCATCTTCTCCAGCGTCGTGTCGGCGCGGGGGCCCTCGTCGTCCTCGACGCCGTTGATCGGGGCGATCTGGTCCTTGAAGTAGCCGTTCGCGATGGCCTTGGCGGCGCGCTGGTGCGACTCGAACGCGAACTGCTCCAGCACCTCCCGCGTGTAGCCCCACTTCTCGCACATCAGCTCCGCGCCGCGGAACTGCGAGATCTCCTGCTTGCCGTAGCGCTCCACCCACTTCTCGCCGAACGGGAAGGGCATGCCCTTCTCCAGCGCGGCCGTGATGGACGAGCCCATCGGCACGATGCTCATCGACTCGACGCCGCCGGCCACGACCAGGTCCTGCGTACCGGACATGACGCCCTGAGCGGCGAAGTGGATCGACTGCTGCGAGGAGCCGCACTGCCGGTCGATGGTGACGCCGGCGGTGGTCTCGGGCAGCCCAGCGGACAACCAGGCATTTCTCGCTATGTCCATGCTCTGGGGCCCGAACTGCATGACGCACCCCATGATGACGTCCTCGACCGCCTCGGGGTCGACGCCAGTGCGGTCGATCAGCGCCTTCAGCGTGTGAGCGGCCAGGTCAGTGGGGTGGACGGTGGAAAGACCGCCCTTCTTCTTGCCGACCGGGGTGCGGACCGCCCCGACGATGTACGCCTCTGCCACAGTGCCTCCTGGAAACCGAGCATTATTCGGTTACTAGTGGCAGGGTACAACAGAACCTCATTCGGTTGCAGGGTCCGCAGGGGGTACGACGTCCTCCTGCGCGTCCTCCTGCGCGTCCTCCTGCGCGTCCTCCTGCGCGTCCTCCTGTACGTCTTCCTGCGCGTCTTCTGTGGCCGGGGCCACGAGGTCCTCCGGCGCGTCGATCCGGAAGCGCCAGCGGTCCACGGGAATGCCGTTCAGCGCCTCCGACAGCTCCAGCGCCAGCGCGCCCAGCTTCACTTGGTCGTCGCCGCGCAGCTCGATCGCGGTCAGCTCGGTCGCGAAAGGCAGCAGCTCCTGTACGGCCGGAGGCTGCCCCTTCTCCGGCACCAGCGCCGCCCTGATCTCGCCGGCCGTGAACGTGAACTCGTCCTCTTCATCCTGCTGCAGCAGGGGTTCCAGCTCCTCGGCGCTCGGACGTACCGGCAGAATCACCGCAGGCCCGCTCTCAGCGGCGCCGTCGGCCGGATCGCTCACCTCGCCCCGGCACACCGCCAGCCCGCCCAGCCGGAAGGCCAGCCCCTCGGCCAGGTAGCGGTCGAAGAAGTCGAGCGGCAGCGGCCCCTCGGCGGCCACCCGGACCGCCCACGCCTGCTCCAGCTCGCCGCCGGTCAGCTCCTTGTCCGCCTCGACGGGGGCATGCACGCGGACGTCCACCGCCACGACGTCGTCGCCGTCCAGCCTCGCGTTCGGGTCGGCCAGCTGGACGATGCGCAGCAGCTCGGCCGGATCCGGTTTGGCGGGCAGTGCCGCCGTGGGGCCAGTACGCAGTCTCCGCTTCGCCAACCAGCCCATGCCCGCCTCCGCGCTCAGCTTCTGTAAGAGCTCGTCATCGTGGCGTACACGATGACGTTGTCCGTGTAGTGCCCGGTGGTCCGATCGTAGGTGCCACCGCAGGTGATGAGGTGCAGTTGGGCGTTCTGCTGCTCCCCGTACACGCGCTGGGTCGGGAAGGTCTTCTTGTCCGCCTGCTCCACGCCGCCGACCGTGAACACCGCGGTCGTCTTGTCCTGGCGCTTGACCTCGATGGTGTCGCCGTTCTTCAGCTCCGGCAAGCGGGCGAAGACGGCGGCGCGAGTGCGGGTGTCCTTGTGCCCGAGCAGGACGGCGGGGCCCACCTCACCCGGCGTGGACATGTTCCTGTACCAGCCGACCAGGTTGTGGTTCTCCGACGGAGGGACCTGGATCGAGCCGTCCTTCTTCAGACCGACCGACTGGATCGGGGCGTTGATGCCCAGCCGCTCGATCACCAGCCTGACCGGCGTGGACGGCAGCATGGGCGGCGCCGGGGTGATCTGCGGCAGCGGCGGCGGGACGTTCGCCGGCGCCTGGAACCACGCCTGCTCAGGCTGCGCCGACTGCTTCGGCTGGGCCTGCAGGTTCAGGGTGTCCCTGCTGCTGCTCTGGAGGCCGTACTCCTCGGGGGACCTCAACACGATCAGCAGGCCCGCCACGACCGTCACCACGCCGGCTATCGCGGCCGTGATCAGGACCGCCCTGAGTGCGGTGCTGCCCTTGTCCTGGGGTGGCGGCTGGTTCTGGCCGCCGTACGGGTAGTAGCTCGACACCGGTCAGCCCTTGATCGAACGACGTCGCATCATCAGCCCGCCTACCGCGGCAGCGCCCACCAGGGCTGTGCCGGTGAGGATGAACAGCCGGCCGTCAGGGCCCATCGTGCCACCGGCACCGGTGTCCGCGCCCGCCTTCGGGGTGGTGGACTTTCGCGTGGTGCTGCTGGTGGGCCGGATCGTCACCGTGGAGGGGCGGGTGGTGGTGGGGCGGGGGGTGGTGGTGTCGGTGGTGGGGCTCGGGCTGGGGCTGGGGCTCGTCGAGCCACCGACCGTGAAGGTCCACGTCTTGACGTTCGCGGTTGGCGCGAGGCACTTGATCACGGGGTTGGTTGACGTGGTACCGAAGGCAAGGTCGCCTGGCGTAAGCGTCACGGTGCCCGTGGTGGTGGGCTTGACCTTGATAGTGACGGAGGTGGGCAGTGTGATGTCTCCCCCCGCCGTGATGCTGGTGGACAGCGCAGCCTCGCCGGTTGCGGTGGCCGGGGTGCCCGCGCCGCTCGCCTTGATTGTGGCGAAAAACTTCGCACCCGAAGTGGGCCAGCCTGTGGTGGGGGCCTTGAGCGGGTCGCCAGTCGTCTGAAGGGTACCGGTCCACGTGATTGAGGCATCGGCGTTCGCGCTCGCGCTAGTGGGGGTCGTCATCGCGACCTTGATGTCCACGTCGGCGGGATAGTTGGTGTCAGTGCTTGTGGCGTCAGTGAGGTCGCAGTCGTAGGTGAGGATGTCATCCCCAGTGCCGCCACCGCCACCCGCCTGCACAGGGATCGTTGTGCTTGTAGGAGCCGCTGACACATAGGTGCAAGTCGTCTGCTCACCCGCCACGGTGATGGTGAGCAATGTGGTTGCGGCCGTAGTCACCGGAGTCAGGACGAGGCTGCCACCAGTCGTGGCGGTCACGTTGACCGTCCCGGTCATCTTCGGAGGTGTGTACGCCCCGTTCGCCACAACTGGCGTGGTGACCGTGCCACTGCCTGCGCCCTCCACCGGCGATGGGTTGCCGCCCGTAACCGTGAGATCGCCGCCTGCAGTGCTAACCGACGCCTGGGCAGCGATTGGTTTCGTAGCAATCATGGACGGGAAGGTCCACTCAATCGTGGCAGCCTTAGAAGGCTCCACAGACGTAGGCGGAGTGGCCGTCACAATCACCGATTCGGCCGCTAGGTAGCCGTTCGAGCACTTGTATGTAATTTTCAGCGGGTCCGCTGCTGCGGCCTGAGCCGGAGACGACCAAGCGAGGACCGCACAAGCAAAGAGGACCAGCGCGCTCGCAAGCCCCATAGCGGACGTCTTACGGGCGAGGCGGCGCCCCACCTGGGACATAAGCACGGGTCCTTCTCCGTTTCAAAGCCAGCTCAACAGTCGTGCCAGAATTCCAGCCGTTGGTCACGGTTAGGTTGAGATCCTACGAACTGTCCCTGTCAACTTCCCGTAAACCGGCAAATCCACCCCAACTTTCCCTCTCAACCCTTCTTCTTAGACAACGTTGCGTACACAACTATGTTGTCCGTGTAGTGGTGAGTCGTCTTGTTATAGACCCCACCGCAAGTGATAAGCCTGAGCTGAGAGTTGCTGGTGTTGCCGTACACCCGCTTCGTCGGGAACGAGTTCTTGCTGGCCTGCTCGATCCCGCTAACCGTGAACCGGGTGACCTTACCGTCCGACCGATACACGTAGATCTGGTCACCCTTAGCCAGCTCCCGCAGCCGATCGAAGACGGCAGGCCCCGATCGGGTGCTCACGTGCCCGTTGATGATCGCCGGCCCGGTCTCCCCCGGCACCGGCGAGCCCTTGTACCAGCCCGTCCGGTTCGGCTTGCTGAGCGGAGGCGTGCCGAGGACGCCCTTCTTGCTCACCGTGACCGAGCCGATCGGCGCGTTCACCTTGATCTTGGGGATCTTGATGCGGGTCGGCTTGGGCGCCGTCTTGCCCGCCTTGGCCGTGGTCTTGGGGATCGACGGCACGACCGGCACGGCCGCCAGCGGGGGTGGCGCGTCCAGGCGGGCCGGGGTCAGGGGGACGTCCTTGCCGCCCGGGCCGACCGTCGGCGGCAGGATGAACGCGCCCGCGTTCGACATCTCGACCGTGGACGGCGCGCCCTGGGGCGCGGCGAGCGGCTTGCCCGAGCCCGAGCCGTCATCCACGGGGGGCGGCGCCAGCGAGAGCAGGCTCACCATGACCAGGCCGATGCCGCCGAGCGAGCCGGCGATGAGCAGGCCCGGCAGCGCCCGCTGCATCGGCGTCCTCTCCTGCTGCTGCTCCTGCTCCTCCATCAGAGCGCTCCTCCCGCATGCTCGGCCCTGCGTCGCCGCAGCAGCAGCCCGCCGCCGGCGGTTCCCATCACCAGCGCCATCCCGCCGGCCATGAGGCCGAACGGGGGCCTTTCCTCGTCAGGGGCCACGCCGGTCTCGACGCCGCCGCTGGGGGTGTTGGCCACTTGGGCGCGGTAGTACTTGGTGGCGGTGGGGCCGGTGCTCTTCGGGGTGACCGTCGCCGTGGTGGTGCTGGTGGTCGTCGGGGTGACGACTCTGACCTGGTCGCCGCCGACGGTGCCGTCGTGGTCGCCGGATCCGTTGTTGTCGGTGCCCGGGTCGTCGTCCGGGTCGTCCGGGTCATCGGTGGGGTCGTCCGTGGGGTCGTCGGTGGGGTCGTCCGTCGGGTCGTCCGTCGGGGTCTGGGTGCCGGTGCTGCCGATGGCGACGTCGATGGTGCCCGGGTTGTTCTGGATGGTGCAGGTGGCCTTGTCCTGGTCCGGCGGCTGCGTGAGCCTGCCGATGGTCACCTTGAACGCGTCCACGTGGACGGGCTTGCCCTCGAAGTTCTTGATCTCGAGGGTGTGCTCCTTGTACTCGAGCGCGTTCTTGGTCTCCCACAGGACCACTTGAGTCGTAGTTCCGGTGGGCGGTCGCTGCGTGTCAGGGTCGATACCCGGCTCCACCAGCAGCGGAGTGACAGGCGCGCCGTCGAGGAGCACTTGCACCTGGCCGAGCCCCGGCCCACGCCTGCCCAGGTAGGCCACCTTCGTGCCCCTGAACGTCAGCTTGGCCACTGCGTCTTTCTCGCTGGTCGTGTGGAGGTCGTGATGGTGGTCTTCGAACTCCTCGCTGGGATGCTCCAGAGCCCAGGTCCCTGCGGGGTACGTGACAGCGGCATCGGTGTCGTTGACCACCCGCTCGCTGGCGGCAGGGGTGAACCTCACGTTCAGGGCGCCCGGCTTGAGACGGATCGTGCCCGTCTCCGTCAACATGGCGCTGTAGGAGAGCCCGCTGGGCAGATCGAGCTGGCTGCCGGGCACCAGCTGCTCCTGCTCCTTGGCGCCCCTGGGCTTGAGCTGGCCTTCCCACGCACCAGTGATGTCCACGACGCCCTCGAGCTCCAGCCTGGAGCCGGCGTCGAAGTAACCGGGCGAGCCGAAAAGCGCCTGGCCCTTGTAGGACATGTCCCACCGGACGTTGAGCCCGCCGGAGGCGACCTGCGGAGTCATCTTCGCTTCGAGGTCCACGCCGCTGCCGGCGACGCCGCCCGTACAGTGATAGTCGATCACCAGCGAGGTTTCGGCCGCCTGACTAGGGATCTGCGCTGTTACGACCACCCCAGCAGATGCCGCCACGCCCAAGGATGCAGCGAATAACGCCCTGTGCCACCGTCTCACGGAGACTCCGATCCCCCACATACCAGACCGAGGGTAGATCTTAGAGTCGAAACACCGGCAACACATGCCGAAACCCGCTACATCCGGCACTTGTGATGAACCCGTGTCCCCAGCCCCCACCGCCGGGTATACCTTCCGGTAACAGAATCCTGTTCTGCAAGCGGAGGCGACTGATGCAGCGAGACCTCTTCGACGACGAACACCTCCTCTTCCAGGAGGCCGTGCGCGGCTTCATGACCCGCGAGGTCGTCCCGCACCACCCCCAGTGGGAGAAGGACGGCATCGTCCCCCGCGAGGTCTGGAAGAAGGCCGGCGAGCTGGGCATGTTCGGCTTCTCGGTGCCGGAGGAGTACGGCGGCTCGGGTGTCAAGGATTTCCGTTTCAACGCCGTGGTCGTCGAGGAGGTCATGCGCAGCGGCGCCACCGGCCTGGGCTTCTCGCTGCACAACGACGTCATGGCCCCGTACGTCGTGGATCTCACGAACGACGAGCAGAAGCAGCGCTGGCTGCCCGGCTTCGCGTCCGGTGAGCTGATCACGGCGATCGCGATGAGCGAGCCCGGCGCGGGAAGCGACCTCCAGGGGATCAGGACCACCGCGATCCGCGAGGACGACCACTACGTCGTCAACGGCCAGAAGACGTTCATCACGAACGGCATCAACGCCGACCTGGTCGTCGTGGTGGCCAAGACCGACCCGCAGGCAGGCGCGAGGGGCACCACGCTGGTCATGGTGGAGCGCGGCATGGATGGTTTCGTGCGCGGGCGGAACCTGGACAAGGTCGGGCTGAAGGCGCAGGACACGGCCGAGCTGTTCTTCGACAACGTACGCGTCCCCGTCGCCAACCGCCTCGGCCCCAAGGACGGCGAGGGCTTCTTCCAGCTCATGCACAACCTGCCACAGGAGCGCCTGTCGATCGCCGTGGCGGCCGTGGCCGCGGCGGAGGCGGTGCTGGAGCAGACCGTCGAGTACTGCAAGACCCGCCAGGCCTTCGGCCGCAACCTCGGTTCGTTCCAGAACACCCGGTTCGTGCTGGCGGAGCTGGCCACCGAGACGGAGATCGCCCGCCACTACGTCGACAAGTGCATCCTGGCGCTGAACGCCGGGCAGCTCACGGCGGTGGACGCGGCCAAGGCGAAGTGGTGGACGACCGAGCTGCAGACCAAGGTGATCGACCGCTGCGTGCAGTTGCACGGCGGGTACGGCTACATGACCGAGTACCCCGTGGCGAAGGCGTGGCTCGACAGCCGGGTGCAGACGATCTACGGCGGCACCACCGAGATCATGAAGGAGATCATCGGCAGGTCGTTCGGGTTCTGATCCACGGACAGTGCGTCCGTCACAGGCCGATCGTCCCGTCGATCCGCTCGCGGAGCAGGTCCGCGTGCCCGTTGTGGCGGGCGTACTCCTCGATCAGGTGCATGAGCACCCAGCGCAGCGAGACGGTGCCGCGCCAGGCGTCATGCCCTTCGAGCCCGAGGTGGGCGGCCCCGGCCACGAACTCCTCCGCGAACGCCACCTCCCCCTCCCACGCCCGCCAGGCCGCCTCGATCACCTCGGGCTCGGGCACGGCCCCGTCGAAGTCCCCGTCGGGGTCGGCCTCGGAGGAGAAGAGCGGCGGCGCCTGCTGCCCGGCCAGCACGCACCTGAACCAGCGCCGCTCCACATCGGCCAGATGCCGCACCAGCCCCAGCAACGACAGGGTGGAGGGCTCGACGGCGCGCCGGGCCACGTCCGTGTGCAGGCCTGAGCACTTCAGGCGCAGGGTCTCGCGCTGGTAGCCGAGCATTTCGAGCAGGAGCCGCCGCTCGTCGCCCGTCGCGGGGCCGGTGAAGCGGCGGTCCCCTGGCGCGGGGAAGAGGTCTCCTCTCCTGCCCTCGGCGGCTGGGTGCGGGGGCGTCGGCGAAGCGTGCAGCGGCAGGTGCTTGGTGAGGGCGGTGACGCGGTTGCGCGGGCCGAACAGCGCGATGGCGACGTACTCGATCTCCTCGCCCGGTGTGGCGGCGAGGGCGGCGCGATAGTCGTCGTAGTCCCGGGATCGGCGGGCCACCTCGTTGAAGCCCACGGTCACCACGTCCTCCCGGCCGCCGGCCTTGTCATGCAGCTCACGAAGCTGTTCGGCCGTCGCGCTCAGCACGGGCACCGGGTGCGGGTCCAGCCCGGCGTGGATGCCGCCCGAGGCGTCCTTGTCGTCCTGCGGCGGCGGGCCGGCCAGCCGCCTGCCCAAGCTCAGGCCGAGCACGGCGGCGGCGTTCACCGCCCAGCCGTGGGGCAGGTCGGCGCGGACGACGACCACCTGTTTCGTGGGCAGGGCCATGGGGGCACACTCCGATGCGTGTTGAGCGGGGGACGTCCCAGAAGGTAGTCATCCGTACGCGGGCAGGCGGGCCTGGCCGAACGAATGACTGGAATGCGGCCTTGCGCGGCGACCTCGCCGTTCTGTCGTTCGGCGTTGGCGGTGGCTTCCGGTCAGTCGGGCGATCGTCCGGGGTGGGCCGGTTTCGCGCGCACAACCCGGCCGGGCCGCATACTGGACGATATGGACAGCGGCCTGATCCTTCTGATTTTTCTGGCGGTGCTGTTCGCCTGGCTGCTCAACCGCGTGCGGCGGGCGATCCGGCTGGGGCCGATCGGTTATGCCGGTGTGGTGATCGTGTTCGTGCTGGTCATGTTGCTGCTCTGGGGCCAGACCAAGATCTAGGACTGCGAGGCGCCGATGGAGGCTCTGCCACTCGTGCTCGCGCTCGCCGGTCTCGTTCTTACTCTCTTGGGGTTTTTCGGCCGGATCGGATGGTTGCCGCGTAACAACGTCGCGGGAGTGCGTACGCGCTCCACGATGCGCAGCGACGCCGCCTTCCGCGTCGCCAACAGGGCGGCGGGCGTTCCCACCATGGCCGGGGGCGGTGTCGTGCTGGCGGGGGCAGTGGTGATGTGGCTCATGCTGGGGGCGACGGCCGGGTCGCGGTGGCACTCGTCGCCCTCGGGGGCATGATGGCGCTGGTGATCGCCGGTGGGGTGAAGGGGGTCCGCGCAGCGAGGGACGTGCCTGAGTAGCGGTGCGTCGGGTGGCTACGGTCAGACCGCAGCGACACTCGCGCCCAAGCACGGCGTCGGCAGGTCCGTAGGCGGCCTCCATGCGAACGCCGTGACCTCCTCGGGTTGGATCGTGATGGCGGACGGCTCTACCCGGAACGCGAACCGGAAGTCGGCGTGCAGGTGGGCAGGCTCCCCATTGGACGGGTTGGCGGGAATGTCGTGGACATCGATGTCCACGGGCGCCAGCGGGGAGACGGCGTGTTGCCACCGCAGCCCGGTCTCCTCCGCCAGTTCGCGCAGCGCCGCACCGTACAGGCTGTGGTCCTCGGGCTCGACGTGCCCGCCCGGCAGCAACCAGCGGTTGAGGCCGCGGTGATGAATCATCAGGACCCGCTCGGCGTCGTCGATCGCCGCGGCGCTGGCGGTGACGTGCAGGGGCAGAGTTCTGCGGGAGGCGAGGTCCTGCCCGCCCCGCGCCAGGGCTTGCGCCAGCGGTCCGACGTCGGTGGCGCGGTCGGGGTGAGCTTCGAGGTAGCGGCCGAGGATGGCGGCGATCTCCTGGCGAGTGACGGTCATGCCACCCCATGGAAGTAGGTCAGCCGGGCCGCCGCAATCGACTGCCGGACTCCGGCGGGAACTTCGCACATGTTCCACGTCGGCAGAGCGTGTCCAACTAGGGTCGGTGCCGGGTCTCGGATTCCAGATGCCTGACGAGCTCCTCCAAGGTCTCTCCACAACGTACGTTCGACAGTCCGCTCGCCCTGGGCAGCAGGTTCGTACGGACGGCCGCCCAACCTCCGGCCAGGTCGTACACCTGCCATCCCAGAAAGGCCCCGATCACCTGCGCCACGGTCACCTGCACGGCTGCGCTCCGGCAACCAGCGTCGGGCTCGAAGAGGACGCACGCACGTCCGTGTAGCGGCGGGCAACACGGTGAGCGGCTCTCATGGGCTCAAGGACGGGATGCCAGGCGTAGATCGTTCGCTTGCGGCTCGCGTCCCAGCCTGTTCGCCACCAGAACCGCTCGCGATCGCACCAGATGACCAGGCCGACCCATACCGACACCAGGGCCAGCCCGTAGCCCTCATGGACGTCGCTCGGGATGCCCATGTGGCTCAGCTCCCGCTGCAGTTCCTCAGCCGCGTCGAGCGGCAACACCATGCGCACGAGAGCGGCCGCCGGTTGACTTGGATTCATTCCACCTACCTCCAGTGCTGCGGGAACCAGTGCGTCCAAGTGAAGCCAGGCGGGCGGGACCTTTGAACTTCGCCGCAGCCCGTTGTCGGGACGTGTTGAGTCACGGAGAAACGTCCCGCCGTGGCCTTGAAACGTCCCGGTACATTCGCGTCCACTGGGATGTGTGAACGAACGCCTACGCACAGCGATGCTCCGCCACGGCGTGGCCCTGGAGGACCTTGCCGAGACGTGCGGTGTGGAGCCCAAGACGGTCGAACGGTGGATCAACACAGGGCGCGTACCGCATCGCCGGCATCGGTGGGCGGCGGCCAAGCTACTGACCGCTGACGAGACGTACCTGTGGCCTGACGTGCTGGAAAGCAGTCAGGCCCGCCGGGGTGGAGCAAACCGATCGGAGCTGGTGGAGGTCTTCCCCGATCGTGCCAGCGTTCCTCGGGAAGTGTGGTTGCGGCTCCTGAGCGATGTTCAGCAGAAGGTGGACGTGCTGGTCTTCTCTGGGACGTTCTTCGCCCAGACGCAGCCCAAGATCGCACGGCTGCTGGCCGAGACGGCGGCGCGCGGTGTCGCGATCAGGCTGTGCTTCGGCGACCCGAACGCTCAGTCCGTCGAGACGCGTGACCGGGAGGAGGGACTCGGCGGAACGCTGGCCGCCAAGATCCGGTCATCTCTGACCTACTACCGGTCGCTGCCCGAGCTGGACGGCTGCGAGATGCGGCTGCACTCGACGACGTTGTACGCCTCGCTGTTCCGCTACGACGATGACCTCCTGGTCAACCCGCATGCGTACGGAGAGCCGGCCTCGGCGAATCCGACCTTCCACTTCCGCCGCCTCGATGGCGGGACGATGGCCGAGCACTACCTGTCGTCGTTCGAACGGGTCTGGGCCGGAGCCGTTCCGTGGTCCGGCGCGGAGATCTGAAAGGCAGCTCATGGGACGAGTCGAGTACTGGAACGACCCTGAAGCCCCGAAGGCGAACAGCCTGGTGCCGGCCTGCGGGACGGTCACCGTGGACGACGCGGGACGCATCCTCATGCAGCGCCGGCGGGACACCGGCCAGTGGGCTCTGCCGATGGGCAAGATGGAGATCGGTGAGACGCCTTCGCAGTGCGCCGTGAGAGAGACCGAGGAAGAGACCGGCATCCGGGTTGAGCCGGTCGGTATTCTCGGCATTTACTCCGATCCCGGGCACATCGTGGCCTACACCGATGGCGAGGTTCGCCAGGAGTACGAGGTCATGTTGATCGCGCGTCCGGTCGGTGGGCGGCCTGAGGCGAACGACGAGGCGAGCGACGTGCGGTGGGTCGAGCCGGGCGAACTGCGCACTCTGGACATCCATCCCACCCAGTGGCGGCAGCTCGACGACTACCTGCGGGGGCGGCGTTCGCACGTTGATTGACCTGCCGGAGCTCTGAATAAGGGGATCATGGTCCGGCAGGTGTTGCGCAGATCAGCCGGCGGTGTCGGCAAGTTCCGTCAGACTGTCGACACGCCAGTTGGCCGCTGCGGCTTCCTGACCGTCAGCCCATAGATGGCCCCACGGCCCCCTGCGCACATGAGCCGTCCGAAGACCGGCGGCCTTGGCTGGGATGACGTCGTTGGACGGGTGGTCGCCGACGTACACGATCTGATCGGGCGCAGCACCGGCGAACTGGATCAGCCGGGCGAAGAACGCCGGATCCGGCTTGGCGACACCCCACTGGCCGGAGGTGGCGATCCCATCCACGGGCAGATCCAGCGCCCCCAGCAACTCGGCGACGCGCGCCGTCTGGTTCCCGGCGATCAGCACGTGGTGACCGGCCGCCCTCAGCGCGGCGAACGCCGACCGCACGTCGGGATAGAGGTCCTCCTCCTCGACGCGCTCCCCGCGACCGGCCGCCTCCCTTTCGGCGTACTCGGCGTCCAAGTCGACTCCCGGACGCAGCAACCGGATAGCGTCGGCGTTGTCCCGCCCCTGGGCCACGACGGCGCCGACCAGGGCTGAGAGGGTGTGGCGGGGAATGTCGAGCCAGTCGGCCCAGGCCGCCCAGTAGCGGTCGTCGCGCAGGATGGTCTCCCCGACGTCGAAGACGTACATCACGGGCTGAGCCCGTCGGGAGCGGCGGCGCGGCGGGAGCGCCAGCGCGACGGTACGAAGGCCAGAAGCAGCATCATGACCCCGATGAGCAGATAAACCCCCGAAGCCCCCACAAGACCGGAAGCCGCCGGAAAGCTCACCAGTTCGAGAACGGCAGCTCCGGGGTCGATCGCCCAGATCCCGCCCACCAGGGACAAGCCCGCTCCGGCGAGCAGCGGCGCGAGCGGGGAGAGCAACTGCCATCCGGCCAGGACCGCGAGCACGATTCCGACTCCGACCAGCATCGTCACATAAAGGCCGGTCCCCTCCGACGAGACGTCGAAGTCGCCTATGCGATCCAGCAGCCGATGAGACGCGATGGCGAGGCCGTAGTAGATCACCGGTAACGCCGCCAGCCCCACCACCGCGCCGATGACATGCCGCATCGTGTCTCGCATCCGCGCCGTTCTCCTTCACACGTGGTGCGCGTACCACCCACGTGTGCGACCGTACAGCGTCACGCCCCCGTTCCGAGGATGACGCGGGCCACCAGCGAAGGATCATCACTCATCGGCACGTGCCCGCACCCCTTCATCAGCTTCACCCGCTGCCCCGACCACCGGGCCGCCCGCACCGCCTGGCGGCGCAGCAGCAAGCGGTCGTGCTCGCCCCAGGCGATGGTGATCGGCGACTTGGGCGGCGCGGGCGGCATGAGCCCGCCGAACGACTCCAGCGTCTCCTCGAAGCCGGGCGCCGCGCCCAGGGCCTGGGTGGCGGCCATCAGGGCGGCCGGGTCGAGCCTGGCGGGGTGGGCGACGAGGAGCCCGGCCGCGACCGTGCGCACGTAGGGGTTCTCGAGCTGTTCGAGGGGCATGGCGCGGGCGGAGGCGCGCATGACGCGCAGCATCGCCTGGCAGTAGAGGAGCTCGGCGCGGGACCAGAAGGCGATCGGGGAGAACGCGGTGGCGGCGCGTACGACGCCGCGTGAGGCCAGTTCCAGGGCGATGTAGCCGCCCAGGGAGTTGCCGGCGACCAGGGGGTCGCGGATGGCGAGCCTGGCGCAGAACGACTCGATCGCGTCGGCGAGCGACTCGGCGGTGTACGGCACGCCGGGCGGCAGCTCGGGCGATACGCCGAAGCCGGGCAGGTCGACCGCGTACACGGTGTGCGCGGCGGCGAGCCGGTCGAGGACGGGCAGCCAGCCCTGCCAGTGGTGGCCGATGCCGTGGATGAGGATCAGTGGCGTGCCGGTGCCCCGGCGTTCGAAGGCCAGCTCCATGGCCGCCAGTGAATCACTCAGCGACCACGGGTGGGAATCTCGAACCAGACGGCTTTGCCTTCCCTGGTGGGACGTGACCCCCAGCGCCTGGCGAGCTGGTCGACGAGGTAGAGGCCGCGCCCGCCCTCGTCGTTCTCGCCGGCGCTGCGGATGCGGGGCAGGCGCAGGTCCTGGTCGAAGACCTCGACCCAGACGGCCTCCTCGCCCCTGCGCAAGCGCAGGGTGAACTCCTTGTCGCCGACGACTTCGTCCTCGAAGCCCGGCATGTCCCAGGACTCCTCGAACGGCAGCGGCGGCCCCTCCACGACCAGCTCCCTGCGCGGCACCCCGGCGGTGGCGGCGTGCAGCACCACGTTGGTGACGACCTCGGAGACGAGCAGGCAGGCGAGCTCGGCGCGTTCCTCGGGCACGTTCCAGCTCGCGAACGCCTCGGCGGCCATGCGGCGCGCCTCGCCGACCATGATGGGCTGGGCGGGGAACGTGCGGGACTCCACGTCGAGGTCGACGTCGCTGGAGCGGACCACGAGGATGGCCATGTCGTCGTCGATCTCGCCGGGCACCGCGACGGTGGCGGCGTCGGCGATGCGCTCGACCTCGGCGTCGGACATCTTGGCGAGCTTCTCGCAGAGCACGCCCAGCGTCTCGGCCTCGCTCGGCATCCGGCCGTCGCGGCCGGGGCGGCGGTCGACCAGGCCGTCGGTGTAGAGGAGCAGCGCCGCGCCCGGCGGCAGCGTGCGGGTCTCTTCCTTGTAGACCAGGTCGGCGTGCAGGCCCTTGGCGCGCACCCCGAGCGGCTGGCCGACCTCCTCGATGTCGAGCTCGACGCACTGCCCGTCGACCAGCAGCAGCGGCGCGGCGTGGCCGGCGTTGGCGAAGGAGAGCTGGCGCGACCAGGCGTCGTAGACGAGGTACTGGCAGGTGACGATGGGCGGGACGCTGACGTCGGTGCCGTTGTCGTCCTGCTCGGGGGTGGCGATGATGCGGGTCCACTCGTCGAGCCTGGCCAGGATGTCGGCGGGCGACTTGTCGTCCTGGGCGAAGGCCCGCAGCGCGGCCCTGAGCTGGCCCATGATGGCGGCGGCCTTGGCGCCTCTG
This sequence comes from Nonomuraea monospora, assembly GCF_039531895.1. Taxonomy (NCBI): domain Bacteria; kingdom Bacillati; phylum Actinomycetota; class Actinomycetes; order Streptosporangiales; family Streptosporangiaceae; genus Nonomuraea; species Nonomuraea monospora. Next base: position 51,828 of record NZ_BAAAQX010000047.1, read on the forward strand.
CCCTCGACGTCGCCGATGACGATGCCGACGCGGCCGGCGGACAGCGGGATGACGTCGTACCAGTCGCCGCCGACCTGGGTCTGGATGCCCTGCCCGTGGGAGGCGAGCGGGGCGGCCGGGTAGTAGCGCACGGCGATCTGCAGGCCGTCGAGCTGCGGCAGCGCCCGGGGCAGCAGGTACTTCTGGAACGACTCCGCCGTGTGGCGCTCCTCCTCGAACAGCAGCGCGTTGTCGATCGCGAGCGCGACCCGGGTGGCGATGGCGCCCACGAAGTCGCGGTCGAAGGCGTCGTAGTGGGGGCTGCGGCGGTCGGTGAGGTTGGACAGCCCGAGGTACATCAGGCCGAGCGTCTCCCCCCGCACCAGCAGCGGCGCGACGATGGCGGAGGTCATGCCGATCTCGCCGCACAGGCGCGCGCTGTTCTCGTGGGGGGCGGGGCTGCGGTTGGTGGCGAAGTTCTCCACCAGGATGGTCTCCTGGCGGCGGAAGGCGGTGTCAGCGTAGTGGCCGGAGGGGTAGCGGATCTCCGCGCCCACCGGCTTCCATGTTCCCGACGGTGGCGTCCACCCCTGTACGTGCTGCGAGACCCTGCGGACGAGCCTGTCGCCCTCCATCAACTCGATGAAGCAGTGGTCGGCGAACTGGGGGACGAGCATCTCGGCGACGCGCTTGAGCGTCTCCTCGACGTAGAGGGAGCCCGCCAGCCGCTCGCCGATGCGCTCCAGCAGCCCGAAGCGGTCCTTCTCCCGCTCGTTGCTGCGCAGCGCCTCACGGGCCGTGATGACGATCCCCGTCACCGCGCCCGAGGCTGGGCGCAGCGGCACGGCCTGCGCGCGGACGTAGACGATCGTCCCGTCGCCGCGCCTGACGTCGAACGTGCCTTCCCAGACGCCGCCCTTGAGCACGTGCTTGGCGAGCTCGATCGCCATCGGGTGGTCCTTCTCCATGATCCCGAGGGACAGGACGGACGAGTCGCGCGAAGGCGACTTACCCTGACGGCCGAAGAGTTTCTCGGCGAATGGATTCCAATAGAGGAGATTGCTGAAACGGTCGGTGACGACCACGGCCATTTCGGCGTGGTCGAGCACGGACCCGGCAGCAAGGTGATCAGCCGCTTCTTGTGACAGATCCCCCCATCGCTTCATCCGGAGACCACTCCTCGGGGTGGCGTGTATGCAAAGCGGACCACGAGCGCTCCTGCAACAGTCTTGGCCAGGGGAGAGTGGAGGGCCTCCCAGGAGGGATTCAACCAAGTAGTCGCGCGCGCGTCAGCGCTTGGAGACAAAAACGTGCGCGGCGACATCGCGCGGAAGCTCCGCGGGAGTATCCTTCGCGTCACCGTCACCTGTCACCCGTACACCGTCGTCGCTCGCCGCGAGCGTCACCTCGCGTCCGGGTTGTATCCCAACTTGCTTGAGTTTAAGCATCACAGCAGGATCGCTTTGCACTTGTTCGCTAATTCGACGCACGACTACCGGTGTGTCGCGTGTGCCGGCCAGGTCGCACATCGTCGTCAGCACGTCGTCAGCGCTCTCCACCGGCTCTCTGGCGCCCAGCTCGGCGAGCCCGGGGATGGGGTTGCCATGCGGACACACCGTCGGGTTGTCGAGCAGCGTCACCAGACGCGACTCCACGGACTCCGACATCACATGCTCCCAGCGGCACGCCTCGATGTGCACCTCTTCCCACGGAAGGCCGATGACCTGCGTGAGCAGACACTCGGCGAGGCGGTGCTTGCGCATCACCCGCGTGGCGAGCGTGCGGCCCAGCTCCGTCATCGACAGGTGGCGGTCACCCTCGACGCGGACGAGCCCGTCGCGCTCCATGCGTGCCACGGTCTGGCTCACAGTGGGGCCGCTCTGCTGGAGGCGCTCGGCGATGCGCGCGCGCAGCGGGACGATGCCCTCTTCTTCAAGCTCGTAGATGGTACGGAGATACATCTCCGTGGTGTCGATCAAGCCGTGTGCGGTCAAGGCTCCTCCCAAGTGAATGGTATACGCCGGTCGTGGGACTGAGCCCGTCCGCTGCGGGCACAGGAGTCACAGGGAACCCTATTGGGAGAACGACCGACGATGGTTAAGGACGGCAACAATGGGGCGGCCGAGTTCCTTCCCGACCGTCTCGATCTTGACTCGCTGCGCAGCGCGGCGGCCTGCTGCGAGGGCTGCGACCTGTACAGGAACGCCACGCGGACGGTGTTCGGAGAGGGCCCGCAGCAGGCGAGATTCATGCTCGTCGGCGAGCAGCCGGGCGACCAGGAGGACCGCCAGGGGCATCCGTTCGTGGGCCCGGCGGGCCGCATTCTGGACAAGGGGTTGCAGGAGGCGGGAATCGAGCGAGGCGATGTCTACCTCACGAACGCCGTCAAGCACTTCTCTTTCACGCCTCGGGGGAAAAGACGGATTCATCAGAAGCCCACGGCTTCGGAGATCGACGCCTGCCGGCCTTGGCTCAACGCTGAACTGGCCGCGGTCCGGCCCGAGGTGGTCGTGGTGCTCGGCGCGACGGCCGCGCGGTCGCTGCTGGGGCGCTCGTTCAAGGTGACGCGGCATCGGGGCGAGGCGGTGCCGCTCGGTGACGCGCTGGCGGTGGCGACCATCCATCCGTCCGCGGTGCTGCGGGCGCCCGACAGGGACGCGGCGTACGCGGGCTTCCTGGCCGACCTCCAGGCGGCGGCCCGCGTCGCCTGAGCGTCAGCCCGGGGTCCGGTCCTTGAGAGGCACGGCGGACGAACCGGCCCGGTAGTTGCGGAAGCCCGCGACGGACAGCCCGACGACCAGCACGGTGACGGCGCAGGCCAGCCCGCCGCCCACCCAGGCCCCGGTCAGCCCGAACGCCGTGGCCGTGGCGCCGGCCCGCAGGTCGCCCAGGCGCGGCCCGCCCGCCACGACCACCATGAACGCCCCCTGCAGCCGCCCCCGCATCTCGTCGGGCGCGTAGAGCTGGAGTATCGACTGCCGCCACACCGACGAGATCACGTCCGCCACTCCGCCGATGGCCATGAACAGCACCAGCAGCCACAGGTCGTGGACGAGCCCGGCGGCGGCCACGGCCAGCCCCCACACGGCGATGACGATCGACAGCGCGATTCCTTGCCGCGAGACCCGCCCCACCCAGCCGGAGAACAGCGCGCCAGCCACGGCGCCGATGGCCATCGCGGAGTTCATCCAGCCCAGCGCGAGCAGGTCGCCGCCGAAGCGCTCGGCGGTCAGCTCGGGGAAGAGCGCCCGCGGCATGGCGAACACCATCGCGATGATGTCCACGACGAACGACATCAGCAGCACAGGGGTCCTGACGATGAAGCTGAGCCCGTCCAGGACGGCCCTGGCCCCCGGACGTTGCACCGCGCCCAGCGGAGGCAGTGAGGGCAGTCTGAGCGCCGCGTAGAGGTTCGCGGTGAACAGGACGGCGTCCACCGCGTACGCCCAGGCGAACCCGCCGTACGACATCGCCACCCCGCCGACCATCGGCCCGAGGACCGCGCCCATGCTGTAGACGAGCGAGTTGAGCGCGTTCGCCGCCGGCACGAGCTCCGCGTCGAGGATCCTGGGGATGATCGCGCCCCTGGTCGGCCCGGTGATGGCGAAGCCGGTGGAGTTCAGCGCGACCGCGAGGAAGATCAGGTAGACGTTGTTCAGCCCGAGCAGCGCCTGGACGAGGATGAACAGCGTGGCGGCCCAGGCGATCAGCGAGCCGACGATGAGCAGCTTGCGCCGGTCGACGGCGTCGGCGACGGCGCCGCCCCACAGGCCGAAGACGATCAGCGGGATCAGGTTGGCGATGCCGATCAGGCCGACGTAGAACGACGACTGCGTGATCTCGTAGACCTGCTGCCCGACCGCCACGACGGTCACGCCGACGCCGACGTGCGACACTGCCTGGCCCAGCCAGATCCGCCGGTACGCGGGAACGCCCAGCGGCCGGGTGTCTACGAGATGACGCTTGACCAGATCCCCGAATGCCACTTAACGAACATTAAGGGGCAAGTCTCTCCAGAACCCAGCCGGGTCGCGTCCGCCGGTAGCGGAGCCGGTCGTGCATCCGGTCGAGTTGCCCCTGCCAGAACTCGATCTCGACCGGCGCGACCCGGAAGCCGCCCCAGAAGTCGGGCACCGGCGGATCCTCCGGCCAGCGGGCGGCCAGCTCCTCGTACCTGGCGTCCAGGTCCTCCCTGGAGCGCACGACCGCCGACTGCCGCGAGGCCCAGGCGCCGATGCGCGAGCCGTACGGGCGCGAGTCGTAGTACTCGGCCGACTCCGCATGGGAGATCCTCGTCACAGTGCCCTCGATGCGCACCTGGCGGCGTACCGGATGCCAGGGGAACAGCAGCGAGGCCCGCGGATTCTCCGCCAGGTCGCGGCCCTTGCGCGACTCGTAGTTGGTGTAGAAGACGAAGCCGCGTTCGTCGTAGCCCTTGAGCAGGACCGTCCTGGCGCTCGGACGGCCGCCGGCCGAGGCGGTGGCGAGGATCATGGCGTTGGGTTCCGGCAGGCCGGCGTCGAGCGCGTCCTGGAACCAGGTGGTGAACTGCGCGATGGGGTCGGACGCGAGGTCTGATTCGAGCAACGGCTCGCCCTCGTACGTACGGCGAAGCCCCGCCAGCGTGGGCGGGCGCGGGGTGGCATCCACGAGACGATATTCTTGCGCGCTTGCGTGGTAGATCCCATGCACCGCCCTCTACCAGCGGGTTTGGCCTTTTGGCGTGCCCCAAGACCGAGCATGAGCTGGGAGGGGGTTAAATTGACCCGCCGGTATCTCGACATCAAGGCATTGCCCAAACATGGCAACAGAAGGGGAGGCGGCCGAGTATGTCCGACTTCAAACCCGGGCTCGAAGGCGTCGTAGCTTTCGAAACCGAGATCGCGGAACCGGACAAAGAAGGGGGCGCCCTTCGATACCGGGGCGTCGACATCGAAGAGCTGGTCGGCCGTGTCCCGTTCGGGCACGTTTGGGGCCTGCTGGTCGACAATCAGTTCCAGCCGGGCCTGCCCCCGGCGGAGCCGTACCCCATTCCTGTCCACTCCGGTGACATCCGTGTAGACGTGCAGAGCGCGCTGGCGATGCTGGCCCCTGCCTACGGCTTCAAGCCCCTGCTCGACATCAGCGACGACGAGGCCCGCGACCAGCTCGCCCGCGCCTCCGTGATGGCGCTGTCGTTCGTGGCGCAGTCCGCGCGCGGCCTCGGCCTGCCGATGGTGCCGCAGAGCAAGGTCGACGAGGCCAAGACCATCGTCGAGCGCTTCATGATCCGCTGGCGCGGTGAGCCTGATCCCAAGCACGTCAAGGCCATCGACGCCTACTGGACCTCCGCCGCCGAGCACGGCATGAACGCCTCGACGTTCACCGCCCGCGTCATCGCCTCCACCGGCGCCGACGTGGCCGCCGCGCTCTCCGGGGCCGTGGGCGCCATGTCCGGCCCGCTGCACGGCGGCGCGCCCGCGCGCGTCCTGCACATGATCGAGGGCGTCGAGCAGCTCGGCGACGCCAAGAAGTACGTCCAGAGCGAGCTCGACAAGGGCAACCGGCTCATGGGCTTCGGCCACCGCGTCTACCGCGCCGAGGACCCGCGCGCCCGCGTGCTGCGGCGTACGGCCAAGGAGCTCGACGCGCCCCGCTACGAGGTCGCGGCGGCGCTGGAGCAGGCCGCGCTGGAGGAACTGCACGCCCGCAAGCCGGACCGCGTGCTGGCCACGAACGTGGAGTACTGGGCCGCCGTGGTGCTGGACTTCGCCGAGGTGCCCTCCCACATGTTCACCTCGATGTTCACCTGCGCGCGCACGGCCGGCTGGGCCGCGCACATCCTGGAGCAGAAGCGCACGGGCAGGCTGGTCCGCCCGAGCGCCATCTACACCGGCCCCACCTCGCGCCCGCTCAGCGAGCTGGCGGGCGCCGACGAGGTCGTCGGCAAGTACTGATTTCCGTGTGGCGGCTACCGTGCGGCTCAGGCCGCCGCGGTAGCCGTTTCGCGTTTCCGGGGGACGAAAGACCACTAGGGGAAAGTGGTTCCTTGACCCGTTCCAGTCAAGGGATCAGCCTTACGGCAGATACCCCCCAGGCCTCCCACGAGCAGGTAGCTGACGGCTGCGCACGCCTGCCCTCCTCCGGTGCGAGGTCAGTAAGGATGCACGTCATGGCCAAGGACGAGCCCACATCAGGTTTAACCAGGCGCGGCTTCCTCACCGGCGTCGGAGCCGGGGCCGCAGCCCTCACGCTCACCCCCGCGGAGGCCCTCGCGAAGGTCGTCACCGCCAGGGCGGGCGGCCTGGCCACCTCCCCCGACCTGTTCGGACGGGTCTTCAACCTGGCCCCGTTCGCCGACCTCAACGCCCCCTCACTGCGCACCGCCCTGATGGAGATGGGCCGCCCCGGCGGCCTGATCGACGCCAGGGACCCGCTGCAGGAGGGCCCGATCCGGCTGATCACCAACCCGGAGCTGAGCCCGAACAACGTCGACAACACCACCCACACGGCCGGTACGACGTTCTTCGGCCAGTTCATCGACCACGACATGACGTTCGACCAGGAATCCCCGCTCGGCGTGCCGACCGCGCCCGAGCAGTCGCCGAACGCCAGGACGCCCGACTTCGACCTGGACACCGTGTACGGCCGGGGCCCCGCCGCCGACCCGCAGTTCTACGACCCCGCCGACACCGCCAAGCTGCGCCTGGAGAGCGGCGGCCGGTTCGAGGACCTGCCGCGCAGGGCCAACCGCACGGCGATCATCCCCGACCCCCGCAACGACGAGAACCTGATCATCAGCGGCCTGCACGCCGCGTTCCTGCGCTTCCACAACCGGGTGGTGGACCACCTGCGCGCGTCGGGGCAGCAGGGCAACGTGTTCGAGGCCGCCAGGCAGCAGGTCAGGTGGCACTACCAGTGGCTGGTGCTCAAGGAGTTCCTGCCGCAGATCATCGGCCAGAGCGTCGTCAACGACATCCTGGCGAACGGGCGCCGCTTCTACCGCCCGGTCGCCGGGCAGCAGTTCATCCCCGTCGAGTTCCAGGGCGCGGCCTACCGGTTCGGGCACAGCATGGTACGGCCGTCGTACCGGGCGAACCTGGCGGGCAACCCTGACGGGACGGCCTTCTTCGGCTTCATCTTCGACCCCGCGGGCCAGGGCCAGGCCGACCCGGTGGACCTGCGCGGCGGCGCCAGGGCGCCCAGGCGGTTCATCGGCTGGCAGACGTTCTTCGACTTCGGCGACGGCGAGGTGCGGCCGAACAAGCGCATCGACTCCAAGCTGTCCACGCCGCTGTTCAACCTGCCGCTGGCCGCGATCCCGTCCGCGGACCCGCCGACCTCGCTGGCGCAGCGCAACCTGCTGCGGCACGTCACCTGGTCGCTGCCGTCCGGGCAGAACATCGCACGCGCCATCGGCGTGCAGGCGCTGGAGGCGCAGCACTTCCCCGAGCTGCAGGCGATCGGGCACGGGCTGCCCGCCAGCACCCCGCTCTGGTACTACGTGCTCAAGGAGGCCGAGGTGCTCGCCGGCGGCCTCAGGCTGGCCGGGGTGGGCGCGCGGATCGTGGGCGAGGTCTTCATCGGGCTGCTGCAGCTCGATCCCGGCTCGTTCCTGAACGGCAACCCGTCCTGGCGGCCCACGCTGCCGCGCCGCTCGGGCCCGTCGGGCGACTTCAGGATGGTGGACCTGCTCACTTTCGCCCGGGTCGATCCGACGAGCCGCGGCCAGTGAACCTGCGCCGGGGCCGCCCGCCCGGCGGCCCCGGCGGCAGCAGCCCCGCGCGGTACGCGTTCGTCAGCGCCTCCGACCGGTTGCGCGCGCCGAGCTTCACGAACAGCCTGGCCCTGGTGCTCTCCACGGTCTTGCCCGCGATGCCGAGCAGGCGGGCGGTCAGCTTGATGGTGTCGCCGCGCGCGATGGAGGCCAGCACCTCGCTCTCGCGCCCGGTGAGCCGCGGCGCGGGGCCGAACCGCTGCACCATGCCCGCCCCGACCACCAGGTACTCAGCCGCCACCAGGTCCAGCACCGCGCACAGGTGGCCGGGCACGTCCCCCAGCCACAGCACCGCGTACGCGCCCCGCGCCACCGCGTCGGTCACCGTGCACGGCCCAGGCGGCGCGGACGGGACGGCGATCGTGCGGGCCCCGAGCCGTCCCGGCAGCGCCCAGTCGTCGGCGACGGGGTCCACGAGCACCGCCGTGAGCCGGCTGGCCTGCATCTCCTCGTCGTACGGCAGCGGGCCGCGCACGGCCGCCAGCGCCCGCCCCGCGCCGATCACCGCCCGCGTCACCACCTCGCCGGCGATCGGGCACCTGGCGTGCACGACGACCAGCTCCCTGCCCCGTGACCGCTCCACCGCCGGCGCGCCGTCGGGCTCCAGCAGGCCGAGGCCGCGGAAGACGGCCTGTCCCTGGCCCGCCACGCCGAGCTTGCGGTAGATGCGCCGCCGGTGGTTCTCCACCGCGCAGCGGGAGAGCCGCAGCAGGTCCGCGATCTCCTGGGCACTGTGGCCTGAACCGGTCAGGGAGAGGATCTCCAGCTCTCTGGCGGTGAGGACGTCCGCGTCTTCCATGGCCATCAACGCCTCTTGCGGCTTGCCTGGAAAGTGAAATCTGCCGGACGTTTCGTCAAGTTTCCGGTCAGACAGGAACCGCTGACCTGGCACGTGAGGTGAAAGTTTCACCGGTCTCAAAGTCCGGACCGAGTGCGAGCCAGTCGGCGCAGGTCGGTAGGCTCCGTTACGTGGCTGACATCGTTATTCCCGCTGACATCAAGCCCGCCGACGGCCGCTTCGGCTGCGGGCCCTCGAAGGTTCGCACCGAGCAGCTGGCCGCGCTCGCCGCCTCCGGCGCGAGCCTCATGGGCACCTCGCACCGCCAGAAGCCGGTCAAGAACCTGGTCGGCCGCGTGCGCTCCGGTCTCGCCGACCTGTTCTCGCTGCCGGAGGGCTACCAGGTCGTGCTGGGCAACGGCGGCACCACCGCGTTCTGGGACATCGCCGCCTTCGGGCTCATCCGCGAGAAGTCCCAGCACCTGTCGTTCGGCGAGTTCTCCTCGAAGTTCGCCACGGTCGCCAAGAAGGCGCCCTGGCTGGGCGAGCCGAGCGTCATCAAGTCCGAGGTCGGCACCCACCCCGAGGCGGTCGCCGAGGACGGCGTCGACGTCTACGCGCTGACCCACAACGAGACCTCGACCGGCGTGGCCATGCCGATCAAGCGCGTCGGCTCCGACGACTCGCTGGTGCTTGTGGACGCCACCTCCGGCGCCGGCGGCCTGCCCGTCGACATCGCCGAGACCGACGTCTACTACTTCGCGCCGCAGAAGAGCTTCGCCTCCGACGGCGGCCTGTGGATCGCCATCATGTCGCCGCGCGCCCTGGCCAGGGTCGAGGAGATCGCCGGGAGCGGCCGGTACGTGCCCGAGTTCTTCAGCCTGCCGGTCGCGATCGACAACTCCGCCAAGGACCAGACCTACAACACCCCGGCGGTGGCCACCCTCTTCCTGCTGGCCGACCAGCTCGACTGGATGAACGGCAACGGCGGCCTGGCCTGGACCACCGCCCGCACCGGCGAGTCCAGCCAGCGCCTCTACACCTGGGCGGAGAAGTCGGCCTACGCCACGCCGTTCGCCGCTCCCGAGTTCCGCTCCCAGGTGGTCGGCACGATCGACTTCGCCGACTCCGTCGACGCTGCGGCCGTGGCCAAGGTGCTGCGCGCCAACGACATCGTCGACACCGAGCCTTACCGCAAGCTGGGCCGCAACCAGCTGCGCATCGCGATGTTCCCGGCCATCGACCCGGCCGACGTCGAGGCCCTGACGACCTGCGTCGACTACGTGGTCGAGCGCCTCTAGTCACTTTCGACGCGTCACGCGAACCCGGCCAGCACCGGCGGCCCGCCGGTGCTGGCCGCCGTGCTTCCCCTCCGGTTCGACACGTAGGAAACCTTCTTGCCCCCTAAGCCCGCCTTCGGCCCGGGGACCGCCCGGCCGAAGAGCCTCGGTTACCTGATGTTCGCCAGCCGCTGGCTCCAGGTCCCGCTCTACCTGGGCCTCATCGTGGCCCAGGCCGTGTACGTGTACCAGTTCGCGCTGGAGCTGTGGCACCTCATCGAGACCGTGTTCCTGCACGCTCCGGTCGCGGGGACGCCCTCCCGCGAGGTCGTGGTCATGCTCACGGTGCTGGCGCTCATCGACGTGGTGATGATCTCGAACCTGCTGATCATGGTGATCATCGGGGGCTACGAGACGTTCGTCTCCCGCATCGACCTCAACGACCACCCCGACGAGCCCGAGTGGCTCTCCCACGTCAACGCGAACGTGCTGAAGGTCAAGCTGGCCACGGCCATCATCGGCATCTCGTCGGTGCACCTGCTGCAGACGTTCATCCGGGCGCAGACGACGCCCAACGACAAGATGATGTGGCAGACCGTGATGCACCTGGCGTTCGTGGTCTCGGCCATCGGGCTGGCCTACATCGACCGGCTGCTGGCCACGTCACCGGCCGAGCACACGCGCTCCCACCTCTAGCGGCGGCTCCTGGGCCGGGGGGCGGGCTCCTCTTCTTCCTCTTCCTCCGGCTCCTCCTCGTACTCGTCCTCCTCCTCTTCCGGCTCCTCCTCGTATTCCTCTTCGGGCTCCTCTTCGGGCTCCTCGTCCTCCGGCTCTTCCTCGGCGGCGCGCTCCTCCTCCATGGCCGTCTCGTGATCCTTGACGACCTCGCCGTCGCGGATCTCGCCGCGCCAGCCATCACCGACGTCGTCGGGATGCAGCAGGAGGTGGGCCATCACGTGCCGCCTGAAGTGCTTGAGCTCCAGCCGGGCGCGGCGCCCCTGGGCGCGCCACAGGTTGCCGGTCTTCTCGAACAGGCCCTGCGGGTGGTACTCGAGGACCACCAGGACGCGGGTGAGGTCATCGGTGATCTCGTGGAAGGTCACCGCGCCGTCGACGAACCCCTTCGGGCCCTCCGAGCGCCAGATGATGCGCTGGTCCGGGAGCTGCTCGACGATGTGCGCCTTCCAGTTCCTGTGCGACCAGAACACCTGGGCCTTCCAGGAGGAGTCCTGGTCCGACTCCCGCTTGACGTTCTCGACCTTCTTCATGAACGACGGGAAGTCCTCGAACTGGGTCCACTGGTTGTAGACCAGGCGGCGGGGAGCGCCGATGTCGATCGTCTCGATGATGTTGGTGATCTTCCGGTTTCCCTTGTCGCCCTTGCCGGTGAGCTTCTGCATCAAGCCCTTCAGACCGCCCTTGAGGCCACCCTTGAGGCCGCCTGTGAGGCCGCCCTTGATCGCTCCGCTCACCAGACCCGAGCCGCCGCCGCCTGAGCCGGTCACCGCACCCAGGAGGCTGGAGCCCTTGCCCTCGGCGTAGTCGGACAGCCGGCCGGTCAGGTCTTCCAGCTTGTCCTCCGCGCGGGCCAGCACGCGGCCTGCCGCGGCGTGCAGGAGGTTCTGCGCCTCCTGCTTGAGCCGGTCCGTGGGCAGGCTCTTGACGATCTCCTGCCCGGCCTCCTTCGCCACGCCCGCCACGGCCCGCGTGGTGCCCTTGGCGGCGCCTGCCAGCCCGCCGGCGGCCTGCTTCGCCGTGCCGAGCACGCCTCCACCGGTGTCCTCCGCCTCAGACTCCGTCTGCTCGTCCGGCTGCTCGTCCTTGTCCTTCGGCGCGGGGTCCGGCGGGTCCTCGTTCTTCGCCGCGCGGTCCGGCGGGTCCTCGTTCTTCGCCGCACGGTCCGGCGGGTCCTCGTTCTTCGCGCGGTCCGGCGGGTCCTCCGTGCGCCGTGCCGCGGCGGCCAGGCGTCTGCCCGCGCCCGCGGCCTTCCTGGCGGTTCCCGTCCCGGCCCGGCCGGCCACGTGGGCGGCCCTCCTGACGCGTCCCGGTTCTGCCTCAGCCATGGGTGTTCCCCCTCACAGCCCGGTGGGTCCGCCGCAGCACGCGGGGCCGCCGCTGTGGCCTCTCGCGATCTTCCGGCTCCCGGCCCTGGTCCTGGTCGCCGTCGTCCTCAGCCTCGTCCCGCGAGTCCCGAGCGTCCCGCGAGTCCTGCGAGTCGCGGGCGTCCTGCGAGTCCTGGGCGTCCTGCGGGCCCTGGGCGTCCTGATCGTCCTGGGCGTCCTCGGGAGCGTCCGCTTGATCCGCGTCATCGCCGGACGCAGTCCCCGGCGACCGCAGCGCCTCGGCGCGATCGTGCAGTTTGTCGCTCAGGGAGTCGATCTGCCTGCCCGCCGCGGCCACCGCCGCCGCCTTGCCGACGTTCAGGAGGTCGCCACGCAGGCGGTCGACGATCGGCGCCACGTCCGCGGAGGAGGTGAGCCCCTTGATCCCCTGCGACAGCAAGCCGACTCCACCAGCGACGCCCTTGCCGCCGCGCGCCCGACCGGCCAGCCCAGCGGCGGCCAGCGCCGCGGCCATCCGCAGCTTGCGGCGCCGCCCGAGGATGTACCCCGCGAGCAGAGCAAAGGCAATGCGCATCTTGTTCGACATGGTCAGCGCTCCCGTCCTTCAGCAGCTCTGACCGACGCATGCCCTCGTTCGGGCTAAGGACCCGACGCAGGAAGAAAGTTGGACATTTCTTATCAGAACGAGTACGGGTTGGCCGGCGCCACCTCGCGCCGCTTGCGCCGCAGCACCCAGGCGGCCACCACACCGCCGATGAGCCCGAACAGGTGCCCCTGCCAGGAGATGCCCTGCTGGTTCGGCAGCAGCCCCGCCAGGATCCCCCAGTACGCGACGCCCACGCCGATGCCGATGACGATGTCGAGGAGCCTGCGGTCGAACAGGCCGCGCGCCAGGATGTAGCCGAAGTAGCCGAACACCAGCCCGCTCGCCCCGATCGTCAGGACCATGGGGCTGGTCACCCAGGTGCCGAGGCCGCCGATGAAGATGATCAGCACGGTGGCCCAGAGGAACTTGCGCACGTCACGCAGCCCGGCCAGGAAGCCCAGCACCAGCAGCGGCACCGAGTTGGCCATCAGGTGGCCGAAGCCGCCGTGCAGGAAGGGCGCGAACAGGATGCCCACCAAGCCCTCGGGATCCCAGCCGACGATGCCGAACTGGTAGTCGAGCGCGCCGTCCACGAAGAAGTCGACACCCTCGACCACCCACATGACCGCGACCATGCCGACCACGATGAGCAACGCGCTGAGCGCGCCGGAGAGGAGCGCCCCGGCGCCACGCTTGGCGGACTCGAACCTGGAACCCGAATAGTCGCTCATGCGCTCTCCCGGTAACTTGTCTCCTCTTTCTTTACCGTATCCAGGCGGAGCTATGCGCGCGCTAAAGGAGCCCCCTCCCGTTCCTTGAGGGAGACGGGAGGGGAACGGTCATTCGCCCTTCCACTGGGGCGCGCGCTTCTCGGCGAAAGCGGCGGCGCCCTCCATGGCGTCCTTCGAACCGAAGACCGGGTTGATGATCGTGGCCTGCTTCTCGAACATCTCCTCCAGCGACCAGTCCTGCGACTCGATCACGATCTTCTTGGTCGCGGCGAGTGCCAGCGGGGCGTTGGCGGCGATCTTCCCGGCCAGCTCCAGCGCGCCCTCCAGGGCCGCGCCGGGCTCGGTGATCCGGTTGACCAGGCCGAGCTCGTACAGGCGGGCGGCCTCGTAGTGGTCGCCGGTCAGCGCCATCTCCATGGCCACGTGGTACGGGATGCGGCGCGGCAGCCGCATGATCCCGCCCGCGCCCGCCACCAGGCCGCGCTTGGGCTCGGGCAGGCCGAACTTCGAGGCCGAGGAGGCCACGATGACGTCGCAGGCCAGGGCCAGCTCGAACCCGCCCGCCAGCGCGTACCCCTCGACCGCGGCCACCAGCGGCTTCTTCGGCGGGGCCTCGGTCAGCCCGCCGAACCCGCGGCCCTTGACGACCGGGAAGTCGCCGGACAGGAACCCCTTGAGGTCCATGCCGGAGGAGAACGTGCCGCCCGCGCCGGTCAGCACGTACGCGGAGATGTCAGGACGGGCGTCCAGCGTGTCCAGCGCCTCGGCGACCCCTCTCGCCACCGCCCCGTTGATGGCGTTGCGCGCCTGGGGGCGGTTGATGGTGAGAATCGCCACATTGCCGGACTCTTCGACGAGCACTTCGTCAGACACGGGACCTGCCTTACTTGGGCTGGAAGCGGATGCCGCCGTCGAAGCGGATGACCTCGGCGTTCATGTAGTCGTTCTCGACGAGCGACTTGACCAGGTGGGCGAACTCGTCGGCGCGGCCCATGCGCTTGGGGAAGACCACCGGCGCCACCAGCTTGGCCTTGAACTCCTCGGAGTTGGGCGAGAAGCCGTAGATGGGGGTGTCGATGATGCCGGGGCAGATCGTGTTCACCCGTACGCCGATGGCGGCCAGGTCGCGGGCGGCGGGCACGGTCATGCCCACGATGCCGCCCTTGGAGGCCGAGTAGGCGAGCTGGCCCGTCTGCCCCTCCAGCGCGGCCACGGACGCGGTGTTGATCACCACGCCGCGCGCGCCGTCGGCGTCGACCGGCTCGGTCTTGGCGATGGCGGCCGCGCCGATGCGCATGAGGTTGAACGTGCCGATCAGGTTGACCTCGATGACCTTGCGGTAGGTCGCCGGGTTGTGGGGGCTGCCGTCACGGTTGACCGTGCGCTCGGCCCAGCCGATGCCGGCGCTGTTGACCACCACGCGCAGCGGCTTGCCGGTGGCCACGGCGGCGTCCACGGCGGCCTGCACCTGCTGGTCGTCGGAGACGTCCGTCTTGACGAAGACGCCGCCGAGCTCGTCGGCGACGGTCTTGCCGCGCTCCTCGTTGAGGTCGGCGATGACCACGGTGGCGCCGAGCCGGGCCAGCTCGCGGGCCGTGGCCTCGCCGAGGCCACTGGCGCCGCCGGAAATGATTGCTGCGGATCCGTTCACGTCCATAGCCGGACCCTAACCCGGAAACCGAATGAAGTTCTACTCGGGGGCGGTTAAATCTCACCCACGGCGGTGTCCACGTCGGAGTACACCTTGATCCGCCGGTCCAGCCCGGTCGTGCGCAGGATGCGCGCCACCGGCGCCTGCGGCGCGGCCAGGGACACGCCGCCGCCCTCTCCCGTGGCCAGCCGCCAGGCCTCGATCAGCACCGACAGGCCGCTGGAGTCCATGAACGACAACTGCTGCAGGTCGAGCACGAGCCGCGCGCTGTCCTGTTTGATGGCGTCACGCACCTCGTCGCGCAGGAACGGCGCGGTGAACAGGTCAAGCTCTCCCTCGACGGCCACCACCACGGCGTCGCCCAGGGCGTGTCGCGCAAGCCGCAGCTTCATGGGCCCCTCCTCGATGAGCCACTGTACTTCGACATCCCCGGATACCGGGCATGCACAAACTACGAAAAGTCGGATGCAGGAGGACAAGGCGGGCCTAAATGCGTACCAAACGTCCCGTCAAGAACCATGCTCCGGGTTTCTACCCATCTCGCCGTGGATGCCCATGCCTGGGAGGCCAGCTTGCCTCAATCGGCAGGGATCGCGAAGCCGTACGGCAGCTCCAGGCGGTGCAGGGCCAGCAGCTCGGTGTCGGCGAGCAGCTTGCGCGTGGGCCCGTCGGCGGCGATCACGCCGCCGGACAGGATGAGCGAGCGCTCGCACAGCTCCAGCGCGTACGGCAGATCGTGCGTGACCATGAGCACCGTCACGTCGAGGGAGCGCAGGATCTCCGCCAGCTCCCTGCGGGCCGCCGGGTCCAGGTTGGACGAGGGCTCGTCCAGCACCAGGATCTCGGGCGACATGGCCAGCACCGTCGCCACCGCCACCCTGCGCCGCTGCCCGAACGACAGGTGGTGCGGCGGCCGGTCGGCGGCCTCCAGCATGCCCACCCGCTCCAGCGCGCCGGTGACCACCCGGTCCAGCTCCGCGCCGCGCAGGCCCGCGTTGGCGGGGCCGAAGGCCACGTCGTCGCGGACCGTGGGCATGAAGAGCTGGTCGTCCGGGTCCTGGAAGACCAGGCCGACCCGCTGCCTGACCTCCTTGAGCGTGTCCTTGGCGACGGGCGTGCCGGCCACGGTGACGCTTCCGTGCCCGGCGGTCAGAATGCCGTTGAGATGCATCACGAGAGTGGTCTTGCCGGCGCCGTTCGGGCCGAGCAGCGCCACACGCTCGCCGCGGGCGATCGTCAGGTCCACGCCGAACAGCGCCTGCGTACCGTCCGGATAGGCGTAGGCGAGTTGCCGGACTTCGAGAGAGTTCACCACGTCAGTCCCCAGATGGCGAGGGCGAGAGCGGGCAGGGCGAGGGCGGTCCCCCAGTGGGCCGCGGACGCCCGCAGGTCCTGGACGACGGGCAACTGGCCGGAGTAGCCGCGGCTGAGCATGGCCAGGTGCACGCGTTCGCCCCGCTCGTACGAACGGATGAACAGCGCACCCGCCGACCGCGCGATCACCGGCGCCTGCCGGAGGTTGCGCGCCTCGAAGCCGCGCGACTCCCTGGCCACCCGCATCCTGCGCATCTCCTCCACGATCACGTCCAGGTACCTGAGCATGAACATGGCGATCTGCACCAGCAGGCTCGGCAGCCGCAGCCGCTGCGCCCCCAGCAGGATGGCCCGCGGCTGCGTGGTGGCCGCCAGCAGGATGGAGGCGACCACCCCGAGCGAGGCCTTGGCCAGGATGTTCCAGGCCGCCCAGAGGCCGGGCACGCTCAGCGAGAGCCCCAGCACCTCGGTGCGCTCCCCCAGCCCGACGACCGGGATGAGGAAGGCGAACAGCACGAAAGGCACCTCGATCACCATCCGCCGCAGCACGTACGTCAGCGGCACCCTGGCCGCCACCGCCACGCCTGCGAGCAGGACGGCGTACGCGGCGAACGCCCAGAAGCGCTCGCGCGGCGTGGCCACCACCACCAGCGCGAAGGCGAAGATCGCCAGCAGCTTGCACTGCGGCGGCAGCCGGTGCACGGCCGAGTCGCCCGGCAGGTAGAGCTGATGGTGGTGCCCAGCGCTCACGGATCACACCCTGGTCTTGTCACGGCCGCGCGCGGCGAAGGCCACGGCGCCGGCGATGAGCAGCACCAGACCGACGCCGATGATCCCGGCCACGCCGACGGGGATCCCGTCCACCTCACCGTAGTCCGCCAGCGCCCACCGGCCGAACAGGTGGTCGGCCGCCTGGTCGATGAAGCCCTTGTTCTCGGCCACGGCCTCCAGCCCGTCGGGCGAGGAGGAGGCGAAGAAGGAGACGATCCCGGCCAGCACCAGCGTCACGCCGACGCCGCCGAGCAGGAAGGGCTTGAGCGGGCTGCGCGCGGTGACCAGCTCCTTCTCGGTGACGGTCGTGGTGGTGCCGCCGGCGCCGCGCAGCTCCAGCGGCTTGGCCAGGCCGCGGGCGCCGTACACGAGGTCGGGGCGGACGGCCAGGACGGCGCCGACGGTCGCCGCGGTGATCAGCGCCTCGCCGATGCCGATCAGCACGTGCACGCCGCCCATCGCGGCGGCCACCGTGCCGACCTCGATCGGGGCGGTGCCGCCGATCCAGAACAGCAGCGTGAACACCAGCGCGGAGGCCGGCACCGAGATCAGCGCGGCCAGGAACGCCGCCACCACGACCTTGCCCCTGGCCACCGTGGTGACCAGCCGGAAGACGCCCCAGCCGACGAGCACCGTGACGATGCCCATGATGGTGACGTTGACGCCGAGCGCCGTCAGCCCGCCGTCGGCGAAGAACACGCCCTGCACCAGAAGGACCACGGCCATGCACAACACCCCTGTGTACGGCCCGACGAGTATCGCGGCCAGCGCGCCGCCCAGCAGGTGGCCGCTGGTGCCGGCGGCGACGGGGAAGTTGAGCATCTGCACGGCGAAGATGAACGCCGCGACGAGCCCGGCCATGGGCGCGGTGCGGTCATCGAGCTCGCGCCGCGCCCCTCGCAGGCAGACAGCGACGCCCGCGGCCGCCACGACCCCTGCCGAGATGGACGTCACTGCGTTGAAGAAGCCATCGGGAACGTGCACGGCCTGCCTCCAGGAAGAGGACGATCTCCAAGAAAAGCGGACAAACAAACGGTCCTACTTTAGGACATCGTCTTGCACCTGCACATAGATGGCAATTATCCCAGCATTCTCTTCACCAGGCTCTCCGCGGTCAGCCGCCGGACCACCGCGCTGAGCCGCCCCTTCCCCGAGGTCGCGTACGGCCGCACGGTCCTGAGCAGCGACGTTCCCCACCAGCGGCGCGGCCCGGCCACCGTGTCGGTCTCGATCCTGAACCGGGCGGGCGGCCCGCCCAGATCCAGCTCCAGGTAGGCGTCCCAGGTGCCGGGCGTCAGCCTGCCCACCGCGGGCCTGGCCGCGAACCCGCCGCCGGGCAGTGCCGTCACGCGGTCGGCGCGCTCGCGCCCGCTGCGCCGCTCCCGCCACACGATCTGCTTGACCGCCGAGGCCGCCGGGGTGGTGCCGGCCACGGTGACCTCGCCGTCCATCAGCAGCCGGTGGCCGAGTGCCCAGCGCATCCTGATCAGCCGCACCGTGCCGGGCACCGACACCACGTGGCCGCCCATGTCGATGCTCAGGTTCCCGTTGTCCCTGGTGAAGTAGGGCATCGCCACGACGCCGCCGAACAGCCGGGGCCGCGGCCTGGCGATGCCGCTGTCGCGGTCGGCGCCGAGCCTGCCGAGCCTGATCACGCCCTCGATCTCGACGGCGACCCGCAGGTCCCAGATGCCGGAGCCGAGCGTGCCGACCTCCACCCTGGCGACGAACTCGCCGCCGTTGCGCTCGGCCGGCACGACCAGCTCCCTGGCCGGGTCGTGCCTGGCCCGCAGCACCACGGCCAGGGCGTCGTCCCTGGTGATCCCGTCCAGCCTGGCGGCGCCCGTCACCACCAGGTGCTCGCCCTCCCAGCGCAGCCCGGTCAGCCGGCGCCGCACGGTGGCGCTCTCGATGCGGGCCAGGCGCACGAGGCGGTCGAGGTCGTCCAGCGCGCCGGCCCGCTGCCGGTCGATGGTGTTGAGCCGCTCGTGCACGCCGGGGGTGTACCACTCCTCGCACAGCGCGGCGACCTCCCGCGCGATGTCCTTGCGGCGCACGTCGTCGCTGTCCAGGAACGGGGCTCCGAGCTGGGTGAACACGTCGAGCCTGAAGTGCCTGCGCAGCAGGTGGTCGCGCAGCGGGCCCGGCTCGACATGCCTGGCCATGAGCCGGATGGGCTCCTTGATCATGGCCAGCCAGGCCAGTGGGTCCCTGCTGTCGGGCTGCTGCATGATGCTGCTGCCGTCGGGCCTGGAGACGAGGTGGTAGCAGTCGTAGTCGGCCACCACCGACATCGCCCTGGCGTGGCAGTAGGCGTGCACGGTGAACAGGATGTCCTCGCCGACCAGCATGCCCTCGCCGAACCTGATGCCGTGCCAGACGAGCAGGTCGCGCCTGAACAGCTTGAAGCAGCTCAGGCTGTTGTAGACGCCGCTGTCGCCCAGCTCCACCCGGTCGGCGCTGCGCGCGAACATCGACACGGGGGCCCGCCTGCCGTGGCCCACGACCTTGCCGAGCACGATGTCGGTGTCGTTGCGGTCGGCGACGGCGACCATGCGTTCGAGCGCCTCGGGGCCGAGGTGGTCGTCGGCGTCGCAGAAGAAGACGTACCGGCCGGTGGCGTGCTCGATGCCGACGTTGCGGGGCCGGCCCGCGCCGCCGCTGGCCTCGATGTGCACGACCTTGACGATGCCCGGGTGGTAAGCGGCGTACAGGTCGAGCAGCTCGCCGCTGCCGTCGGTGGAGCCGTCGTCCACGACGACGATCTCCTTCTTCACCCGCTGGACGAGCGCCGAGGTGAGGCACCGGTCGAGGAAGGCCCGGCAGTTGTGAACGGGGATGACGACGCTCACGTCGAACGCGCCGTCATCGGGCCCTGGCCCCTGCATCGCCACCACTCCACAGTCACGTCGCGTCGTCGTCCCGTCTCAGTATGTGACGGACGCGGGTGTCCGCGGGGGCGGATCCGGGGTCTTCGTTCTCACCGCTTTGAGAACGGCGGCGATTCTCGGCATTCCACTGATAACCAGCGAGATCTCCGCCAACCCGCTCAATAAAGTGGCACCGAACGGTATTCAGGGATGAGTATTTCCTCCCCGGGAGCTGTTTTTTCCCCGCGGGGTTCATTACGCCACCACCGGGAGTCGCCAGTGATCCTGGCGCGAGAGTCGCGCGTCTACAGTTAGGCAACCTTGACCGGGAGGTGGCGGGAAATGGGATCGGATCTCCGCAGCGGCACGGCCGACGGCTCGGCCGTGCACACTGCTGAGTTCATCGTCTCCTCGGCGCGCCTGACGGAGCTGCACGAATGCTCCGCAGTGCTGCGCCGCACGAGAGCGCGGGCCGAAGAGATCGTGGGCGAGGCGCGCGCACTGCTGGCCGAGGCCGAGCAACACGGTGACATGGAGCGTGCGTACCTGCTGCGCGACCAGCTCGAACAGGCGCGTGAGAGGTACGGGCAGGTGCTCAGCGCGTACTTGTTGCTCTCCCGCAGGATCAACGAGGAGCGGCAGGAGATTCTGCGAGCGCAGATGGACCGGGATCGTCTGGCGGGCTTGTCAGGGGTAGCCTGACGAGGCTACTGTCAGGCCATGCCTGACTGGAAAGAGAACCTCCACTGCTCCTTCTGTCATAAGAAGAGCACAGACGTGAACAAACTTATTGCCGGGCCGGGTGTGCACATTTGTAACGAATGTGTGGGCCTGTGCAACGACATCCTAGAACAGGAGCGGCTTGCCGCCTCAACAGCACCAAGGCTTCCCGCCTGGGAATCCATGTCCGTGGAACAAATACTCGAACATCTCCCGAAAATCGCCACCGTACAGGCACAAGTGGATGACAACCTACGCGACTGGGTGGCTCACGTTCGCTCCCGGGACGTGAGCTGGGAGCGCATCGGCGCCGCCCTCGGCATGACGCGGCAGTCCGCGTGGGAACGGTTCAGGAGCGAATCCTGAGGCGCTGTGAACCTCTGTGGCATATGGGGCGTCCTAAACTTCCAGGGAGGCCCGATCATGCACGTCCTGGACGGCGTCGCGCCCGATCTCGAACAGCTCCGCCTGGAGCTGATCCTGATCCAGGCGCTGCACGAAGAGGCGGAGCGACTGGCCGCCGACTGAACGGGCTCCAGCTCCCCGGGGCACACCGGGGAGCTGGAGCAGGGGGTTGGCCTTACCCGAGCTGGCCCCTGATGGCGCCGGCCGGGAACTTCTTGTTGTGCACGTTGACGTAGTAGCGGTGCGGCCACTTCGCGATGCCGCGCAGCTCCCTGAACGTGAGCGTGGTCGCCGCGTTCTTGGCGTTCTGGTGCCGGACGGCCTTGACGCAGTCGCGCGCGAAGCCCTTGGCCGGTGCCTTGAGCGTGACGACGACCGGGCCGGCCACCCCCTTCCTGCCACGGTGGATGTGGGCCATGGTGGCCGGCCTGATCTTGCGGGCGGTGATGACGTAGCACAACCGCCCGCGGCTCACCTCGTACGCGAACGTGCCGAAGCCGTTGCGGTCGCCCGGCCCCGGGACCTCCTGCCTGCCGGTCATCCTGACGCGCTGCGCGCTGGAGGCCGCGTCGGCCGAGGCCGGCAGCGCGACCAGGGTGGTGAGGGTGGCAGCGGTGGCGAGGGTGGCTGCTGCCAACTGTCTGCGCATGGGATGAATTCCTCTCCCATCGGACTTCAGGACACCCTTCGCCACGGTTGCGCGGCACGGGCGGTTCGCGGGGGTAAGGGGAAAACCTCCCTCGGGTAAGGCACCTTTCCGGCTACCGCCCGGCCCGGGCGTAAGATCCGGAGTCATGCTGCGCTGCGCCGTGCTGGACGATTATCAGGACGTGGCCCTCGGTCTGGCCGACTGGTCGCGGGTGCGGGCGGAGAGCTTCCGCGAGCACTTCGGCCGCCAGGACGACCTCGTGGCCGCGATCCACGACCACGAGATCGTGGTCGCCATGCGGGAGCGCACGCCGTTCCCCGCCGAGCTGTTCGACCGGCTGCCCAAGCTGCGCCTGCTCGTCACCACCGGCATGCGCAACGCCTCCATCGACCTGGCGGCGGCCCGCGAGCACGGCGTCACCGTCTGCGGCACGGGCAGCATCAGCACCCCGCCGGTCGAGCTGACCTGGGCGCTCATCCTCGGCCTGACCCGCCACCTGGTGCCCGAGTCCGCGGCCATGCGCGCGGGCGGGCCGTGGCAGCAGACGATCGGCACCGACCTGCACGGCCGCACGCTCGGGCTGATCGGCCTGGGCAAGATCGGCTCGGGGGTGGCGGCGGTCGGGCTGGCGTTCGGCATGGACGTCGTGGCGTGGAGCGCGAACCTCACCGAGGAGCGGGCCGCCGCCTGCGGCGCCCGCCTGGCCCCCGACCTCGACGCGCTGCTGGCCGCCTCCGACGTCGTCTCCGTGCACGTGGTGCTCGGCGACCGGACGCGGGGGCTCGTCGGCAAGCGGGAGCTGGAGCTGATGAAGCCCACGGCGTACCTGATCAACACGGCGCGGGCGGCCGTCGTGGACCAGGACGCGCTGGCCGCGGCGCTGCGCGCGGGGCGGATCGCCGGGGCCGGGCTCGACGTGTTCGACCTGGAGCCGCTGCCCGAGGGGCACGAGTTCCGCACGCTGCCGAACGTGCTGGCCACGCCGCACCTCGGCTACGTGACCGAGCTGAACTACGGCACCTACTTCCGCGAGGCCGTCGAGGACATCGACGCCTTCATCGACGGCGCCCCCATCCGCGTGCTGTCACCCTGACCTCGTTCCTGAGCGTCTTCACCCCGACGCTCGTCCCTGAGCGTCTTCACTCCGGCCTCGTCCTGGCTCTGAAGGCGGCCGTCTTCACGCGGTTCTGGCAGGCCGTGGAGCAGAACCGGCGGGTGCCGTTGCGCGAGACGTCCACGTAGACGCGGTCGCAGTGCGGGGCCGTGCACACCCCCAGCCGGTCGTGGAACTCGCTGCCCAGCACGATCGCCAGCCCTGTGGCGCAGCTCGCCGCCCAGTCGCCGGCCATGGTGCCGCCGCGGCCGTGGAAGTGCAGGTGCCAGGGCTCGCCGTCGTGCCGTTCGAGCATCGGCCTGGCGTGCGTCTCCTCCAGCAGCGCGTTGACCTCCGTCGCCGCGCTGTCGATGTCGCCGGCCGCGACCCCGGCGAAGACCGTGCGCAGCCGGGCGGCGACCTGCGCCAGCTCGGCGCCCTCCGCCTCGGTGATCTGGCGGTGGGAGGCGTAGACGGCGCGCAGGCCGGCGTCCGCCGCGGCGGCGGTGTCGGCCGGCACGGCGTAGGGCCGCCCGCGCCGCTCGCCGGGGGTCAGCTCGTTGACGAGTGACACCGCCACTCTGATCACGGTGTCCGTGTGACTGTTGTAGTCCAATTGACCAGTTACACCTTCATGTTCTACGTTGTGACTGTCCAAATCTTAGATGACAGTTACAGGAGGCGTTTCATGCTCACCCACGAGGCCGCAACGGAGTGGATCGCGCGCTGGGACCGCCAGCAGGAGGGTTACCTGCCCGACAGGGAGGCCAGGTTCACGGCGCTGATCGACGCGGTGCAGGCGCTGGGGCGGCCCGATCCCGTGGTGGTGGACCTCGGCTGCGGCCCTGGATCGTTGTCGGCGCGGCTGCTCGAACGGCTCCCCGGGGCGACGGTGATCTCGGTGGACGCCGACCCGCTGCTGCTCGGGCTGGGGCGCGCGGCCTACCCGCGGCTCACGTTCGTCTCGGCCGACCTGCGGACGAGCGGATGGACCGGCCTGCTCGGCCTGGATGGCCGGCTCGTCGACGCCGCGGTCAGCACGACGGCGCTGCACTGGATCTCCGAGCCCGAGCTGAAGGACCTCTACGCCGAGCTGGCCACCGTGCTGCGGCCCGGCGGCCTGCTGCTCAACGGCGACCACATGGACACCGAGGACGCCACCCCCGCGCTGTCACGGCTGGAGCACGAGGTGCACCGGCTGGAGACCGAGCGGGTCTTCGGCCAGAACCCGCCGGAGGACTGGCGGACCTGGTGGGACGCGATCGAGACCGACCCCGACCTCGCCGAGCTGAACGCCGCCCGCACCACGGCCGGCCCCGCCCACCGCGGCTCCGAGTCGCACCTGCTCTCGCACCACGTCACCGCGCTGCGCGAGGCGGGCTTCGCCGAGATCGGCACCCTCTGGCAGCGGGGCAACAACCGCCTGCTGTGCGCCGTACGGGGCTGAGCCGCGCGCGGGTTCTGGCCCACCGCTCTTCACCTCACCGGCGACGGGCGACACAATGACCTCATGCCGAGCTTCGAGCGGCTGACGATCGCGGAGGCCAGAACCCTCACCCGCGCCGAGCTCCTGCCCCGCATCGAGGAGGAGCAGAAGTACTGGTACGACCGCATCCACACGTGTGCGATGCAACCCGGCGACGACAAGGCGTTCAGGACCTTCAACGACATCGTGCACATCGCCGCCAACCCCTACCGCGCCATCTCCGACACCGACGCCATCGCGGAGGGCAGGCCCTTCGACCGCGACTACTGGACCAAACCCCTCGGCGAGCTGGGCGAGCTGTAAGTGATCGCCGGGCGCCGCAGCCAGGTGGCCCAGCGCCAGAGCCACTCGACCGGCCCGTAGCGGAAACGCCGCAGCCACAGGCCGGAGAACACGCGCTGCGCGACGAGGATGCCCGCGGCGATCAGCAGCACCGTCCCCTCGGACCACGTGTCGGGGGCGCCGCCAAGCAGCGCGCCGATCACCAGCACCAGCACGGTGGCGCTCAGGTAGTTGGTCAGCGCCATCCTGCCCAGCGGTGCGAACACCTTCTGAAGGGCCGCGCGCAGTGGCGTCCCGAGCAGGGCCAGCAGGCCGCACACGTACGCGCCCGCCGTGAGCAGCCCGGCGACGGCGAACGCGCTGTGGACGTCGTTGCTCTGCGCCCACGCCGCCGGCACCGCCAGCACCGCGAACGCCAGCGTCCACGGCCACCACGTGATCCGCTCCAGCCGCTGCGTGACGCCGTACCTGGTCAGCAGCGAGCCCAGCAGGAACAGCGCCGGCACCAGCACCACGCCGTTGCTGCCGAACGCCAGCGGCGTCACCAGCAGCACGCCCGCGAGCACCGCCACCGCCCAGCGCGGCAACCACGTGGACGGCAGCAGCACCGCCAGGCCGACGACGGCGTAGATCGTCAGGATGTCGCCGCGCCAGAGAAGCATCATGTGCAGCAGCCCGATGGCCAGCAGGGCCAGGAGGCGGCGCAGCAGCACCAGGCGGGGGGCGGAGGTCTGGAACATGAGCGAGAAGCCCACGCCGAAGAGCAGGGAGAAGATCGGGAAGAAGCGCTGGTCCACGAGATAACCCGGCCAGGCCTCGCCGACCGCGAGGTTCAGCACCTTCGCGTCGACGTTCGCGATCGGCCTGACGTTGGCCACGAGGATGCCGCACAGCGCGAAACCGCGCAGGACGTCGAGAGCGGCGATGCGGGATTTCATGCGCCCATCCTTGGACGCGGGCCAGGGGGCCCGGATGAGCCGTAAGCAGGGGCAGTGGCAGTACTTTCGGCCCCTCTTTCCTGGAAAACATGACAGACCCTGTCGGCTTTTCGCCCTAGCGTCTGCACGCATGAACAACTTGAAGGACAAGGTCGCCCTGGTGGCAGGGGGCACGCGGGGCGCGGGTCGCGGCATCGCCGTCGAGCTGGGCGCCGCCGGCGCCACCGTGTACGTGACCGGCCGCACCACCCACGGCAGCCCGTCCGAGTACAACCGTCCCGAGACCATCGAGGAGACGGCCGAGCTGGTGACGGCGGCGGGCGGCGTGGGCATCCCCGTCCAGGTCGATCACCTGGAACGCGAGCAGGTGCGGGCCCTCGTCGACCGGATCGACCGCGACCACGGCCGCCTCGACCTGCTGGTCAACGACATCTGGGGCGGCGAGCTGCTGGTCCAGTGGGAGACGCCGCTGTGGAAGCACGACCTCGACGCCGGGCTGCGCCTGCTCAGGCTCGCCATCGACACCCACATCATCACCAGCCACTACGCGCTGCCCCTGCTGATCAGACGGCCCGGCGGCCTCGTCGTGGAGATGACCGACGGAACCAAGGAGTACAACGACGACAACTACCGCGACTCATTCTTCTACGACCACGCCAAGAGCTCCGTGATCAGGCTCGGCTTCGCGCAGGCCCATGAGCTGCGGGCGTACGGGTGCGCGGCGGTGACCCTGACGCCCGGGTGGCTGCGGTCGGAGCTGATGCTGGACCACTACGGCGTCCGCGAGGACAACTGGCGGGACGCCGCCGCGCGCGAACCGCACTTCGTGATCTCCGAGACGCCCCGTTACGTCGGGCGCGCCGTCGCCGCGCTCGCCGTGGACCCCGACGTCATGCGGTGGAGCGGGCAGTCGGTGTCGGGTGGGCGGCTGGCCCGCGAGTACGGGTTCACGGACGTGGACGGGTCGCAGCCGGACTGCTGGCGGTACCTGGTGGAGGTGCAGGACGCGGGCAAGCCCGCGGACACTACCGGCTATCGCTAGTTTTTATGGTTCCGCTGCGTGACCGGCACCTTGGCCAGCCCCGGATTACCGGCGATCGACGCCCGTTCGGCCTCCGTCAGACCGGCCGCCGCGAGAATCGCCTGCACCACCGCCCCCTTCCCGCGCCCGTAGGCGACGGGATCATCGGCCGTCTCGGCGACCCGCCTCTTCACCGCGGCGTACCGGTCGCGTAACTCCCGATTCGTGCGCAGGGTGTCCCTGACCGCGCGATGGTTCTTCAGCGACAGCGAGCCTTCGACGACGACGTACGTGTTGGTCCTGGGCAGCCGCGCCGGCTCCTCGAACGCCCACCGCTGCGGGATCCCCAGCTCCCCCAGCGGCGCGAAGCCCAGGCCCACCAGCACGTTCGCGGCGGCCTCCACCTCCCGCTCGGTCACCACGATGTCGCAGTCGATGATCGGCTTGGCGGCCAGGCCGGGGACCGACGTGCTGCCCACGTGCTCGATGCCGATCACCGGTACGCCGGCGGCGGCCAGCGCCGCGGCGTACTCCCTGCGCAGTTCCTCGAAACGGTGGGGCCATGCGGGGTCGTACTCGACTACCGTGATCATTGTCGGCTCTCCCGAGTGAGTCGTCGCCTCCCGTCGATTCTGATTCACGCGCGCCGCCGGCGGCCTCCGACGCCGGATCCGCGCACGCTTCACGTCGGCGCCGCACGTTCTCAGTGGCCCTCGCACCACCTTTCGGCCCCCTCCGGCGCCGCCCCATCCCCCTCGCTACTCGGCCCCCTCGCCCTGCCCCCATACATGCCGCGCGCCCGTGAGAGGATCACACCGTGTCGCGCCGCCTGCTGATCGTCCACCACACCACCTCACCAGCGCTGCGCGAGCTCTTCGAGTCCGTACGCCAGGGCGCCACCACCGACGAGATCGAGGGCGTCGAGGTCACCACCCGCCCCGCCCTGCACGCCACCGCGACCGACGTCTTCGAGTGCGACGGCCTCATCCTCGGCACCCCGGTCAACATCGGCTACATGAGCGGCGCGCTCAAGCACTTCTTCGACACCGTCTACTACCCGTGCCTGGAGGAGACGCAGCGCCTGCCGTACGCGCTCTACGTGCACGGCAACAACGACCCGACGGGGGCGGTCCGCGCGGTGGAGTCGATCGCCGCCGGGATCGGCTGGGAGCGCGTCCACCAGCCGGTGACGGTGACAGGCACCCCCGCCAAGGACGACCTCGCCGCCTGCTGGGAACTCGGCGCCACCCTGGCCGCGACGATCAGCCCCGCCTGACCCCGCCACCCTGGCCGCGTCACTCACCCCCGCCTGACCTCGCCTCGCCCCCCTCATGACCCCGCCTCGTCCACCCCCCGCATGACCCCCGCCTCGTTCGCCCCCGTTTGACCCCACCTCGTTCGCCCCCGTATGACCCCCGCCTCGCTCACCCCCGCATGAGGCCTTCGCGAATCGCCGGATCCGCGAGCCGCGCACGTACATCGGGAAACGACCCATCCCCGAACAGAACCCGCGCCGCAGCCGCCCGCCCCGCCCGCCCGCGCAGCACCCCGAACGCGGCCTCCACAGCACCGGGCGACCGAACCCCCGCGAACACCCGCCGCAACACCAACCTCCCCCGGAACCTGCTCCGCATCGCACCCCCGTCATACCGCCCCAACACCCGCTGATCACCGGTACGCAGGTACGTGGCCGCGACCGCCGCCGCCAGTTCGGCCATCCGCAGGCAGGGATCCAGCCCACCGGCCGTCAACGGCGACACCGCCCCGGCCGCGTCCCCGACGAGCAGCCCGCCCGGACACGCCAGCCGCCGCAACACCCCGCCCACCGGAATGGGCCCACCCCGCCGCTCGCCCGGACATCCGGCCGCAGCCGGATGTCCGGGCGCGTCCGCGACGAACGCGTCCAGCGCCCGACGCACACCCCCACGCATCGCGCCCGCGTACCCCGCCACCCCCACATGCGCCTCCCGCCCGTCATCGACCACCCACCCCAGGTAGCCCGGCGCGATCCGCGGATCCAGCACGCAGTGGAACGCCGGAGCGTCCGCCCCCGCCACGACCGGATGCACGATCTCGGCCCCGATCAGAAACCGCCGATTGACGTCGAGACCGAGGTCACGAGCCACCCGGGACCGCGCCCCGTCCGCCCCGACGACGAACCGCGCCTCCACCGGCTCCGCATCCACGAAATGCGCCAGCACCGGCTCCCCGCCCACGAACCGCGCCGCCACCCCGCCACGCGACCGGGACCCCACCGACACCCCGCCACGCGACCGGGACCCCACCGACACCCCGGCATACCGCCGCCCCATCACCACCCGCGCCCCTGCCGACTCGGCCGCGCGGCGCGCGTGCTCGTACACCCCGCCCATGTCCGCCACCCGGAACTCGTCCCGCTCACTGGTGAGCCGGACCGGCGACCGCCGCGACGGCGGATACAGCAGCACGTCCCGGATACCGGGCCCGAGCAGGTGCTCCGGCAGGTCGAAGTCGTCAAGCGTACGCCGTACGAAGATCCCGGTCGTCCGTACGCCCACCGACACCGACTTACGGCGATCGACGACCAGTACCCTCAGGCCACGCTCCGCGAGCAGCCGCGCGGTCCGCAGCCCGGCCAGCCCCGCCCCCACGACCAGCACATCCACTGTCTGCATACCGTGCGACGCTAGAAGCCGATTCCCGCCCGTACGACCCTTTGCACAGTACCTACCCGATACCTCTACACCACGCCGACTTTCGTCACCCCCGGAACGCACCCAGGGGCGCAGCACAGAGCGTCTGCTCGGCGCCGTACGCCTCGAACGTCCTCACAGGACGGAACCCGAGACGCGCGGCCAGCTTCATGGACCGCCCGTTCGCACTCTGCGTCACCAGCACAACCGGCTGATCAGGCAACTCCCCGGCCGCCGCCCACAACACCACCGCCGCCGCCTCGAACGCGTAACCCACCCCCCACGCGTCGCGCCGCAACACATACCCCAGCTCCAACTCCTCACCGTCCTCAACGACATGTCCCGGCCGGTCGGTCGCCCGGCCCGCAAGCATCAACGTCCCCAGAAACCGGTCCGTCGCGAGGTCGGCGATGACGAAGTTGCCGCGCCTGGGCGCCGGGTCGGCCGCGAACACCACGTCGAAACGCTGCTCAGCCTCGCTCCTCGGGCTGGGGCCGACGAGGTAGGCCTGGACCTCGGGGTCAGTGGAGAACTCGACGAACCCCTCACGGTCGGTGTCTCGCAACGCCGTCCGCAGCAGAAGCCGGTCCGAACGGATCTCGGTGGCGGACAACGTGGGCATTCGACTCATAGGCCCGTGATCCTACAATCACCAGTGATCATCCGGCTTCGCGCGAGAGGAGCACGCCATCGACGGTGAGGCGATCCAGCACCTGCTGTCCCAACGTGTGACGGGATATGAGCCTCTGTCCGGGTTCGCGGCCAACACGGTCGCCGCCATCACCCTCGAGTCCGGTACACGCGCCGTCTTCAAGACCGCCGCACCGCCCACTCCCTCCCCGTACAGCAAGCAGCCTTCTACAAGGAAGCGCCCAGAACCGGCGACGGAACCTGGCCCGACCAGGTCGCGCGCCTCGCAGACCGACTCGCCTGCGTCGCCGACATCCTCCCCCCACCCCTCCACACCCGATGCCACGACCTCCTCCTGGACGCCACCCGCTGGGACCACCCCTGCGTGTTCGTCCACGGCGACCTCCACCCCCGCCACGTCCTGTCGTCCGGATCCCGCATCACCGGAATCATCGACTGGGCGGACTGCGGCGCAGCCTCCCCCTGGCTCGACCTGGCCAGAATGGACCTCGGCTCCCCACAGACGATGCTCGACGCGTACTTCCCCCACGGCATCCCCGCCGACGCCCCCGCCCACCTCGCCAACCACCGACTGCTCTACCTCCTGCTGGCACTCATCTGGGAGTACGAGTGCGGCGGCGACTGGCTGCACGAACGCGTCCCCGGCATCGAATCGGCACTGGCCACGACCTAGACGTCCCGGCGATGCCTCTGCTGCCACTGCTCCATGACCTGCCGGAGTGACGCGTTCACCAGGAGCAGGAACTCGGCGGCCACCCCGAAGCGCGCCCCGGCCGGCGTCTCCGTCCCGAGAACCCCGGCCGCGCGCTGCGACGCGGCGATCAGGACGTCGTTCTGCCGCACAGCCGCCGACCCCCACAACGGGCTCGTCGGCATCCTGCTCACCCAGACCGGCATGTCCACCCCGGACTCAGCACGCACCATCCATGACTTCTGGACCACCCTCTACCAGGCCCACGAACGGCTGTCGAAAGCCCGAAGACGAACATCGACTTATATGGACCCTGTCAAGGGCTGTGGCCTGCTCACGCCGACCGATCGCCATCACTTCGGTGCCCACCTGCCAGGCCGGGGGCGATCGCCGCGCACCGCCTCCTTCGTCGGCGCTGCGCACCGAGCACGCGGTGGGTTCACTCAGTCCGTCGACGTGCATGAAGACCTTCTCGAAGAGTCGCCGTCCCCTGGATCGGCGGTCTCGCCAAGGTCGGTGAGCAGGCCGGTGAGACGGCGAGCGACGGCGGTGTGCCGTTCCACTTCGCGGGTCCAGCCGCGATCGTCGGCGTCCTGGACGAGCTGCTGCTCAACCTCCAGCCGTGCCCGCAAGCGCGGCGCGTAGTCCGGGGTGGTGACGAATTTGGCGCAGGTCAGGTAGAGGTCGCACTCGCATGGGCCCTCGGCGGGAAGTCGCAGGCAGTGGCCGAGTTCGAGTTCGGTTTTCAGGAAGTTGGTCTTGAGCCAGTCGACGGCTTCGTCGGGCAGGGTTCCGGACTTGATGTCCATGGCGGCAGGACCCGCGAGGACGGCACCGGGAGCGAGGACTGACTTGTAGTCGCGAAGCACTTCCTGGTCGCTGATCTGGGCATAGACCAGCGCCATGTTCACCGACGAGTGGCCGAGCACCTTCATGATGGTGTGGAGCTTGGCGCCGCGCTCGGCCAGCTGGGTGCCGACCGTGTGCCGGAACCTGTGAGCAGAGACTGTGCCGCGAACCCCTGGCCCGTCCTTCTTGCCGCCCGGCCGGATGAGGCCGGCGGCCTGGCATGCGTCGTCGATCGAGGTCTCGAATAGATAGTAGGTGGACAGCAACTTGCCGTGCCGCATGAACAGGTAGCGGATCTGCTCGCCGGTGCGTTCGTCGGTGAAGGGCCGTTCGGGGGCGTCCTGGCGCAGGTTGATGATTTTCTGGAGTGCCTCGGCGGCATCCTCGTGCAGCGGGACCGTGCGTTCTTTATAAGTCTTGCGGCCGGGCAACCGCAGGCGAGCGGTGCCGTCGGGGTAGCGGTCGAGGCAGTCGATCGGCAGTCTTCGGATCTCGTCCCGCCGGGCTCCCGACCAGCGGGCGACCAGCAGCGCGGCCCGTTGGAATGGGCAGGTCATCTCGTTGATGACCGGCATCAGCCGATCAAGTTCGTGGTCCGGAATGAACCGTGGGACCCGCTGGGAGTACTTGGGAGCGTCGCCAGGGCCGATCAGGGCGTGGCCAGGAACATCGGCGTATTGCCAGGCGGCAGTCTCACGGAAGAACTGTGACAACCCGGAGATCCGCTGGATTCGCGACATGGCGCCCAACGGCTTGCCAGTTCTGATGGTCGGGGTTTCGGTGATGTGCTGGATCCAGGCCAGGACGTGATCGCGTGTGACATCGGCGAACGTGGTGATCTCGGGGTGGTTGCCGCCGAGCCATTCGCTGAACACCCGTAGCGCCAGCTCCAGTTTGTCCACCGTCGAGGGGGCGTCGGTCAATCTGCGGGCTGCCAGCCACTTGGTGGCGGCGGCCATCATCGTGGGCGGCATGTCCATCGGAGGCTTCCATGACGGCATGTGCTTGCGGGGCTGGGTGGCGACCTGGCCGCGGTGGAACAGCACGACCTGGAGTTGATGCAGGTGCGTGATCCATTGCTTGGAGGCGTTGGCGCGATAGAGCTCCGCCGAGGGGTAGAAGAAGTGCAGGTCGGGACGTTCGCTGAACAGTCGGACAGCCTCCAGCGCCTCCAGGATGTGGTTCTCGACCAGATCGTCGACATGCAGCACGCCGGTGCGCAGTGCGATCCGGCCGACCGTCCAGTTCATCGCCTGCGTCAGCGACTGCCGGTTGTAGCCGAGTGCCGTAGCCTCCTCGATCAACGCCGAGATGCCCAGGTCGATCCCCAGCCAGCTCGCCGTGTCGGTGACACGCAGCTGAAGCGCTCCGAACATCCACGGGTAGTCCAGCCTGATGTAGCCGCGCAGCGCGAGGAACAGCAGGTAGGGGCGGGCATGGAACGAGATCGGGTAGGACGGCGCATTGTGCGGCTCGCCGGGCAGCCGGCCAACTCGTTCCACCAGCGGTGCGGCGAACCAATCACTTATCTTCGGCCAGGCGACCATGAAGTGCCGGTAGCGGCGCAGTTTGGCGTTGCGGTAGGTGGGGTGGATGTCCTGACCGCGGACCCAGGAGACGTACTCGTCTTCGGGACAATGCCGTGGAGACCGGGAGTCAACCGCTTGTGGGGCGTTGGCCGCGAGCGCGGCTGCCGAGACGTGCTTGGCTCTCATCGAGCACCCCCGTTCCGCTGCCCGAGAGCGCGGTTGTACTCGGCGACGACGGCCGGATCGGATACGCGAGTGTAGATCCGGGTGGATTCTGGGGAGGCGTGGCCCAGTCGTTTCTGCAGTGTGAGCTCGCGCATCCCGCCGTCCCACATGCGCGTGGCGTGGGTGTGGCGGCAGGCGTGCGGTGTCACCCATGGTTCGCGGATTTCGGCTCGGGTGCAGGCGCGGGAGAACATCCGCACCAGGCCGTCATAGCTCAAGGCCTCGTGGCGGCGCTTGCCACGGCCGCCGATCAGGAACACCAGCGGAAGGTCGGCGTCGGAGGGCCGCTCGCTCATCACATAGGCGCTGATGGTCGCCAGTGTCTCCGGTTCGTGGAGGTCAACGACTCGTTCGGTTCGGGACTTGGACCGCGCACCCTTGGGGTGGTCGTCTCGGTGCCGAACGGTCACCTGGCGGCGGCCGTAGGCGATGTCGTCCAGGTGCAGGCCCAGCACTTCGCCGGGGCGCAGCCCGCCCTGCAGCATGAGTAAGACGATCGCTCGGTCCCGCAAGGTGCGCAACTGCCCCAGCAGTGCGATGACCTGGGCTTCATCCAGCGGTCGGGGAACTTTCTGAACGGTCTTCACGCGGACGACGCGACGGATCGGCCGTTGCCGGCTGGCCCTGCCCATGAACGGCTGATGCCGCTGCGGCACCCGCTGCAATGCCGGGTCAGGACGCTTCTCGATCGGGTTCACACCTTCCAGAAGCCCCGACACGATGGCGTACTCGTAGAAGGAGGACACCGCGGCCAGGATCCGGTTCACAGTGGTCGCAGCGAGCTTCGTGCCGGGTCCGTCCGCGTCCACGGTTGCGACGGTCAGCGTCATCCGTTGTCGTGGCCGCCGCGAGGGCACTGCCCGCAGGTACTCCAGCAACGCGATCGAATCGGGCGCGGAGAACTCTGTCCAGGTCAGCCCCTGGCGTGCGAAGAACCGCCAGAGGTGACGCAGGTCGTAGGCATACGCGATGAGGGTGTTGGGTGAACAGTCGCGGGCCGCGAGGAACCGAAGGAAGCCCGAGACCACCTCGACGGGTTCGCCCTCATCGCTGAGTAACTCGACCCGGAGCTTTCCGCCATCCAGGTGCTGTTGCCGTACGCGCATCGACACCTCCAGGATCGACGTCCCACCCGGAGGCTGCACCGGCTACGTCGTGCTGCCAGTGAGGTCTGTGGGACATCAGGTGTCCATGTAACAACATGCCCCCGAGTCTCTCTACCTCACCATCCACAAGCTGTGGACCGGACGCGAACAACCGCAGAACCTGGCTTGTCGACAGCCACACCCCTTCAAGCACCTCGACCTCGCCGATCAGCCAGTCGATCGTCAACCGCCACTCGTAGCCCTCGACCAAAGGCCCCAGAGCGGAGAGCAACTCTTCGAGACCCAGCACGCCACCTGGCGAACGTGAGCATCCGAGTCGCTCCCACAGTCGAAGAGGACGTGACCTCAGCAAGGTGACTCCCCGACCGCTATCCCGAGCACGGGCGCCTGGCCTCGACCATCGACCACCGCGCGGCCGCCTCGCCGCCCTGATCGCCGACCCCGCCCAGGGCTTCACCCCGGTCCCGCACTGCTCGGCCCTCCGACCGGCTGGGCTCAGGGAAAGATCGGCAGAGATGAGACATTGTGGCTGTACGAGAACGAGGACCCGCGCCGTTGGTACCGCTATGACGTGAACGTCTAAGCCGAGCCCGGGCTCCTACCCCCGCGTCTCGGCTTCGTCGGCGGACATGATGAGGCCGCCGCCACTCAACCTGAGGGAACGCCCCATCAGGTGCGGCTCAGTGGCGCCGTGAAATGCGACGCTACTCACCTGGAAAAGCTGAGGACTCTCAAGCTTCAAGCCGCACAGCCCCCAGACTTCATCCCGCCCAGCCTGGGGACGAGGCGGCACGGCCAACAGGACCAGAGCCGAGCCGGCGCGCGGATGTTCACACCGCGTAAATTCCGCCAGCCGCAGCTCAGCCTCCACCGGCAAATCGGACTTCGCCCCTCCCCCCGGCTGGAAACTCAACGAGTTCACCCACTCTCGATTCGTGCCACAACCAGGGCTGGCGAGCTGGCCCGCAAACCAGGGAGCCAAATCAGGCCCTCCCTTTCGAACCCAGTCGTCAACCAGCCGCCGGAACGCCTCCTCACGCATGCTCGCCCGGCGATGCCTGCTCGCAGCGAGGATGGACTCTCCCGCGCCGGCAAACGCCAGGCACAACGACCGGACCGGGATCTGACCGGCAAGGTGGGCGTAGCGCACCATGCGGATCTCCAGCATCGCCTGATGCAGGATCGTCGCAGCAGCCAACGCACCGTCCTCCAGCGGCTCCTGTCGCCGTCGCGGCCGCGTCCGACGAGACGTCGTCCGGAGGCTGGTCGAAGTTCGCACGTCGCGCACCCGGCCAGCCGCGGACAGATCATCGAGATGGACGGTGGCATCAGCCGCACACAGCAATCCGCGTCCGCCCACACCGATCGCTATCTGACCCGTCCCGCAATCCATGGTGATCCCAGATGAGTCACGGGAATCAAAGTGCGCATCGGTCACCTCGTCGAGCCAGATCCGTAATTCGGCAGGCCGTTCAGAGGCATGCCAGCGTCGGACGGCCACGACCAGGGTGCCCGTCAACCGGGCGCCGATCCGTTCCAGCACCAGCGAGCGAACCTCGGCGGCGGCCAGGTCGTAGTCGACGCCGATCTCCGCAGCAACCTCCGCCGTCAGCGCCCCCAGAGGCGCTCTGACGATCCGTCGGTGATCACGCTGGTGAGTAACCGGCACCGACAGCAACGACTCCAAGTCGTACCCGGCGATCGCCGCCTGCTCCACCATCCACGTCCGCCGTTCCCCACCGAGCGCGGCCATCCACGCCAAGGTGGCACGTGCCCGCCGCTCACGGCCCCACGACGTACGGGCGGCAAATGCGCGGAACAAGGGAAAGGTGTTGTTGTCCCAGACATCGGAAACCGCGTGAATGGTTCGACGATCGTAGGTTCTGGCGTCCGCCGAAGCCTCCGCCATCTGCACGAGCGAACGGTCCAGCAACGCGCCCAACGCGTCCGCCGCCATCGCGTTCCCGGTCACCCCCACGCAGATCATCATGCACTGCGACTCGGAGTTCACGCAGGCGGCAATTCTCCCGACCATGATGGTGATCAGCCCAACCGGTCATACATCGCCTCAAGTCGAGCTTGACATTACCCGTCGCCAAGGACGATCCGAATTTGCGCAAGGTGTCCGTCGGCGTCGTAGTCGGCAGCGACAGGAAAGAACCCATCGCCCCAACTAGTCATGAAGCACATCGTCCGAGTGCCACCGACCTCGATCGTGCCGACCTCGTGCCTCGCCGCTCTGACCTGGGCCATGATCTGCCAGTGGTGGGAATGCGGCCGGAAATCAATGGCAATCATCCGTTCCGCGACAGCGTCCTTCCACTCCCGCAAAGCGACCGCACGGTCGACTGCCTCGCGGACCGGCAGATCCGCCCACCCATACACCCCGTCCTCCCCGGGATGCGCCAGAAGTGAAGCCGAGAAGGCGGCAGCGGCCTCCTGCACCGATCGCCCCCAGAACGCAACGTCAGCCAGGCCATCGATCGGCTCCTCATGCCGCCACGACGCCAACCCGTCGGCATCGATGAGGCTGAGCCGAGCCGCGTCCACCCCGACATGCCCCAGGAGCCTGGTCGATGTGGGCTGTGTGGAACGCACCCTCAGGATGACCGACTCCCATCCCACCCCGATGTCCCCGTAATCCCGGGAGGTTGCCGTCACGACGATCTCCTGGTCGGTGGGCAGACCACCGATCGCCACAACAGGAACGCCACTCATGATGAACTCCGAACCACCGTCCCGCACTGCGCGTTCGACACGTTCACGGTGCGTCACCCGACGTTCCTGACCTTCCAGCCAGGCATCGAACCCCTGCTCCCGGCAGTGCTCGGCGAAAACGCCGACCAGTTGCTCGACCGCATGTCCGGGAATGTCATAGAGCCACGTACCGGACTGGCGGTTGAAGGAACGAGCGGCAGTCTCAGCGTCAGGACCCACCACGGCCAGGTCAACCGAGGCGCGGATACTCTCACGCAACGCCGGGTCGTCTACTGCGGACAGCATGGCCTCGTCCGCTGCCGGTGGCGCGTCCCCCGACCACAAGTGCAGATAGCCGGTATCGGCGATCACCAGTCGCCCGGACGGGCACGTGATGGATCCCAGCGACGTCGGAACATCAATCCTCATTCGAGGAAGTATGGCGGGCGCGGGTCGGTGAACGGCGAACGACTACACCGAGTTCGGGCCGGTCAACGTGGCGCTGCACAAGGTGGAGGTCGGCGGATGCCAGTCATGCGTTGCTGGCCGGGGCGGCGGTGGACGCCTCGACGCTGTCGGCGGAGCGGCGGGCGCGGCCGGCGGTGGATCTCGCGTGGGCGCGTGGACAGCGTCGGCAAGTGGAGGAGGGCGGGGCTGCTGGAGGCCGAGAGCATCACTCCGGAGCAGATCCGCAACCACCGGATGGTGCGGCAACTCGTCTCCGAGCTGCTCCCGATGCAGGATCCCGCCTCGGCTGAGCTGCGAGGGCTGGCCGACCGGGTTGGTTCTTAGGGGTCCTGCTACCCGGCCAACGAGACGGCGCCAGCGGTATTTGAGCTGGGGGTTTGGGGGGGCCGCGCCCCCCCCAATTTCACAGCCCGAACCGCATGGCGCGAAGCGCCCGAAGCGGGAGGACCTCGCTTTTGGACTGGGGGCTTGGGGGGCGGTGCCCCCCAATCGACACAGCCTGAGCTCCCGTGCGCGAAGCGCTGCCCTGGCGATGACCGAGCGTTTCCCCAGGGTGAAAGCCGAAGGCCCTTGACGGCATAACGCCTGTTCAGGGGCTTTCTGGTGCAGAGCCGACGAGGGGAATCGAACCCCTGACCTTCTGTTTACAAGAGGGTTCCAGATCGTCCATGGTCGTCCGAGACTGACCTCAGCGCCTGCGTGGAAGGGGTCCTCCGGCTCCGGGATTTCCTTGGCTGTCCACGAACATCCAGAGCCGTTGTTAGCAGATTCGTTAGCAAGATCGGGCGAGGTTCCGCCCGCTCAGTACACCTGAACACGAGTGATGACGCAGTGCGGTTCCTCTGCGTCCGCCACGACGACGTACTCGGCGACACCCAGAACCCCATCCTTGCCGAGTGGAACCCTCCGCTGCTGTGGCCACTGGGACGAGGCAGTGTGCCCGGAGACCCCGCCCCTCGTCTCGTTGATCTCAACGGACAGCGCAGCGATCGCCGAGAACAACGCCGGGCTGACCTGGGGATCCGCCAACAGCTCCGCCACGCTCTCGGAGAAGTAGCAAGGCCACCCCTCCTCCTCTTCATACTCACTCAAGAGGCAGGCCCTGCCGCTCACGGCGAGCGAGAATGTCCTCCATCGTGACGACCGGCAAGGTGCCGTCCATTGCGGCCCGGCGAATCTGCTCGGCCTCGGGGTCGGTGTCCAGCATCGCCTCACACCACCACCGGCGCAGAATCTCCTCAGCCTGATCCAGCCGCGCCGTACCGAGCTCCCGGTAGAACTCCATCCGCCGGCCACCTTGAAGCGCGTCCGCGATCCCATCGACGGTACGCGGCACCCGGGGCTCCGGAGGAACTTGTGAATGGACAGGCTGAGCGCTCATACCGCGAGGATAGCCGCCAGACGCGACAGCGCGCCGGGAGGAGACCAGATGAAGCTCGCCGTAGGGAAATCAAGAGGCCCTCGCGAAGATCGCGAGGGCCTCCCGCCTGTGAGCCGACGAGGGGAATCGAACCCCTGACCTTCTGTTTACAAGACAGATGCTCTGCCGATTGAGCTACGTCGGCACGGCCTACCAGTGTAGACGCTAGAGACGCCTGTGACGAGCGACTTCATACAGCGCCACCCCAGCCGCCACCCCCGCGTTCAACGACTCGGCGGCAGCCTGCATGGGGATCCGCGCCACCACGTCGCACTGCTCCCGCACCAGTCGCGACAGCCCCTTGCCTTCCGAGCCGACGACGACCACCAGGGGTTCCGCGAGGAGGTCGGCGTCGCCGATGTCGGTCTGGCCGGCGCCGTCGAGGCCGAGGATGAAGAGGCCGGCTTCGCGGTATTCGCGTAGGGCGGCCGTCAGGTTGGCGGCGCGGGCGACGCGGAGGCTGGCGAGGGTGCCCGCGGAGGTCTTCCAGGCGCCGCCCGTGACGCCGGCCGAGCGGCGGGACGGGATGAGCAGGCCGTGGGCGCCGAAGGCGGTGGCGGAGCGGGCGATGGCGCCGAGGTTGCGGGGGTCGGTGACGGAGTCGAGGGCGACGATGAGGGGCACCTCGGCGGCGTCATGGGCGAGGTCGACCAGCTCGGACGGGTGCGCGTAGTCGTAGGCCGGGATCTGGAGTGCGACGCCCTGGTGTACGGCGCCCTCCGTCAGGCGGTCGAGCTTGTCGCGGGTGACTTCGAGGAGGGCGATGCCGCGTTCGGCCGCGATCTTGATGGAGTCGCGTACGCGGTCGTCGTTGTCGACGCGCTGGGCGACGTAGAGGGCGCTGGCCGGGACGCCGGCCTGGAGGGCCTCCAGGACCGGGTTGCGGCCGCCGATGTATTCCGGGGCATCCTCGGAGCGGCGCTGCCTGGCGGGCGCGGGGCGGCGGGTGCCGCCGCGCTCCTCGCGGGCTACGCGCTCGGCGCGCGCCTTGTCCTTGTACCAGTGACGCATCTCGGCGGGCGGGGTCGCGCCGCGGCCCTCCAGCGACCGGCGGTTCTGCCCCCCGGCGCCTTTGGACGGGCCCTTTTTCTTCGCGGGCCTGCCCGAAGCCCTACCGCCTGCTGCCATGGCAACAAGGGTACTCGGGCCGCCGGTCAGCCTGAGCCACTGAGATCACAGGGCTCAAGCTGGCACCCACGGGGCTGAGCTACCGGCGCGCCTCGCCGGGCGAAGTGCTGATGGCTGAGCTTCCAACGTGCCCGCTGGGCGAAGTGCTGGCGGCCGAGCGCTCAGCAAACCCAGCCGAACGGAGGCTCCCAGCAGACCCCGCCGGGTGGTTCAACACAGCTAGTGGCTGAGCTCCCAGCGCGCCCCATGCGGCGTGTCCTCAACGGTGATCCCAGCAGCAGCGAGCTGGTTCCTGATGGCGTCGGCAGCCGCGTAGTCCTTACGCTCCCTGGCCGCCTTCCGCTGCTCCAACGCCACCGCCACCAGCGCGTCCACGACGGGCGTCAGGTCGGAGCCCGCCCCGCGCCACTG
Organism: Nonomuraea monospora; assembly: GCF_039531895.1. NCBI lineage: Bacteria > Bacillati > Actinomycetota > Actinomycetes > Streptosporangiales > Streptosporangiaceae > Nonomuraea > Nonomuraea monospora. Next base: position 92,048 of record NZ_BAAAQX010000047.1, read on the forward strand.
CGGCGAGCGCGGGTCGAGGCCCAGCACGTCGAGCATGTTCTGGGTCTCGGCCAGCAGCCGGGCGACGGCCTCCTTGTCGCCGCGCGACAGCGCCACGTTGCCCTCGCGCACGACCTCGTGCACGACGGCGAGCGCCTGCGGCGTGCCGAGGTCGTCGTCGAGGGCGTCGGCGAAGGCCTGCGGGAGGGGCGCGTCGGCGTCGACGTCGTGGATGACCTCGGCGGCGCGCGTGACGAAGCCCTCGATGCGCTGGTACGCGGCCGCGGCCTCCTGCAGCGCCTCCTCGGAGTACTCGATGGAGGAGCGGTAGTGCGGGCCCGCCAGGTAGTAGCGCAGCTCCACGGGACGGACCTTCTGCACCATCTCGGGAATCAGCAGCGAGTTGCCGAGCGACTTGCTCATCTTCTCGGCGCCGATCTTGAGCATGCCGTTGTGCATCCAGTTGCGGGCGAAGCCGTCGCCGGCCGCCTGCGACTGGGCGATCTCGTTCTCGTGGTGCGGGAAGATCAGGTCGATGCCGCCGCCGTGGATGTCGAACGTCGGGCCGAGGTACTTGGTGGCCATCGCCGAGCACTCCAGGTGCCAGCCCGGCCGCCCGGGGCCCCACGGGGTCGGCCAGGTCGGCTCGCCGGGCTTCTCGCCCTTCCACAGGGCGAAGTCGCGCGGGTCGCGCTTGCACGACTCGTCGTCGGTGTCGCCGGCGCCGCGCATGTTCTCAAGCTTCTGGTTGGACAGGGAGCCGTAGCGGTCGGCGTAGGAGCGTACGTCGAAGTAGACGTCGCCGCCGGACGCGTACGCGTGGCCGCGCTCGATCAGCCGCTCCATCAGCGTGATCATCTCGGGGACGTGCCCCGTGGCGCGCGGCTCGACGGTCGGCGGCAGGCAGCCGAGCGTGTCGTACGCCCAGGTGAAGGCCCGCTGGTTGCGCTCGGCGACGACGAACCAGGGCACGCCCTCCTCGGCGGACACCCTGATGATCTTGTCGTCGATGTCGGTGACGTTGCGGCAGAACGTCACGTCGTACCCGGACCGCATCAGCCAGCGCCGCAGCACGTCGAAGTTCACACCCGAGCGGATGTGACCGATGTGCGGCGGAGCCTGCACGGTGGCCCCACACAGGTAAATCGACGCCCGGCCGGCTTCGACCGGAACGAATTCACGGATGGCGCGCGTGCTGGTGTCGTAGATGTGCAGGCTCACGAAGGCAAGGCTAACGCCTCGACGCGGTTACCACGTCGCTAAATCAACCCCGCAAGAAGACCCTGTCCGGCGAGATCCGTACGATAAGACGCTCGGTGCCCGGTTTGTCGGTCCAGGACGTGCCCTGGTACTTCTGCGACAGCTCCTCGATGAGCTCACCCTCGGGGTCGGGCGTCATGGTCACCCGCCCGCGCACCTCCACGTAGCGGTAGGGGTTCTGCGGGTCGATGACCAGCAGGCTGGCGCGCGGGTCACGCTCGAAGTTGCGCGGCTTCCTGCGCCCCTTCGCGGTGGAGAACAGGATGTCGTTCCCGTCCGTACGCACCCACACCACCGACGACTGCGGCCCCCCGTCGGGATTCAGACTTGTCACCGTCGCGTAATTCGGCGCGTCCAGGAGTTTGCGGACATCTTCCGACAGCTCTGCCATGAGCGGGTCTCCCTTGATCGGTCCTGACCATCATTGTTCTGTAGGCTCGAAACCGCCATGGACGTGACTCCCCCCTCTACGCTCCGCCGTCTGGGCATCGCCCTGGCGGGGCTCGCGGTCGCCGCCCTCACCGCGGCCGCGTGCGCCCTCTCCTTCGACGACCTGCGCGCGCTGGCGCTCACCGGGGAGGCCAGGCCCGACCTCGCCTTCCTCTATCCGGCCGCCTTCGACGCGCTTCTGCTGATCGCGCTGATCGGCGTGTTGCTGCTGCGCCCGGCCAGGATGCTGGTCCGGGTGCAGGCGGCGTTCGTGCTGGTGCTGCTGATCGTCGCCGCCGCCGCGGTGAACGTGGCCACCGCCGTGCGCTTCGCCTTCGACGCGCGCCAGACCGCCGTGGGCGTGGCGCTGGCGCCGTGGATCATGCTGGCCCTGGCGCTGTGGCTGTGGTTACTGCTGATCAAGCACGTACGTGGCCCGGAACGCGCCGAGGCCGCCGACCACGGGGCGGAGCAGGACCTCGTGCCCTTCCACCGCCCCCAGGCGGCTCCCCCGCTGGCCACCGAGGCGCCCGCGCCCGGGCTGCTGGAGCCCACACCGGTGGTCGGCCCGACCGCCGCGCCTGAAACGCCTCCTGTCTCGACGCGGGTGGCCGAGTGGCCGGTACAGGAGGAGGAGACCATCAAGCCGTTACAGGACCCGTCCCAGCCCCCTCAGGAGCCCGTCCAGCCGGCCGCCGTACAAGACGTACAGGAGCCCGAGGCACCCGAGGAGGCCCCCAAACGCCCCGTCCGCTGGGGCGACCGCGTCAAGCCCGCCGACGTCCTGGTCCACCCCCGTCCCAACGAAGACGACGAGGACGTCGACACCCAGCCCCACCCCGTCTTCGAGGACGAGGAGCGCACCCCCGACCCCGCCCACGGCCCGGAGACCGCCGACGAGAGCGAGCAGCAGAACGAGGAGCTGGAGGACACCGCCCCGCACCCGGTGATCCACGACGACACGCCGGCCCCGTCCGGCAGGCTGCGCAGCACCCCGCGCCCGCCCGACGACTGATTCAGGACATGCGCAGACCCGCCCGGGAGGTCCCGGGCGGGTCGGTGTTTCTGATGTATCCCGCCTTGGCCGGGGGCGTCAGACGCGGGAGCCGCGCTTGAGCCCGGCGACCAGGCCCACACCGACGATGGCGAGCACCACCTGCATCACCAGCTCGATCCAGTCGATGCCGGGGGTCGTCTCCACGCCCAGCACCTGCGCGAGCAACGTGCCCACGAGGGCCGCGACGATGCCGACGACGATGGTGAGGATCCACCCGATGGCCTGCCTGCCGGGCAGCAGCAGGCGACCGATTGCGCCAATGACGGCGCCGATCACGATGGCGCCAAGGATGGATTCGATGGTCATGATGTGAAACCTCCCCATGAGGGTGAGCGGTTCATCCTCACGGGGAGGTGGCTACCCGATCTACCGGGTTTATGCATTTTGTTACGAAGGCGCAGGTCAGGTCATGGTTCGGCCTGTACGGCCACCACCGCGACCGCGCCCCATGCCCATGCGGGTCACGAGCAGCACGCCGATGACGGCCAGAGCGAGCTGGAGTATGTGCTCGATCCAGTCGATGCCTCTCGTGTCGGCCCACCCGAACGCATGCGCGATCAGCGTGCCGACCAGGGCGGCCACGATGCCGACGATGAGGGTCAGGCCGATGGACATGTTCTGCCTGCCGGGCACCAGCAGTCTGGCCAGCGCACCGACGATGGCGCCGATGACTACTGCGGAAACAATCGCGCCGATCATGTGTAGCTCCCCCCGAGACGTTCACATGTCTTGGGGACACATACCCTCTGATCAGGCAAACTACGCATGAGAAGACGGCGGTCCGTACCGCGCCAGTGACGAACCGCCGCCTCCGAATCAGGCGGGCCAGGCGACGACCCGCCAGGACACCCTCACGCGTCCCTACGTATGACGCGGGAAACTCAGGAAAGGTTGACGACCAGCGCCGTCGCGATGGCCGCGACGCCCTCTCCACGCCCGGTCAGGCCCAGCCCGTCGGTGGTGGTGGCGGAGACGCTCACAGGCGCGCCCACGGCCGCGCTGAGGGCCTTCTCGGCCTCCTCGCGGCGCGGGGCCAGCTTGGGACGGTTCCCGACCACCTGGACGGCCACGTTGCCGATCTCGAAGCCCGCGGCGCGTACCTGGCGGGCGGTCTCCTCCAGCAGGACGGCGCCCGAGGCGCCCGCCCAGCGCGGGTCGGCGGTGCCGAACAGCCGGCCCAGGTCGCCCAGACCGGCCGCCGACAGCAGGGCGTCGCAGGCGGCGTGCGCCGCGGCGTCGCCGTCGGAGTGGCCTTCGAGACCGACCTCACCCGGCCAGCGCAGGCCCGCGAGGTTGAGCTCGCGGCCTGAGTCGCTCGACGAGAACGGGTGGACGTCGACTCCGACGCCCACCCGTGGAAGATTCGTGTTCAGGAGTTGAGGACCTCGTCGAGCAGGGCCTCAGCCTTGTCCTCATTGGTCTTCTCGGCCAAAGCCAACTCGCTGACCAGGATCTGACGAGCCTTGGCGAGCATCCGCTTCTCCCCCGCGGACAGGCCGCGCTCGCGGTCCCTCCGCCACAGGTCCCGAACGACCTCGGCAACCTTGTTGACATCACCCGAGGCGAGCTTCTCGAGATTGGCCTTGTAGCGACGAGACCAGTTGGTCGGCTCCTCGGTGTGCGGCATCCGAAGGACGTCGAAAACCCGCTCAAGGCCTTCCTGACCGACAACATCGCGCACGCCGACGAGTTCTGCGTTTTCAGCTGGCACCTGGACGGTAAGGTCGCCCTTGTCGACCTTGAGCACCAGGTAGGTCTTTTCCTCACCCTTGATGGATCGCTTCGTGATTGCTTCGATCCGAGCAGCCCCATGGTGGGGGTAGACGACAGTGTCGCCGACCTGGAAAGTCATGTGACAAGTACCCCTTCCGCTGTACTCCAGGGTACCACGCATCCACAGCCTCCCGGAACAGTGAAATCCTCATAACTGCAGGTCAAAGCCGCATATTGGGGCTTGACAAGCGCTCAACTCTATGAATCGCATTTCCGGACATAGCGAATGACCTGCAGGGGTGCGGATATGACCTTGCATTGGGGTGGATATGGTGGGCGCTGCACATCACGCACGCGCGACACCTGCGCAAGACCAAGGAGTACCCGCCCGTGACCAGCCGTCGCTGGATTGCCGTAGCCGCCGCGTTCTTGGCAGCCCCCGCGCTCGCGGGCTGCGCGGCCGGTTTCGACGCCACCACCAACAAGCCCTACGCCCCCAACGAAGCACAAGTGCTGATCGACAAGGGCGCGTACGGCAAGAGCGGCATTCACATCCCGCAGGCGTTCATCCTCGGCCCCGACTCCGGAGCCCAGCTTCCGTGGCGCGGCTCCGCCCCCGTCTACCTCAACATCCTCAACACCGCGGGCGCCGCCGACACGCTCCAGGCGGTCTCGGCGGGCGACATGGGCACGGTGAAGGTCACCGCGCCGATCCAGCTCCCGTCCAACACGCTCGTCAACACCGGCAAGCCGGCGCCCCAGATCATGCTCGAGGCGATCCCCAAGAGCCTCAGGGGCGGCGAGAGCATCAAACTGGACCTCCAGTTCGCCAACGCCGGTGTCGTGTCCCTGAACGTGCCTGTGGTGACGCGCAGCCGCGAGTTCAAGGACTACCCGCCGGCGCCGGGCGCCACCGCGGCTCCCTCGCCCACGCCGACCCCGTCCGCCACCGCGGCGGAAGAGGGTCACTGACGATCGCACGAGAAAACCCCGGTACCAGGCGGTACCGGGGTTTTTCCGTGCGATCTACTCCTCGACGGCGTCGAACTTGTAGCCCAGGCCGCGCACGGTCAGGATGCAGCGCGGGTTCGACGGGTCGGACTCGATCTTCGCGCGCAGCCGCTTGACGTGCACGTCCAGCGTCTTGGTGTCGCCCACGTAGTCGGCGCCCCAGACCCGGTCGATGAGCTGGCCCCTGGTCAGCACCCGCCCCGCGTTGCGCAGCAGCACCTCCAGCAGCTCGAACTCCTTCAGCGGGAGCTGCACCTGCTCGCCCCGCACGGCCACGACGTGGCGGTCCACGTCCATGCGGACCGGGCCGACGGCCAGCACGGCCGTCTCCAGCTCCTCCACGACGTCGCCCTGGCGGCGCAGCACCGCGCGGATGCGGGCCACCAGCTCGCGCGAGGAGAACGGCTTGGTGACGTAGTCGTCGGCGCCCAGCTCCAGGCCGACGACCTTGTCGATCTCGCTGTCCTTGGCCGTCAGCATGATGACCGGCACCTTGGAGCGCTGCCGCAGCGAGCGGCACACCTCCGTGCCGGGCAGGCCGGGCAGCATCAGGTCCAGCAGCACCAGATCGGCGCCGCTGCGGTCGAACGTCTCCAGCGCCTCGGGCCCGGTCGCCGCGACGGACACCTCGAAGCCCTCCTTGCGCAGCATGTAGGACAGGGCGTCCGAGAAGGACTCCTCGTCCTCCACGACGAGTACTCGGGTCATGTGGCTGCCTCCAGGGGAATCGAGGGTGGTACTACCACCGCCGTGCCGCCGAAGGCGGGCAGGCGGAGGGTGAAGGTGGAGCCGGACCCTTCCTTGCTCCAGACGGATACCTCGCCGGCGTGGGCCGCGGCGACGTGTTTGACGATGGCGAGACCGAGACCGGTACCGCCCGTTGCGCGCGACCGGGCCGCGTCGACGCGGAAGAAACGCTCGAAGATGCGCTCCAGCGCCTCCTCGGGGATGCCGATCCCCTGGTCGCTGACGCTGATCTCGACGGAGTCGCCCGCGGGCCGCACGCTGACGACGACCCTCGTGTGCTCGGGACTGTAGGCGACGGCGTTGTCGATCAGATTGCGCAGGGCGGTGACGAGCAGCTCGTCGTCGCCCCAGATGCGCAGGCCCTCGGTGCCACCGGTGACGAGCGCGATGTCCTTGGCGGACGCCCTGGTGTTGCAGTACTCGATGGCGTCGTGGATGGACTCGTCGATCGAGACCTGACCCGGCGTCGGGATGGGCTCCGCGCCCTGGATCCGGCTGAGCGTGATCAGGTCCTGGATGAGGTAGTTGAGGCGGGCCGCCTCGTGCTGCATGCGCCCCGCGAAGCGGCTGACCGCCTCGGGGTCGTCCGCGGCGTCCTGGATGGTCTCGGCCAGCAGGCTCATGGCGCCCACCGGGGTCTTCAGCTCGTGGCTGACGTTGGCGACGAAGTCGCGGCGCACGGCCTCGACCCTGCGCCGCTCGGTCTGGTCCTCCGCCAGCACCAGCACCTGGCCGTAGGAGCCGAGCGGCGCCACGCGGACGGCGAAGTTGGTGGTCTCCTGGCCGAACTTGTGCCCGGCGACGTCGATCTCGCTCTCGCGGATCTCGCCGTCCCTGCGCACCTGTCTTGCCAGCGCGAGCAGCTCCGCGGCCATCAGGCGGTCGCCCTTGACCAGCCCGAACGCCCGCGCGGCCGAGCTGGCGCGCAGGACGCGGTCGTGGGCGTCGAGGACGACGGCGGACGACGGCAGCACGGCCAGCACCGAGGCGACGCCCTGCGGCAGCGCGGCACCGGTCTCCACGCCGTCAGCGGCGGCGGCCCGGCTCGGGGCCTCGATCTGATTGCGGTAGAACAGAACCGCCAGCGCGCCCACCACGAACCCGGCCAGGGCCGCGAAGCTCATGGCCATCTCACTCATGCCTTCGATGGTAGGTGTCCTTTTCGCAGGACAGACCCCCTCATCAGGGGATGAACGACCCTTTCCTGGAAAGTTCATCTTGCTGTAGGGGTTCGTTCATCGAGCGGGTCGTACGGTGACGACATGCGCGACGCGTACCATGAAGAACTTGACGCACTGACCGAGAAGCTGGTCGAGATGACCCGCCTTGTCCGCTCGGCGATCTCCCGTGCCACCACGGCGCTCCTCGATGCCGACCTGCAGCTCGCCGAGAGCGTGATCTCGCGGGACGAGGAGGTGAACGCGGTGTTCGCCGACATCGAGGGATCCATCTTCGAGCTGATGGCCCGCCAGCAGCCGGTCGCGGTGGACCTGAGAATGGTCATCACCGCGCTGCGCATGGGCACCGACCTGGAGCGCATGGGCGACCTGGCGGTGCACGTCGCCAAGGTGGCCCGGCTGCGGCACCCCGACTCCGCCATCCCGCCCGCGCTGCGCTCCACCATCCTGGAGATGGGCCAGATCGCGGAGAACCTGGTCACCAAGGCCGGGAGCTGCGTGGCGTCGCGTGACGTGGACTCCGCCCTGGAGCTGGAGGCGGACGACGACGCGATGGACCGGCTGCACCGCAGGCTGTTCAGGAACATCCTGGCCAAGGACTGGCAGCACGGCGTCGAGCCGGCGATCGACATCACGCTGGTGGGGCGCTACTACGAGCGGTACGCGGACCACGCGGTGCGGGTGGCGCAGGACGTCGTCTACCTGGTCACCGGCGCTCGCCCCAGCTGACGGCGAGGGCGCGGGGGCCTCGCGGCCCCTCGCGCGATCACCTCTCGCGCCGCCTGACGGCGTACGGCAGCACGAACAGGAACAACCCTGTGATCATCTGCAGGACGAGCGGGAGCAGCGGCAGGTAGAACACCCACATGGGCGGCTGCTCCTGCGACACGGCGACGACGCATCCGATCACGGTCACCGTGAAGACGACGGACAGCCAGCGATGGCTCTGGCGCATCCACTTGTTCCAGTTCATCGGACCTCCCACAGTCGCCGGCGCCTCAGCGCCGCTGCTGGATGCGGATCAGGTTTCCCGCGGGGTCGCGCACGGCGCAGTCCCTGACCCCGAACGGCTGGTCGATGGGCTCCTGGACGATCTCCGCGTCACCGGCCTGCAGCCGCTCGAAGACGCCGTCGAGATCGGCGGTGGCCAGCAGGATGCCCGCGTAGGTGCCCTTGGCCATCATCTCCGCGATGGTGCGCCGCTCCTCCTCGGTGACGCCCGGATCGGCGTTCGGCGGCTGCAGGACGATGGACGTGCCCGGCTGGCCCGCGGGGCCGACCGTGATCCAGCGCATCCCGTCGTACCCGACGTCGTCGCGGACCTCGAAGCCGAGCACGTCGCGGTAGAAGGCGAGAGACGCGTCGGGATCGTCGTGCGGCAGGAAACTCGAATGAATGGAGATGTCCATGCCGGTCACGCTATGGGCGTCCGCGAAGGGCCGCTTCTCGATTCCTGACCGATCCCTAAGATGCATTCATGTCGGAAAAGCGCGACACAGAGACAGGCCGTTGTTTCGTCTGCAAGCGCGAATTCAGCTACGACCCCAAAGAGGTCACGACCTTCCTGATCGACCCGGAGACCGGCCTCCCGCCGGGCTTCAGCGTGCTGGGCACCCTGCGCCCCGCCAAGCCCGAGGCCGTGGCCCGCTCCACCGACCAGCCCCTCTGCCCGGGCTGCCAGGCCAGGGCTGAGCAGTACGCCGAGGCGATGGAGGCTCCCCCGCCCCGCTGGGAAAGCTGGCCGCCAACCGGACAGTGATCCGCGCAGGTCACGGGCGTGGCTCTAACATCTCCTTCGGGCAGACCGGTTGCGACGCCGGGCGAAGGGGGGCCTTCGCCCGGCTCGCGCCTCACGCGGGCGTCCGCCACGGCGCGAACGCGTGCGGCACGCCGCTCAGCGCCGGAGCCAGCTCGGGGTGGTGGCGCAGCAGCACCTCGGTCATGCCGGTCCTGTCGATCCAGTCCAGCCCCTCCGGGCTGTAGACCTCGGGCGTGTAGAGGTCCGTGAAGAACGGGTCGCTCTTCAGCCGCCGCGACGCCATCAGCACGAACACGCGGAACGCGGTGTCGGACAGCGCGAAGCCCGGCGGCTTGGGCTCGGCGAGCAGCCCGACGGTGGCGTCCACGCGCTCCGGGTCGCCGTCGTAGACCTCGGCGAGCTCCCGCGCCCATCGCGGGTCGGCGGTCATCCGGTCGAAGCCGGTCACCGGCGGTTTGCGCAGCACGCGGCGGAAGTCGTTGTAGCGGGGCACGCCGCGTTCGCGGTCGCGCAGGATGTCGAGGGTGCCGACGTCGATCCGCTCGCCGCTGACGCGTACCAGGTCGCGCAGGGCGTGCGGGTGGTTGTGCAGGGTCAGCGCGCCGGGGTTCGTCACGCCGAAGGAGTAGAGCCAGTCGGACATGCCGTGCCTGTCTATGGCGGCGCGCGTGTGGCGTCCCTGGATGGGGAGCAGCTCCTCGGTGGTGATCAGGCTGCCGTCGCGGTGGGAGCGGACCGGGTGGTCGTCGCGGATCAGCGGGTGGAACCTGTACGAGGCGATGAACTCCTCCGTCATCGAGTACGGGGCGGCGTGGTGGTTCATGGGCGAGCCGAGGATGCCCGACAGCACCTCGCCCCTGCCGACGCGGCCGTGACGGCGGCGGAAGCCCTGCCCCAGCAGGCCCGCCCAGTTGGTGTGCATGCCCAGGCGCACGGCCCGGTTGTCGAGGATGCCGGGGGTCCACTCCACAGTGTGGATCTTGGCCATGACGGCCACGTTGACCAGGCGGGCGGTCTGGAAGAGCCGTTCGTCGTCCCAGGAGGGGTACGCCTCGCGCAGCCTGCCGCAGATCGCGTTGTGCTCCTTGGCGAACAGGGTGTGCAGCAGCGACAGGCCCACCCAGTAGTTGTCGCTGAACCCCGTCAGGTCGATCCCGGCCTGGCCGGAGTCGGTCTCGTCCGGCAGCCGCCCGTCCTGGAGCGCCAGCAGGCCGTCCTCGCCGGTCCGCAGCGAACGGCAGCGCCGCTCGGAGCTGCCGTAGAGCTGCGAGCCGTCCCACCAGTGGGTGACGGTGTTCTCGTACGTGGGCGCGGCGCCGGCCGACGTGTGGGGCGTGGGGTCGGGACGGCTGCGGCGCACCCGCATCACGCGTTCGTACCAGTGGTCGCCCTCGGGGATCGGGACCTCGACGGGGTCGGCGAGGTGGTTGTCGCCGTGGCTGAACCAGTCGTGGTTCTGGAACTGGATCCAGGCGGCGGCCAGCAGGTTCAGCGTGGGGGCGGGGATGAGGTCGCCCCTGGTCAGCAGCCGGTTGGAGACCTCGCGGGGGTTGGGCGACAGCAGTTGCTCGTCGGGGACGGTCAGGCTCAGCGGGGCGTTGCGGTCGAAGCGGGTGCCCGCCCGGCCCATGTCCGCGTCGCGAGGGTCGTAGCCGGAGCCGTCGTAGCTGCGGTGACCCGGCCGGGGGCGGGACGGGGCGGGCGCCGGCTCGCCGCCAGCCGGGCGGGTGTCGTACAGGTTGTGCCGGCGCAGGGCCGCGCGCATCCTGGCCAGCGCCACGAGTTGCAGCAGGAACGGCAGTTCGTACCACTCCCTGGAGAACAGCTTCGATGTCCTGGACATGACCGATCGCCGCCTTTCGGGTCTTCACTAATAGTAATCGTTTAACTACTATTTGTGGTATGCCGAAGTCAGGAGGGTTCCGTGACGGGGACATCCGAGGTGCCTCACGCGAGCACGCTGGAGAGCCTGCTGTTCGCCCTGCTCTACTCCCTGCCGGAGTACGCCAGGGGCATCGTCGTCCGCAGGCCCCTGATGACGCGGCTGATCGCCCGGGTCGGCGCGCAGGCGGCGGCGCAGCGCCTGTGCATGCGGCTGCGGGTGCGGCACGGCGGCCGATCGATCTACGTGCGGGGGCCGCGCGGGAAGGTGCTCGTGCTCCTCGCGCAGGGGGACGTCGAACGGGTGCTGGGCGGCAGCGACTCGGTCTTCTCACTGCGTACGGAGGAGAAGTGGCGGGGGTTCTCGCCCCTGCAACCGGACAGCCTGCTGCTGTCGCGCGGGGAGACGCGGAAGGACCGGCGGCGGTTCAACAGCGCCGTGCTGGGGAGAGCGTCCGGCGAGCTGGCCCCGCGCATCGACCAGGTGATGGCGGAGGAGCTGGACGGGGTTCTCGGGCGCGGCCCCGGTCCTGTGGACTGGGCGGGGCTGCGGGGCGGGTACGACCGGGCCGTCCTGCGGCTGGTGCTCGGTGACGCGGCTCGCGACGACGTCCGGATCCTGGCGGCGGTGAACGCGTTGCGCCGCGAGGGCAACTGGCTCGGCCTGCGCCTTCCCCGGCCGGGGCGGACGCGCAGGTTGCGGGCGGTCGTGACGTCGGGGATCGAGCGCCACCTGGCGGCGGCCACGGCCGGCGGCCTGGCGGTCCTCGGCAGGAGCCCGACGAGCCTGAGCGGGAGTTTGGCGAACTTCGCCGCCGAAGCACCCACGACCGCGCGCACGTGCCCGGCCGGTCAGGTGCCGCACTGGCTGATGGCCCTGGAGGGGATCGGCTCGACGGTGCTCGGCCCCACCCTGGCGCTGATCGCCGGCCACCCCGAGCACTACGAACGGGCGCGATCCGAGGCCCGTGCCACCTCAAGCGACCGGCGGCACCTGCGCGCCTGCCTGAACGAGTCCCTGCGCCTGTGGCCGCTGGTAGCCACGCTGCCCAGGGTCGTCACCGAGCCCACCGGCTGGCACGACGGCACGCTCCCCGCCGGGACCGACATCCTGATCCCGGTCGCCGTCCACAGCCGCAACCCGCAGATCGGCTACGCCGACCACTTCACCCCGCAGGCCTGGCTGGACGGGCGCGCGGAGGCGGACTGGTCGATCGTGCCGTTCTCGGCCGGCCCCGCCCACTGCCCGGGGAGCGATCTCGGGATCACGGTCGCCGCCTCGGCCCTGGCCACGCTGCTACGCCAGTACGACTTCCGGCCGGTCGGCCCGCGCCTCGGCCCCGGCCGCTTGCTGCCGAAGGCCCTGGACCCCTTCACCCTGCGCCTGAGCGTCGAGCCGACCGTCTTGTGAACGGGCCAGGTAACGCGGTAGAAACATCCGAACCCATTCTTCAGGCCTCGACGTAAGCCTGACCGCCCTTGAGAGAGCGCTCTCTCAAAGGCAGTCAAGCCGATGCCCAGAGCACTGCGCACCTCGCAGTGGAAGGGACGGACCGCATGACGACGACCCAGCCTCCCCGTGGCCGGGCGCCGCGATTCGGCCTCGTGCTCACGACCGCCCTCCTGACCGCCGCCGCCACGACCACCGTCTTATCCGCGGGAGCGACCGCCGCCACCGCCACGCCCTCCTCACCCGACCTCGGGCCGAACGTCACCGTCTTCGACCCGGGCATGCCGGTCGCCGACATCCAGGCCACCCTCGACGCCGCCCACACGGCCCAGGTGGACGACGAGATGGGCGCCAACCGCCACGCGTACCTGTTCAAACCCGGCACGTACGGCACCGCCGAGCAGCCGCTCCAGATCAAGGTCGGCTACTACACGGAGATCGCCGGCCTGGGCGCCTCCCCCACCGACGTCGTCATCAACGGCAAGGTCGAGGTCTACAACCGCTGCCTCGCGGACGGCGGCACCAGCAACTGCCTCGCGCTCGTCAACTTCTGGCGCACCCTGTCCAACCTGTCGATCAACATCAACGCGGCGGGCCAGGACGGCTGCAGGTCCACGGCCAACTTCTGGGCCGTCTCGCAGGCGGTGTCCCTGCGCAGGCTCAACGTCACCGGCGGCACCTTCTCGCTGATGGACTACTGCACCGCCGGCCCCCAGTACGCCAGCGGCGGCTTCATCGCCGACTCCCGGCTGCCGTCCGTCACGAACGGCTCCCAGCAGCAGTGGCTGACCCGCAACAGCGAAGTCGCCGGCTGGTCGAACGGCGTGTGGAACCAGGTCTTCTCGGGCGTCGAAGGCGCACCGGCCGAGACCGGCTTCCCGAACCCGCCGTACACCACCCTCGACACCACCCCCGTCAGCCGCGAGAAGCCCTACCTCTACACCGACGCCAGAGGCCGCTACAACGTGCGCGTCCCCGCCGCCCGGAAGGAGACGCGCGGCGTCTCCTGGGGCGCCGGCCTCACGCCCGGCCGCACCGTGCCGCTCACCGACTTCTACGTCGCCAAGCCGTCCGACTCCGCGCACGACATCAACCGGCAACTCGCCCGCGGCAAGCACCTGCTGCTCACCCCCGGCGTGTACGACATCGCGCGCAGCATCGAGATCAAGCGGCCCGACACCGTCGTACTCGGGCTCGGCCACGCCACCCTCACCGCCGTCCACGGCTCCACCCCGCTCGACGTCGCCGACGTCCCCGGCGTCGTCGTCGCGGGCGTCACCATCGACGCCGGCACCGAGCAGTCACCCGTCCTGCTGCGGGTCGGCAAGCGGCACGGCGAGCACCGCAGCCGCCCCGACAACCCGACGACCCTGTCCGACGTGTACTTCCGGGTCGGCGGGCCGCACATCGGCAAGACCGACGTCGCACTCGAGGTCAACAGCGACCACGTGCTCATCGACCACACCTGGGTGTGGCGGGCCGACCACGGCGTCGAAGGCCTCAACGACACCCAGCGCTGGAACACCAACCTGGGCCGCAACGGCGCCGTCATCAACGGCGACCACGTGACCGCGACCGGGCTGTTCGTGGAGCACTTCCAGCAGTACAACACCATCTGGAACGGTGACGACGGCACCACGATCCTCTACCAGAACGAGCTGCCCTACGACCCGCCGACGCAGGCCGACTGGATGAACGGCGACGTCGAAGGGTGGGCCGGGTACAAGGTGGGCGAGCGGGTGCGCAGGCATCGGCTGTATGGGGGCGGGGTGTACGTGTTCAACCAGAACAACCCGCAGATTCATACAGCGAACGGCTTCGAGGTGCCGCAGCGGGCGGGGGTGCGGTTGCACCACATCATGACCGTCAACCTCAGTGCGGGGACGCTCGATCATGTCGTCAACGGGGTGGGGGACGCGGCGGACACCACCAAGGTCGGCGCGCCCGTCTACATCACGGACTACCCCGCCACCCAGTAAGTTTTCCGGCGGCCGGCTCCGCGGGGAGGGCCGGCCTGCCGCGACACCCTCCTGGGCGGGTTGGGGTGCGGGGGCCGCCGTGAGACCTGCTTGGGCGGATCGGCCCTGATGGACTGCCGTGAGACCTGCTTGGGCGGATCGGCCTTGGCGGGCTGCCGTGAGACCTGCTTGGGCGGATCGGCCTTGGCGGGCTGCCGTGAGACCTGCTTGGGCGGATCGGCCTCGGTGGGCTGCCGAGAGACCTGCCTGAGCGGGTCGGCCTCGGTGGGCCGCCGTGAGATCCGCCTGAGCGGCTGGCCTTGGAGGGAGACTCGCTTGAGCGGGTAGGCCGCTTCGACAGCTCTGCTCTGATCACGACCCTGCTTCAGGCGCGCCCCAGCTCTGCCGCCACCTGTCGAACACCGCCGGGTTCCGGCGCACGTCCCAGCGGGCGAGCATGGAGTCGCCCGACACCTCGATATCCGCCACGACCAACTGCGAGGCCGCACCCGCGTCCGACTCGGCGACCACCTGGCCGTCCGGGGCGATGACGCGGGTCGCGCCGATCCCCTCCCGCCCCGCCGCCGTACCCGCCACGTCCGCCGTGATCACCCAGCAGTCGTTCTCCACCGCCCTCGCGATGGACGTCGAACGCGACCTCTCCCGCCACCGGCGGGCCACGTCCACGGACAAGTCGTTGTTGAGCGGGCAGACCAGGATGCGGGCCCCGGCCAGCGCCAGGAGACGCGACGGCTCGACGAAGTTGCAGTCGTAGCAGATGACGATGCCGAAGGCGTGCTCGCCGTGTTGGTGCAGCGGCAGGTCGTCCCCCGCGTCGAAGGCCGCCTCGCGCGGAAACACCTTCCGGGAGATCTCACCGACCAGCCTCCCGCCACGTACGACGGCGGCCGAGCTGTGCAACCGCCCCTGGCCGGAGCGCTCGGTGAACCCGGCGACCACTGTGGTCGAGGGCGGGCCGTCTGCCAGGGACGTGAGCAGGCTCGCGTAGGGCGGTGCGATCGCCACCGCCTCGGCGGCCAGTCTGTCGGGAGGCATGCCGCCGAAGTAGCACTCGGGGAGGACGAGGAGGTCGATGTCCTCCTGGGAGCAACGGGCCAGGACGTCGGGCAGATCGCCGGACGCGACGCAGGTCAGGGGCGCTTGCAGAGCGGCTACCCGCAACCGGCCGGAGATCCCGATCTCTCCCATCCGCCGTCTCACCCGCTTCCACCCGCGCCGTCCACCCTCGGCGGCGGCCCGCGCACCCCGAGATCCTAGCCTGGCCTGCCTGCGTCTCCTCGCCGCACGGAGCGATCACCCGCCCGAGCCCTCCCGCGCGCCCACGTCCAGCAGCTCCCTGAGGCCGCAGGGCGCCATCGCAACCGCCGGGCGTCATCTCAAGCGCAGGCCGTCGCAAGCGCAAGCCCTCGCAGGCGCGGGCCGTCGTCGCAGGGCGGCGTCGCAGGGCGTCGCAGGCGCAGGGCGTCGCAGGCGCAGGGCGTCGCAGGCGCAGGGCGTCGCAGGCGCAGGCCGACGTCACAGGCCGCCGGGCGTCGTCGCAAGCGCAGGGCGTCGTCGCAAGCGCAGGGCGTCGTCGCAAGCGCAGGGCGTCGTCGCAAGCGCAGGGCGTCGTCGCAAGCGCAGGGCGTCGTCGCAAGCGCAGGGCGTCGTCGCAAGCGCAGGGCGAGTCGCCGGTGTTCCCGCTCGGCGAGCGGCCCGAAAAGCGGTGGACAGCGTCGATAGCGTGCTGGGCATGGAGAACGTCGATGTCGAGCGCTTCATCGCCGATGGGTTCATCAAGGTCGACCAGGTGGTGCCGCGTGAGGTCGGGGATGAGGCCAGGGCGTTGCTGTGGCAGCAGATCGGCCTGTCCCCCGACGATCCCGCCGGTTGGACGCAGCCGGTGGTGTGGGCGGCCGACCTGACCGGCGTGGGACCGTTCGGCCAGTTCATGGCCAGCCCGCGGCTGCACGCGGCTCTGGACGCCATCGCCGGACCGGGCGGGTGGCATCGGCGCGGCAGTGTGGGCAACATCCCGATCCGCTTTCCGCGGGTGCCGCCCGCCGATGACCGGGGGTGGCACGTCGACAGCAACACCCAGCGCGCCGACGGCTCGTGGGGAGTGAGCAGGCGGCCCGCCACGCTGCTGCTGCTGGTGCTGTTCTCCGAGGTCGGCAAGGACGACGCGCCGACCAGGATCCGGGTCGGGTCGCAGCGAGATCTGGTCGAGGTGCTCGACGACGACGAGGTGCGTGATCCGATGCAGATGGGGCCGATCTTCGACGAGGTGGGGCGCGATCGGGCGGTGGCGCTGGCCACGGGTGGTCCGGGGGACGCGTACGTGGTGCATCCGTTCGCCGTGCACGCGGCTCAAGAGCACTTCGGCACCGAGCCGCGGTTCATGGCCCAGATGCCGGTCCTGCTGACCGCGCCCCTGGCACCGGGGAACCGGACGCCGCTGGCGCGCGCCATCAACTGGTAACGTCCGAAGGCGATGACGGCCGAAGGCGATGACGGCCGAAGGCGATGACGCCCGAAGGTGATGACGGCCGAGTAAGGTAGCGGCGCCGAGGGCGGTAGCGGCTGATGGCGGCGCGGCGTGATCCCCCAGCCGCGTCTGTAACCGGCCGCGCCGTGCCTCACCGCCTCAGGCCTCACCACGCCGGGGCTCACCGCCTCAAGATCCACCGCCTCAGGCCTCACCGCGCGGGCCTTACCGCGCGGGCCTTACCGCGCGGGCCTTACCGCGCGGGGCCTCACCGCGCGGGGCCTCACCGCGCGGGGCCTCACCGCGCGGGGCCTCACCGCGCGGGG